>JAQYLJ010000027.1 GCA_028720145.1 Clostridia bacterium
CACACGAGATGCCATTCGGTTGAGACCAAAGACAGGGGGCTTGTGGTCCACGAGGGCGAATACTCGCTTGGCGCGGGGAGTGAATATGCAACAGATCTGCATGTCAAACTTATGTTCTGAAAAACCCCAACGCAACCCGAACCGGACCGCAAATCAGCACCCGAAAAATCGGCGCGGAGCCCGGAAAAATAGTGCGTTCGGGAATTCATGCTTGCAGTCCACCAAAAAAGCACAGCCCCCAAGACGGGGCTGTGTTTTTTTTGACGAACCCGCCGCAGACGACCCCGCGCCGGTGCGATAAAAAGGGGTTGAAGACAAACGAGAATCCGGCGCCGGGGGACGCAACATTCGCGCATAGCGCGAACCCCCCATCGGGTCCACCAAGTTAAGTTTTCTCGAACTGCCCGAAAGTCCTACACTGACCTTGGCGGCGCGCCGCGAGAAAGCAAATAAAAACGGAGAGTTGCTTCCGACGAGGAAGGCTCTCCGTTTTTGTCTTCCTTAGTGATGGATTCGTTTGAAACACAATCAAACTCTCTTTGCCATAAAAATGCACCTCCAAAAGTTTTTTCTCTGTCCAACTTTTGGGGCGCACTTCACTGATTTGGTATCATAAAACACAAAAGTATCAACTTAGCTATTTACACGCGGCGAACATTCATTTATATTTACGATGTAAGTAATCCGTAAACGCAGACGGGCAGGGAGAACGATAAGAGCGTTTATGATAAAACGTGGATTCGTGAGATCTTTCAGCGACGTCGATACCAACAAAGAACATCATGCACCTACGAGCGGGGATTACAGACTGAGTGCCACAAGCACAACGGAACACGACCTTGTGAGACATAAGAAGATAACGGCAGAGACTGAATCGACATCCGGCTTATTCATGTAGACCCGCTGTACAAGAGGCTCTCACGCTTTTGGTGAGCAGAATCACTACAAGGAGAACGCCGAGAAACCTCTGTCTGCGAGAATATGATCTCATAAAGGCTGTGGGATAAGCCATTAAAAGTAACCAAGTTGCTTGGAATTTTATGATACAAGGAGGAAGGAAATACGATGAAAAGATTTGAAGGCAAGGTAGTTATCGTGACGGGCGCAGGCGGCGGTATCGGATCGGACACGGCGATCTCGTTCGCAGCCGAGGGCGCAAAGGTCGCTGTAGTCGATTTCAACGGCGAAACCGCGAACGAAACGGTAAAGAAAATCACTGAAAACGGCGGTGAAGCAAAGGCTTACGTTTGCGACGTGACCGATTTTCACGCGGTCGAGAAGTGTGTAAACGATATAGTCGCAGACTTCGATGGTGTGGACGTGTTGGCGAATATTGCCGGCGGAAGCGCGAGAAAAGACCGAGCACTCTCGTACGAGCAGTCGCCGGAGGTTTTCGACAGAATTATCAAGGTCAATCTTTACGGCAGTTATTATTTCGCTCGCCAGTGCGCGAGAGTGATGATAGAAAAAGGCAAGGGCGGTAAGATCGTCAATACGACTTCGGTCGTGGGACTGAACGGACACGTCATGCACACCGAATACGGAGCGTCGAAGGGCGGGGTGCTGAGTATGACCAAGTCTATGGCGAAAGAACTCGGGAAGTTCGGGGTGAACGTAAATGCGGTTTGCCCGGGCATGATTCCCACGGCAAGCGCGACCGGCGGCGATCTTTCATACACGAACTATTTGCGCATGACTCCATCGCCGCACGATATCACGGCGGCGGTCATGTTCCTTGCTTCGGAGGATGCGCGTTTTATCACAGGACACAATCTTGTCGTCGACGGTGGCAGATGCCTCGCGACCCGCGGTACGGAGCCGAAGGACTGATTGATAACGAATCGGCAAACGGAACCGTTGCGGCTTCCTCGAGTTACGGCGTAAACGACAGTGCGGTTTCGGCTCCGTCGGAGTCCGTCCGCGCGACGGCGCGGCAAAGATTTCCGAGCGCAAGACCGAGAAAAACGTGCGACAGACAATTGCACAGTGATCATCGTGCTCGCGAGCCTGTTCGTAACGACCGTACAATAACGGCGATTATGCGGGTATCTTTCCCACACCGGCAGCCGTTTGTCTTTCAACCAGACTCGGAGCCAAATCAAACTCGTACATCAGGTGGAGACAATCTGCAATTTATCAATGCGGAGCCCGGAAATATAGAGCCTTTTGAAGTCGCGCTCGCAGTCTTCCAAACGTGCAAAAAGCCACCATTGCGGTGGCTTTTTGCACGTTTTTGAGTGTTTACAGATTGACGGTGACGGAACCGTCTTCCCCCCAGATGAGCAGGTCATGCTCCGCCATGTACTTGTCCCAATCGGCAAAGTAGGCTTCCTTGTTCGGGTAGAGCGGCTCGTAGGTGTCCACCACCTTGCGCGCGAGGCGGGCATCGTCCGAGAGGAGCGCGGCGGCGAGGGAAAGCTGCCCCTCGGCGGAGACGACGCAGGCGTTCTCGACGTCCGCGATGCGGAAGTCGTTGCCGTGGCTGGCACCCGCGGCGCCGCTGATGTAGGGGTGCAGGACGGGCATCAGGCAGGAGAGGTTCCCCATATCGGTCGAACCGCCGCCGAAGTTATGCGTGATATTCAGGTTCTCCCGCCCGACCAGTTCCGCCATGACGTCGGTCGCGATCTCCTTCAGGCACGGGGCGTTATGCAGAGGGCAGGCGCCCGGATGGTCTGTAACCGTGACCGTCGCACCCATGGCGAGCGCACCGGATGCGATCGCGCGGTTGACCTTGCGGTTCGTGCGGGCGATGGAGGGGAGGCTGTTCCCGCGCACGAGCGTGGAGAGCGCCGCCTCTGCCGGAATCACGCTGACCGAATCCCCGCCGTTTGTCATAATGGGATGGACGCGCACATTTTCCTTGTCCGGGAACGTCTCGCGCAGGGCGTTGATAGCGTTCAGGGTGAGGGTCGCGGCATACAGTGCGTTGATGCCCGCCTGCGGGAAGCTACCGGCGTGCGCCGCCTTCCCGTGAAAAACAATATCCTTGGAGATATTGCCGTTGCACCCGTCGTGGATATCCAGTTTGCTGTGCGGATTGGTGCCGGTGTGGAACATATAGGCGAGGTCTACGCCGTCAAAGTAGCCGCGGAAGAGAAACTCGTCTTTCCCACCGCAGTAGCGGATGGTACCCGCGCGGCGCAGCTCGTCCCGGAAGTCCAGTTGGATCTCCTCCTCGGCGGGTACCGCCGCGAGACGAATTGAGCCCGAAAGCCCGTCGAGCGCACCCGGCTCCCGGAGCGCGAGCGCGATCCCTACCATGGCGGCGCACTGCGCATGATGCCCGCAGGCGTGTGCACAGCCGTCCACCGCCGCGAAATGGTGCGGCATGGCGATGGCATCGAGCTCACAGATGATGAGGAGCCTCGGTCCCGGTCTGCCGGTATCGATGTCGGTATAGAAACCGGGGATATTCCCGGCTTTCGTCAGCGTGTAGCCCGCGTCCTCGAAGATCTTCTCGAGGTAGGCACCGGTCTGCCATTCCTTGAACCCTGTCTCCGGGTGCTCCCAGATGTATTTCTCCGCCGCGACGATCGCTTCTCTGTGTCGGGCGACGAGAGCCGCGTATTTGTCGGTATGAAACATGGCGATGCTCCTTTATTATTCCGTTTTGCTCCCCACCCGGAGAAGAGGCCTCCCCGGGCATGAGGGCTTCAATTCACCGCCATTCTATCCGAAACGGCACACAAAGTCAACTGTTTTGCACAAAAATCGCAATAAAAATATTGTTTCTTTTGTCCAAAATGATACTTTTATCCGTTCTGATAACAAACCCAAAAGAAGGAAGCATCGCACACCTTGCCAACAATCGTGCGCACATGTTACAATACAAAGGAAAGAAATTGCGCGCTTTTTCGACAAAGGTGTCGGAGGAGGGACGCACAAATCCCGATGCAGGGCAGGGAGGATCACAATGCCGGATATTAAGGTAAAGAATCTGACAGTGACCTATATTGATAAGAAAAAGAACGAGACGGTTGCCGTCCGGGGGCTCTCGGCACGGTTTGACGCCGGCACGCTGAACGTCGTCATGGGCTTTTCCGGGTGCGGGAAGACCACGCTGCTCAAAGCGATTGCCGGTTTCTTCGCCTTTGACGGCTATATTTACTTTGACGGTAAGGACGCCGATACCATTCCGACGCGGAAGCGAAACCTTGCCTATGTCTCACAGGATTATGTCCTGTATCCGTCACTGACGGTTTTTGATAACATCGCCTTTCCCTTAAAAACCGCGCGCCTGAAGCGCGACGAGGTGACGGAACGGGTCAAGGCGATCGCCGAGACCTTCGGGCTCACCGACTGCCTCACGCGCCTGCCGAAACATCTCTCGGGCGGTCAGCAGCAACGTGTGGCGATCGCCCGCGCCATGGTGAAGCACCCGAATCTCATTCTCATGGACGAGCCGCTCTCCAATGTGGACACCGAGAGCCGCGAAATGCTCCGCCGTTATATCCGCCATGTGCAGACGTCAGAGGGGGTCACGGTCATCTATGTCACGCACGACTATCGCGAGGCGCTCGAACTCGCCGACCGGATCTACGTCATGGACGAGGGGCAACTGGTCTTTGAGGGGACGCCGGACGAGGTTCGTATGTCCGAGAACGAGACGGTCGCTCTGCTCCGTCAGTAAGGAGGAAACCGCATGAAAGTCAAACGCGCCGCCACCGATTTTACCGCCGATGCTCTGCCCGCGACAAGACCTGCTGTCTTTTGGGACTGCTGGCGCGTCCGGCACCGTCTGCTTTTCGCGCTCGGCGGCATTCTGCTCCTCTTCCTCCTTCCGCTCCTCATCTCGCATCTCTCGCGTGACGTCCTGTGTGCGTCCGTCGCTGTCTCCGATGCCGGAGACGAGGCGGCTCGCGCCGCCGCCGTCGCCAATCTGCGCTTTTGGTTTCGCCTCATCGACATTCCGTGCTGGCTGATCCTTTCCGTGGGGCTCGCCGGTACGGTGCGCGTCGTGCGGCAGCTGGTCTTCGGCGAGGGCGTGTTCCTCCGCGAGGACTTCTTCACCGGCGTGCGGCAGAACGGTGGGGCGTATGCGGGGGTATTCCTCTTCACGTCTCTGTGGCTCCTGCTCACCGAATACGCCGGCACGCTCCGAGGGAACACCGGGGGACTTGCCTATCTGCCGATCATCAGTGGGATTCTGCTCCTTTTGCCCATCGGGCTTCTGCTCCTTGCGGAAGTGGCAGTGTACCGCGCGACCGTCGGAGGGCTCCTCAAGAATGCCATGATCCTGTATTTCCGCACCGTGCCGACGACGCTTGCGGCGACGGCGGCGCTGTTGCTCCCGCTCCTCGTCTGTTTCGTTCTGGACATCGCGGGCGCCATGCTCTTCGTCAAATATGTGTTTCTGGTTGCGTATGCCGTCCTGCTTCTGCCCTCGACGGTCATGGGGGAATTCTTATACTGCGCCTACGTCTTTGATAAGCATATCAACCGCAGGTATCACCCGGAAGAAGTAGACAAAGGTATTCATCGACGTGAACAATCCAAATAACCTGTTTTTGTGAGAAACCGACAACAAAATTGTCGGTTTCTTTGCCTTTTTGGCGATTTTTTGAAATGAGTATCAAATCTGACAAAAATATCATTATCGACATTTACAAAAAAAGAGTTCGCCAATATCATAATTTGTGAAGAATACCTAAAACGGAGGACGGCCGTGAAACTGACGTTTGACGGAGGCCGTTCGCAGGGTGACCCGTACGTCATCCGGCACGGCGATACGTATTATATGTACGCGACGGGCGCAAAAGGGGTGCAACTCTATACCGCCCGGGACAAATACCATTGGCACTACGCCGGTATCTGCTACTCGCTCGAGGGCGAGAAAGAATACTGGGCGCCCGCGGTGCTTTTCCATGAGGGTCGCTTCTGGCTCTATTATTCGTCCATGGGCGAGTGGGAGACGGACACGCACCGCCAGCGTATGTGCGTCGCGGTCAGCGACCGTCCGGACGGAAGGTTCGCTTTCGTTGGGGAACTGATCGCGCCGTTTTCCATCGACGCGCATGTGGTCGAGTCGGGGGGAGACCTCTATATGTACTACTCCACGAACGATTACGAAGCGGAGCGGGCAGGGACGCTGATCGTCGTCGACAAAATGCTCTCGCCAACCAAAATGTGCGGACATCCGCAGGTGGTGGTGCGCGCGACGCTGGACGAAGAGATCTTCATGCGCGACCGTTTCAGGAAAGGGCAGCATTGGCACACCCTCGAGGGCGCGTTCTACTTCCGTGTCGGTGACGATCATTTCCTCACCTATTCCGGGAACTGCTATCAGAACGAAACCTATTATATCGGGTACGCGGTGGCACACGGGCACACCGACGACCTGACGGAACTGCACTTCCATAAGTACCCGGACGACAACACCTATTGCCCGCTCGTCGCGAAGAACGACGTCGAAGAGGGGACGGGGCACAACAGCGTGCTTGCCGAGGGTGGGTACCTCTACCTCTTCTACCACGGCAGAGATTACGGCACCCGCGGCACCGCCGCGGACGTGCGGACGGCGCGCATCTGCGAGATTGCGGAGCGCGACGGGAAACTCGAAGTCGTCAGTCGCTGAAAAATAAAAAAATCGGAGGGGGATCCCCCTCCCGCCGGGCAGGTTCCCTGCCCGGCGGGAACAAGAAGACAACAAAAGGAACTGTTAACCGAGGCGGGTCGCCCCCGCAATAACCGAAAAAGGAGATCAGCCTATGAAAGCAAAATGGTGTATGACATTTCTTCTGGCGCTCGTGACCCTGCTGTCCGTTGCGCTCTTGACCGCCTGTGGCTCAGAAAAGGAGATGAAAAAAACCTTCATGAAGATGGAAATTGATTCGTCGGGGGTCGGACAACTTACGGACGGGGATCTTTTCGACCCGAAAACGCTCCGTGTCACCATGACCGCCGACCGCGGTGCTGATGGTGTTCTCGACCTTGCTAATGCCACCGTCACGGTGGACGGTGCCGCCTATACCGGCTCACCGATCGAGGTGCATGAACCGTCCTGCACGGTGAAGATCGTATATGAACAGGGAGAGGGAAAGCCGACGCTTACCGGCGAGGTGACGCTGGACGTCGCGAAAAAGACGACTCCCACGCCGGAGCCCACACCGACAGGAAAAGCCAAGGTCATCATCATGGCAGGGCAGAGCAACATGGTCGGGCACAGCATGGTGGACAGTCTGACGCCGGAACAGTTGGCGAAGTATCAGGCGGGTTTCAAAAATGTGCTGATCTTCAATTCCTGCAATCCGTATAACCCCAAAACCGACAAACGGAATTTGACGACGAACTTCATTCCCGTCAAGACGGGCATGGGCAGGATCCCGGACGATACGACCAACTGGCCGAACTGGTGCTTCGGTCCCGAGCTCGGGCTCGCCGAGTATCTCTCGGAGACCTATCCCGACGAGACATTCTACATCATCAAGGACGCGACGGGCGGCACGACCCTGCACGACAAGTGGTATTCGCCCTCCTCGCTCGCCTATCTCGGGAAGGAAACCCTCGCAGAAAACAGCCTGTACACCCATCTGCTCACCCGCGTGGACGAAGGCATGGGGCTGCTTGAGGAAAATCAGATCGACGCGGAGATCGTCGCCCTCCTCTGGATGCAGGGCGAAAGTGATACCCACCAATATACCACTGATTACGCGGTTCTCTGGTCGAACTTTATCGGAGACCTCACGACAGAGCTGGAGAGCCGGGGCTATGTGACGGAGAACGGGCTCGCTACGATCGACGGCGGCATCACCGAATACTGGGCAAACTACGAAATACTCAACGCCGTCAAGGAAATTTGGGCGGCAGAACACTCCAAAGGGTACTATGTGGATGTCCTCGGCGCGGGTCTGACCCGTAAGCCGAGCGACCCCGCCCATCTGGATTCTCCCTCGATGCTCCGCCTCGGGCGGCTCTTCGGAGAGAAACTCTCGCTCGCGATCGCCGACCTTGGGAATGCGGCGACCGTGACACCCGTCACGCTCCGCGGTACGGGTACGGCGGACGATCCGTATCTCATCGGGTCTTATGCCGAATGGTTGCGCCTGACGCATACGGCATTTGTCGACACAGACGCGCTCACGGGCAAGTATATCAAACTGACATCCGATATCGGGAGCGCCAATATGCCGGTGCGCGCATCGCTCGGTGTCACCTCCGTGAGACCCTTTGCCGGTACGATCGACGGCGACGGACACACCATCTATGTGAACCTCCGCAACCGACAGTATAAGACAGAGGGGCGCGCCATGGGGCTCATCGGCTACGCGAACGGCGCGACGCTCGAGAATCTCACGGTCGCGGGCGATGTGACCCTGACCGTCGGTAACTTCTACGCCGCCGGTTTCATCGGGATGGTGCAGTGGGCGAACGGCGCCGTGACCACCATCAGGAATTGTGTCAATATGGCGACGATTAACGTGACCGGCGCGTCGAACGCCGCGGGCTTCGTCGGGCGGATGCTCGGCAACCTCACGATTGTGAACTCGGAGAACAAAGGTAATGTGACAACAGCCGGTAACTATGCCGCAGGCATTGTCGGCTACATTAACAACTCGACTGTTGCGGGTGCCGGTGCGCCCTCCCTCACCGTCATCGGTACGGTGAACTCGGGGAACATCACGGGTCAGACGGGCGTCGGCGGTATCGTCGGTCTGTTCATGACCGGGGCTTCCGGCGGGAAGCACATGCTGACGGATGTCTCGAACACGGGGGCCCTCACGGGCGAGGAGCAGGTTGGCGGCATCATCGGTGTCGTGACGAGCCAAGCGGCGAGCGGCTTCGATATCACGGTCATTTACCTCGAGGCGGGATTGAAAGACGCCGAAGGAGCGGACATCGTGATCGGCTCAGACGGCAACAAGCAGACGACCGCCGTCACGAAGCGACTCTCCGGGGGCGATCCCGACGGAGGAGATTTCGGAGGATTCATTCCGTTCGTATGAGAACGGTGGATTATTGGGAAAGGAGAGAATCATGAACGATCGGAAACCTATCTGGACACCGCCGGTGACGGAGATTATTTACCTCGGCGCGGACGATGTGATCCGCACCTCCGACACCCACCGCCAAGAAGAAGGTGTCGGCGACAAAACGACCTGGAATGACCTGTTCGGCGACGGTCAATGATCGCCGGGAACTATCAGAACGAAACGAAAGGGTTACTAACATGAAAAAGATTACTTCGCTTATCCTCTGTATCGTTTTGACCGTGGTGGCACTGACCGCGCTCTCGGTGGCTGTGTTCGCCGATGAGGGGGAAACGCCTGCGGTCAGCGATATCACGCTCGCCGGGTATCAGAACAAGAACGGCGGCTTCGATATCCGTATCGTCGGTAAGATCGCGAATGAGACGAACTACCGCGAGGTCGGTTTCGTCTTCTCGAACGGCACGACCTCAAAGGAGTGCGCCGCGAAATACATGTTCAAGACGTTGCTCGCGTCCGATGGGGAAAACACCTACGAGGCGCTGACAGCCGGTGAGGGCGAATACCTCTATGCCTATATCATTGAGGGCATTGAAGAAACCGCCGCTCTGACGCTCAGCGTCAAGCCATATGCCGTGAATAACGACAACGAGAAGATTTACGGCGAGGAAAAAACGCTCGTCAAGGAAGCGGGCGGACAGTTTGCGCAGGAGACGGTACATACCCACGCGCCGATTCACCACGAGGCGACCGTCGCCACCGCGGCAAGCTACGCAACGGCATGGAACACGGAATACTGGTCCTGTGAAGGCTGCTCCAAGCTGTTTAGTGACGCCGCTTGCACGACCGTGGTCGAGGCAGATGCGGTCATGGCACCGGCGCAGAAAGACAATGCGGACTTTGTCAACAGCGAAACGAATCCTTATCTGCTCGCGAACGTAGCAGACTGGCAAGCCTATGCGGAAGCCGTCAACGGCGGTGACAACATGAGCAGCAAATATGTGAAACTGACTGCCGACATCGGCACCGAAGAAGCACCTGTGACGACGGCAATCGGTACATCCTCTAATAACCCGTATTGCGGCAATTTTGACGGCAACGGCAAGGAGGTATATGTGAACTTAAGCAGCACTTCTGCCATTGGTGTGTTTGCTTATTATAGGGGCGGTAGCATCAGCAATCTGACCGTTCGCGGAACTGTCGCGTATACAAATACAACAACAACTGATCATTCCACGGTTGGTGGTGTGGTAGGCATGATTCTGCAGAATGCTACGGCAACCATCACAAACTGCAAAAACTATGCGAACATTCAGGCACCCGATAACTGCAGTGCGGGGGGAATCGTCGGGAAGAACAACGGCGGCGTTACCATTTCCGGGTGCACGAATTACGGGAATGTCAATGGCGGAAAACTTGGCAAAAACCGCAGTATTGGTGGTATTATCGGGTGGATCAATCAGGTTGATACCAGAATTGAGAATTGCATAAACAACGGTGCGGTCAGCAGTACAGGCGATACGGCTACGACTGCCGGTACGGGCGGTATTGTTGGTATATCGGGAATGAGTCGTTCCGTGATTGATGGCTGTATCAATAACGGCACGGTCAGCGGTTATCGCTTTATCGGCGGTATCATCGGGTATGTCGTCCAGAATGCTACCATAACGAATGTCAGCAATACTGCTGCCATTAGCGGTACGCGTGATATCGGCGGTATCATCGGCGGCACAGACAATACAAAAACGTCATCCACTTTTAACGAACTGTATGTGACAGGCGCGACAAACAGCGGCGCCGTCACCGGTACCGGTGACTTCATCGGCGGTATTGTCGGATATATCAACAGTACGGGCAACGTGCTGACCGATTGCACCAACACCGGCAACATCACCGGTGCAAAGAGCGTCGGCGGTATCATCGGACTGGTGAACGTGAGCAAGACCGCGACGGTGGACAACGCGACCGTGCGTGACTGCACCATTTCCGGCTCGCAGTCCGTCGGCGGCTGGATCGGCAGAATCGTTTCCAAGGCGACCGCGACCTACAAGAATTATACGGCACCGACCGGTGTTGCCTATGTGCTGGGCGGCACGGAGACGGAAGCCGTCGCAGGATTTGACACTGCGGGGCG
This sequence comes from Clostridia bacterium, assembly GCA_028720145.1. Taxonomy (GTDB): domain Bacteria; phylum Bacillota; class Clostridia; order Oscillospirales; family CAG-272; genus UBA1740. The sequence continues at coordinate 11,062 of JAQYLJ010000027.1, forward strand.
TACGGACGGCGCAACTGCCGCACCCGGTGAGGCGTTCGGTACCTGCCCCGGCACGGCGACCAACGTCACCGAATAAAAACAAAAAATCAACAACGCCCCCACACGGATTTGATCCGCGTGGGGGAATTTTTCCGGGGCATGACAAAGAGAGCCACCGCGCCGCGGTGGCTCTCTTTGATTGGTTTTTGGGGGGTCGCTGTTTGGCGGCGCTGTCGTACTGCCTCGTCGGGTCGGGGGCGTGCGGTGCTGTGACCGGGCGCGCCCCGGCGCGTCAGCGGTGGTTGCTGAAATATTCTTTCGCGTACTCGGTCGGGGAGACGCCCGTTTCGAGCTTAAACATCTTGGAGAACGTGTAGACCGAGGAGTATCCCGTCATCTCGGCAATTCTCCCAATCGAGGCATCGTCGCCGATGAGCAGTTCCTTCGCTTTTTTAATACGGACGGTACGCAGGTACTTGATAGGTGACTCCCCGTAGACACGGGTGAACACCTTGCGGAAATATACCGTCGAGATACCCGCCATGGCGGCGAGGCTCTCGTTCGTGATATGTTTATCGAAATAGCGTGTGCGGATGTAGTCAATTACGGGTTCGAGCATATGCCGGTAGGAGCTCGGCAGATAAGTTTCTTTATGCTCCGTCACCGTGGCTTTATCGAGGATCTTATAGAACATGGACTTGCATTTGAGCAAATAATTGTCCTTTTTGAGATCCCACAGGTTCGCTACGTTCAGGAGCATCGTGGCAATCTCCCGGCTGACTGCGTCGGAGAGCGCAAACTCATAAAAGTCGAACGGCTCGCCTTCCAGCTCCCCCTCGAACTCGATCGTGATGCACTTCCCCTGCTGCCCGAGCTGCCACTGATAGCGAGCATCCTTTGAGATGAGGAGCAGATGGTGCGGGTCGGTGACATAGGTCTTGCCGCCCGCGTAATAGTAGGTAAGTCCCTCGACCTTCAGCGTCAGGGCATAAGTCGAGCGGTCGTTGCGCGTGATGCGCTTCGTCTCATATCGGTAGATGGTGTTGACGGCAAGGATCCGGTGGAGGATCAGCTTTGAAATCGTTTTAGCATCCATAGTAAGGCTATTATAAAGCATATTGTACAAAAAAACAACCGCGTTTTTGATTTTTGCTAAATATTTTAGCACGGGTTCAGTATCAAAACGGACAAAAATATCACAATGGGCATTTACACCTTTTCGGGCATCCTCCTATAATAAAAATGTAGAACGGGCGCGCCCGCGCGCCTGCACCATTTCGAGAGGACAGAATCATGGCGGAAAACGGAAAACTTCGCATCGGCATCTTCGGTATCGGGCACAATCATGCGGCGGCTGCCATCGCCGCACTGAAAGCGCGTGAGGACGTGGAGATCGTCGGACTATGTGAGCCGGACGACGCGATGCGGGAAAAACGACTGAAGGAGAACCCCGCCGTCTATGGTGACATTCCCGTGATGAGCGAGGAGCGCCTCCTCGCCTCGGGTATCCGCGCCGCAATGGTCGAAGCCTCTGTCCCCGACCTTGTACCGACTGCGCTCCGCTGTGCGGAAGCCGGACTTCATATCCACATGGATAAACCCGCCGGTACCGACCTTTCGCTCTATCGCACGTTCCTGGATGTCGCTCGGGAGAAGCATCTTGTCTTTCAGACCGGGTACATGTACCGCTACAACGCCGGTGTGCGCTACGTACTGGAGCGCGTCCGCAACGGGGCGCTCGGGCGTATCTACAATATCACGGCGGAGATGTGTACCAAGCATCCGGGCTGGTTCGAGCGGCAACTCATCGGTTACGGCGTCAAGGCGCCGGTCATGTACATCTTCGGCGGGCATCTCATCGACCTCTGTATGCAGGTCAAAGGAGTCCCCGCGGATCTGACCGCTTTCCACACCGAGTCGGGCGACGGAGACATCCACTTTGAAGATACCTCTCTCGCGGTTCTGACTTATCCCGACGGGATCGCGACGGTGCGGGTCTCCTCCTGCGAGGTCAACGGTTGGGGTCTGCGCGAGTTTACGGTCTTTGGAGAGCAGGGCACGATCACGGTGAGCCCGCTGGAAGCCCCAATGCGCGTCCGCGAGACGACGCTCGCAGAGCAGGAGCCGTGGAAAGACCGCTACCACACGGTAGACGTCCCCGAAGTCGGGCGGTACGACGTCATGATGCACGATTTCGTGTACATGGTGGAGGGGAAGATCCCCTACGACGTCGATTTCACCCATGAATACCTGCTACAGAAACTGACCCTCGAGGCATGCGGTTACACGGCGGAGGAAATGAATGCCAACGCTTCCATCACTGCCCGTGCGTCAGATGATTGACAAACGAAACGCGAAAAGAGGATAATTGAATTGAAAATAATTGACGGAAAAGTCGTCATTGAAACCGGTGCCGGCGGCAGACACCCTGCCACGCGCGGTGACGGGCCGAGGGACTGACACGGTGACGCATTCCATCCAAACGACACAAGCGGTCACACCGCAGGCAGGTCAGCCGGACAGCACCGCCGGCACCACCCAAACGGGGGCAGAATCCGCCGGGGGCGGGAATCCTAAAGCCACGCTGACGGCAGTCGGGCTCGGTCTCATCGTCATGCTCCTCTGGGGGTCGCTGTTCCCGTTCGTCAAATACGGGTACAAGGTGTTCGAGATCGACACGTCGTTCTACCCGAACCTGATCCTCTTCGCCGGGGTGCGGTTCCTTGTGAGCGGCGCGCTCCTCTCGGCGTTCTGCCTCGCGACGCGGCGGACGTACCTCCTCCGACAACCGAAGAAGTGGCTCCCGACCGCCCTCGTCGCCCTGTTTGCCGTGGTACTTCATTATGCCTGCACCTATATCAGCCTCGGGCAGATCGACAGCTCCAAGACGGCGCTCCTCAAGCAGTCGGGCGTGCTCGTGTTCGTGTGCTTCTCGTTCCTGTTCTTCCGTGACGACCGATTGACACCGGGGAAGATCATCGGCGCCGTGTGCGGGGTTGCCTCGGTGCTGGTCATCAATCTGGATTCCTTTAAGATCACGTTCGGTCTCGGGACGGCGCTCGTCATCGGCGCGAGCTTCTGCACTGTGATCTCCAACATCATCTTTAAGAAGAGTTTTCACGATGTCCCCGCCGTGACCGTCACGGGGTACTCGCAGCTCATGGGCGGTCTGTTCCTGACCGTACTCGGGCTTGCCCTCGGCGGGCGAATCCCCTCCTTCGGTTGGCGCGCTGCGCTCGTCATGCTGTACATCATCGTCGCGACGGTGGTCAGCTACGGGCTGTGGTACTACGTCGTACAGAAATACGCGCTCTCAAAGCTCTTTATCATCAAGATGGCGGAGCCGCTGTTCGCGGCGCTCGTCAGCGTGCTGTTGCCGCTGGGGACGCATCTGACATGGCAGCACGCCGCCGCCTTTGCCCTCGTTGCCGTCGCCGTGTGCGTGAGCAACATACAATTCCCGAAACGAAGCAAAATCAAGAAAACCGTGTCCGCGGCAAGTAACGCCACGGAAGAAGAAGGAGAAACGAAATGAAAGCCATGCTGATCGATGCCGACAAACAGTTTGTCTGGAGTGACGTCGAGGAGCCCGTCCTTACGGACGAGGGCGTCATCGTCGAGATCTATGCCGCCGCGCTGAACCGCGCCGACCTCTTACAGCGGCAGGGGACCTATCCGTCGCCCGCCGGCTGGCCGCAGTGGCCTGGACTTGAGCTCGCGGGAAGAATCGTCGCGATGGGCAAGACCGCGGAGCGCGCGAGCGGGTATCACATCGGGGACAGCGTCTGCGCCCTCGTGGGCGGTGGCGCGTATGCGGAGCGCATCTCCCTGCCGTATCAGCTGCTCCTGCCGGTGCCGAAGGGAATGAGCATGGAGGAAGCCTCTACGCTCCCCGAAGCCTATACGACCAGTTACCTGAACCTCTTCGTCGAGGGGCACCTCACCGCCGGTCAGGTGCTGTACGTTGCCGCCGGGGCGAGCGGGCTCGCCAGCGCGGCAATCCCGATGGGGAAGCTCAACGGGGCTTATGTCGTGACGAGCGTACAGACGCGCGCCGCGGCAGAGAAAATCAAAAACCTCGGCGCCGATGAGATCATCATCCAGGAAGAAGAGAGTATCCCCGACGCGTTCGCGAGACTGGAGCGCGAGGGGCACCCGGTAAACGTCTGCATGGACTGCCTCGCCGGCGGAGATCTCGGTGCCGCGATGCCTTTCATGGCAAACGGCGGCTACTGGGTCATCATCTCGACGCTCGCGGGCATCACGACGGAGGTGAAGCTCCGCCCACTCCTGACAAAGGGTTTGCACCTGGTGGGCAGTATGCTCCGCCGCCGCTCGAACGAAGAAAAACACGCACTGCTCACGGCTCTGCGCGACAATATGTGGCACTGGTTCGAGGACGGGACGCTGAAGCCGTCCGTCTATCGCATACTGGATATTTCCGAAGTGGACGAAGCGCACGGGATCCTCGAACGGTTTGAAAACACCGGCAAGGTCGTCCTGCGTGTGAAACAATCGTAAGGGAGGCGCTATGAAAAAACACCTGTTATGGACAATGCTCCTGCTATGTCTCGTCCTGCTCCTCGCGGGGTGCGGTGCGAAATACAGCTGGGACGATGAACGCCTGAACTACAATATCACCGGGGAGACGGTGGAAAACGGGACGCTCTATGTGACGCGCAAAGGCGAAAAGGTCAAGCGCGCCGCCGAGGGCGATATCCTCTACGTCAATCTTGTCCCCGCTACGGGCTATGGGCGCGCGAGCATCACGGTCAACGGTGAGGCGATCGAGGGGTCGCAATTCACGATGCCTGCAGGCGACGTGAAAGTGGCGGCGACCGTCCGCCCCATCGTCAGTCAGATCACCGTGGACACCGCGCTCGTCGGCGGTACCGTCACGGCGGATAAGACAGAAGCCATGTACGGCGAAACCGTTACATTGACCGTCACGCCCGAGGCCGATTACACGCTCATCGAGCGCAGTCTGACCGTGAACGGGGCGGAGATCTATCGAGGACAGGCGGCGGAGGCGACGCAGGTCACGTTCCGTATGCCGCCGCATGACGTCCGCATCACCGCCCGCTTCCGGGATACGACCCTGCGGATCACCACGATGGATGAATATCGCGCGTTTGCCGCCCTCGTCAACGGCGGGACGGATTTTCGCGGTCGCCGCGTCATCATCGACGCGGATATCGGCTCCCCCGAGGCGCCGGTCGACGTCATGATCGGGAATGCATCGGATAAGGCGTTTGCCGGTACCATCGAAGGTAACGGTCATACCGTGTATCTCAATCTGACCGGCACAAAGGGCATCGGTCTCATCGGTTATTCAAACGGCGCTACGGTGAGAGACCTCACGGTCGCAGGGCAGGTCAAGTTGACCGCAGGCAATATGTATGCGGGCGGCTTTGTCGGTCTTGTCCAATGGGCGAGCGGCAGGGTCACGACGCTCGAGAGATGCGTCAACGAAGCGACGGTCAATGTGACGGATTCGTCCAATGCCGGTGGCTTTGTCGGGCGGACGCTCGGTAATCTCACGGTCACGGGATCGGAAAACAAAGGCAATGTGACGACCGCCGGCAATTATGCCGCAGGCATTGTCGGTTACATCAACAATTCCGATGCCTTGGGGGCGGGCGCTCCCGCCATCACCATCACGGATACGGTGAATACAGGCAACATCACCGCCGTGAAGGGTGTCGGAGGCATCGTCGGGCTGTTCCATAAAGGGGCGGCAGGTGCCGTGCACGTCCTCACGAACGTCTCGAACACCGGCACCCTCACGGGGGATGAACAGGTCGGTGGCATCGTCGCCGTCATCACGAGCCAGGCGACAGGCGGCTTTGACATTACGATCACCTACCGCGAGGCGGGACTGAAAGACGAAAACGGGGAAGACCTCGTCGTGGGCGCTGACAATAACCGGAAAACAACGGTCATCACACACATCACCGATGACGGAAATGTATGAGGAGGGGAAAGATGAAACAGAAACTGCTGGCACTGACTGTCCTCCTCTGTATGCTCCTGCCGCTCGCCCTCACCGGGTGCTCCGGCGGCGATAAACTCGAGTACGTCTCTTACGGTGAGGACATCAAGGAATTTGATACCTCTCTTTTCTACGGGAACGTAGAAACCATGCAGGGCGCCGACCCATCGCTCATCTGGGTGCCGGAAGCGCTCGATGAGAACGGGCAGGTGAAGGAGGACACCGGGTACTATTACGCGTATATCACGGCGACCTCCATCATTAACGCATGGCGCACGCGGGATATGACCAACTGGCAGTATCTCGGCGCCGTGTTCCGCCCCGACCTCGACACGTTCTGGGCGTACATGAACTTCTGGGCGCCCGCCGTTCACTATGATGCCGAGGACGGCGTGTACTATATGTATTACAGCGCGACGTCGAAGAGCGTCTCGGAATACAAGACGCATTACATCTCACTCGCCACCTCAACTTCTCCGATGGGGCCCTTCACCGAATGGGGCAGCATTTCGGAGCCGCTCATCGACTTTTCGAAGATGCCGAAAGATCATCCGCTCTATGAAGCGCACGGGGAAGGCACCACCTGGGCGGACGGCTATTTTGCCGCCATCGATGCCGAGCCTTTCGTGGACGTGAACGGGGATATTTACCTGCTCTTCACGCACGATAAGGGCGCGGGGTACTCCTCCAGCTCCACCTATATCATGAAGATGAAAGAATGGTGGGAGCCGGACTACGAGAGCATTACCTGCATCTCCCTCACAGGCTCCTGTGAGGTCGGCGGGAGCGAGAAGATGGATGAGGGCACCGTCAACGAGGGGCCGTTCATGCTCTATCACGAAGGGCTTTACTACCTAACGTTCTCCGTCCACACCTACGATGAATCGTCTTATCAGGTGCGGCAGGCGGTCAGCACCTCGCCGATGGGTCCCTTCCACAAAATTGCGACCGAGAAGGGCGGTACGGTCATCACGACCGACGGGCTGAACGCCTACACCAACTCCGCCGGTCACCATTCGTTCATCACCGTGGGGGATGAGATCTACATCAGCTACCACACCTTCAAGAACGACAAATCCATTTCACAGGCGCGGAAGATCCGCTTCGACAAGGTGTCCTTCGTCACCAATGACGACGGGATTCCCGTCATCTACGCGAACGGTCCCACCGTGACGCTCCAGCCGCTCCCCACCGCCATCAGCGGGTACGAGAACAAGGCGACCTCGGCGCAGGTTACGGCGACAGGGCTCCGCGAGGGCAGCAGCCCTTACTGGCTGAACGACGGTACGCTCAAGATCCACGAGACGCCGAACATCGTCGACGAGACCTACTTTAACGTAGGGAAGAAAGCAAGTACCGTGACGCTGTCATGGGAGGACTACATTTCGGCAAAAGCCATCATGGTGTACAACAGCAATCTGTATGACACCTCTTTCACCAAAATTGACAATATCCGCATCTGGTACCGCGTCGGTGACACCGAGGGCGTGTGCGAGACGGGCGAGATCGCTTTCAGCTACGACCAGTATTCGCTGGTGCCGAAACATTATAACTGCATCTTCGCCGGCGCGTCCTGTACAATCCAGTTCGCGGACATGGATATCAGACAAATCGAAATTACCGTATCGGAATCCCGCGGCGGCGAGGTCTTCGCCATCTCGGAGATCGCGGTACTCGGTAAAAAGGAGGGAAGATGATGAAGAAAAGGCTTATGCTCCCTCTCATCGCCTGCCTTCTGCTCCTGGCGGCGAGCCTCACCGCCTGCGGCGGCGGTTATACGTTCGCGCCGTACTCCTACACAAATAAGGCGCCGATCCCCGCCGATATTCATGATTTTACGTCGGTGGACGGCATGACGGTAGACGGCGTGCGCGATGCGCAGTACGGCGACGCTGCACAGCACCGGCTTTATTACAAGAACAACGTCAACAGCGATATTTACGTCGACGCGTATCTGTACTTCGGTGATGAGGGGATTCACTGCTTCGTGTCCGTCAAGGATAATATCCTCTCTTTCAATGCCAACCGCTCGGTCTATCTCAATTCCTCGGTGGAACTCTTCTTCAACGCGACGCAAACCAAGAGCGGCAGGCAGAAGACCTCGATCGATAATGCCACCTGTCAGTGGCGCATCGACTGCGGCGGGAAGTCTGCGAAGCTCTGCGGCATCGGTGGCAGAAACGCCTACACCGGCTCCTACTTTGACGGTCAGTTCGCCGTCAATCTGAACGGTGAACTCAATTCGCAGGACGCGACGGGCTTCGACGTCGAGACGTTCATTCCGTGGTACGAACTCGGCTTCACCCCGGACGAAAACGGGGACTACGGGGTCACGGAACTCATGTTCAACGTGGCGTACAACCACAAGGACGACCCGTACGGGGCAGAGGACAATACCTCCCGCGCCCGTTCCATGAAGACCTTCAGTTATCAGGCGACCCCCTATACATGGGTGCCTCTCGCGAAGAATGCGGACGGCACGGCGCGGAACCTGACCTCGCCGGACGGCAACTTCTTCGGCACGCTCATCGTCGAGGGCGGTCTGCTCGCCGGGGTGTACGAGCCAACGTACCTTGTTGATCTCTCGCAGGATAACGACGAGGGCGGGAACAAGATGTTCATTCGCTCGGATTCTCCCACCGCTTACGCGGTCGTGAAGAACAGCACCTCCTCGCACTTCTACTATGAAGCGTATCTCAGCGGCATCTCGGGTGAGCAGAGCAACACGCCGAAAATCGGTATTACGGTGCTGTTCCCCGCCAACCGGATTACGCTCTACATCAAAATGTACGACGGCGCTAATATCGCCGACGGGATATGCGGTGTGGTACAGCGGACGATCACCAACGGCGGCTACAACTGGTCGGAGGCGGCAGACCCCAACGACGACACAATGAACTGGGGCTACTATACCAACAGTAAGTTCCCTGATCCGGACAATCACTTCATCACCGAAGGTGTCAAACTCGCCATCTACCGCGAGGACGACATTCTGTGCTTCTTCGTCAACGACGAGTTGTATTTCGCGAACCGGGCGGCGATTGACGCCGGCTTCACCCCGCTCTGCGAACAGCCCCTGAACCTCCACGACACCGCGAGCCGTGAGATCTTCGGCACGAAAATCGTGGACGACAGCATCGTGGGCGTGTTCTCGTTCGGCGCGAACGCCACCGTTTCGGACTACACGTTCGTGAAAGGCGACGATGCCTCCGCGCGTGTGGCGTCCTACCGCACCTCACAAGGCGATTGATTGAATGTAAATAAAGGAGACAAACACATGAAAAGATTTGTTGCCATCGCTCTCATGCTCGTGATGATGACGGCGCTCCTCGTGCCCCTGCTCAGCGGGTGTAAAAAGCGCGGGAGCGGCGTGGATATCTCGTTCGATGAGAACGGTAATCTGCTGCCGTCCTCCGGCACCACGATCCATGTCACCTCGTACTCCGAGGGGGACGAAGAAAAGCGTTTCTACCAGTTGTGCGACGCCTTCAATGAAAAGTATAAGGAATACAACATTCAGGCGATCTACGAGCCGAGCGACTCCGCCGGGTACGAGCAGACGATGAAGACCTCGCTCTCCTCCTCCACCTGCCAGGACGTCCTGCTCGTCTCCGACAGCTACTACAAGCAGTGGGCGACGCTCGGCTACCTCGAACCGCTGGATAATTATATCAAGAGCGAATATGCCGCACTCAACTTTGAAAAGGAAATCGCGGAAATGTACGAGGGCGGTGTCGGACGATACCTCTATGACGTCGTGACGACCACCTCGGACGGTCCGAACGCGCATTACTACGGGCTCCCGAAGGGCACCGGCGCGACCGCCATTTACTACAACAAGACCTATATGAAGAATGCCGGCATCACGGAGATCTCCGTGTATGAGGAGGACATCGACGCCTACAATAACGGCGCGACGGATGCCTACGGAAATGTCAAGCCCTTCTCCGGCAACGCCCCCAAAAAGGCATTCTTCACCGTGGACGGCAGACGCTACTTCAACAACAAGATTCCGATGAGCTGGCAGGAGTGTTCGGAACTCGCCGCCATTCTTCAGGCGGTCAATGCGGCGGCAGGCTGTAAGTACGGCTTCATCACCAGCTGGTGGTTCAATTACGGCTTCTCGGTGGGCGGCAGCTGCATGCAGTATCTGACGTCCGACGATGCGGGGCTGACCGGCGGTTACTACACCTTCACCCTCGCGGACTCGACGGTCAACTACAAAGCCAAAGAAGATATTGCCGTCAACGGTCATACCTACAAGGCGGGCGAGATCGTCTCCTACGAGGATAAGTTCTACATGAGCGACACCCTTGCCGAGAAGTGCGAGGTGCTCCCCTCCCAGCGCGAGGCGTTCGCGGAATACATGAGCCTCGCCGGCAAGGTGGGCAACAGCCACTACCATGCCGACGTCACCTACGGCGGTAAAACCTACACCGGCGTGACGGACGCTTTCTGGTCGGTAATCCCGTATCAACTCGGTGCGACGCCCAAAGAGGCGATCGCCAAGAACGAAGAGCTGCTCCGCAGCCCGAACAACCTCGGAGATCCCGGCAGTGCCGGCGCACTTGCTGCGGCTTCGCACGAATATGTGATCGTGCAGAACAAGGGCATCTCGGTCAACCCGGCGACACTGAACACGGACGGCCGTTTCACCCAGTTCACGCAGGGTTATACCGCCATGGTCGTTGACGTCCGCGTCAGCGTGGCGCAGGCGCGCCTGATCCGTGACTTCGAGTGGGATGTCGCCCCCATGCTCGTGTGGAAGGATTTTGACGACGAGGGCAACACGATCGCCTCCGGCGTCGAGGGCGCACACTCCGGCTCGAACGCGTGGGCGGTGTGGAGCAAATCCACGATCAAAAATGCGGCTTATCTGTTCCTCAAGTTCGCGGCAGGTGAGGAGGGGCAGAAGATCCTCGCCGAGGCGGGCACCATCATCCCGAACCAGAAGAGCATCGCGAAAGAGATGATTCAGGAAGATCTTGCGAAGGGGCTTTCTCCCCGTAACATCGAGGTGTTCGAGCGCGGGGCAGAGTACCAGACCCCTGGTGACTGGTGGTTCCTCAAGGACGGCGACTGGATCGACGGCGACGGCTGCTGGGCAAACTACCTCAACCAGACCGTGCGTAACTTCAAAGCGACCATGACGACCTTCTATACCGTGAACGACTATCTCAAGACCTTTGATACGCTGAAAAAATACACGGCAAAAGAGGACTGAGTCCATGACGATCACAAAGAGTAAAAAAGCGAGATCAGACGAACTCTGGGGTACGCTCTTCGCGGGGATCCCAGTGCTGGGGCTCATCATCTTTACCTATATACCGCTCCTCATGGCGGTCATCATGTCTTTCATGGAGGTGCCGGGGCTCACGCTGCGGGGGGCGAAGTTCTTCCCGCTGAAGCAGATCTTCACAAACTACGTCACGGTTATCAAGGATCAGTATTTCTGGAAGTCGATCCTCAATAACATCATCCTGATGATCGGTCTGCCGATCTCGATCGTTCTGTCCATCGCGATCGCGGAGCTGCTGACCAAGGGTCTCCGCGGCACCCGCTTCTTCAAGGTGCTGCTGTTTGTCCCGTATGTCTGCTCCGTGACGGCGACGACCTTCATGTGGAACTGGTTGCTCAACTACGACCACGGCGTTGTCAACAGCATCCTCGGCAAGAATATCAACTGGTTTGGTCCCGACCTGTTCATCTGGTCGGTCATGATCATGACCGTCTGGGCGACCTGTGGCTACCGCATCCTGCTCTTTACGGCGGCGATGACGAACGTCAACAGCTCGCTCAAGGAGGCGGCGGCGGTGGACGGCGCGAACAAATTGCAGATCTTCGGTCATGTCACACTTCCGTCCATCACGCCGACCATCTTCTACATCCTCGTGATGGGCACCATCGGCGTTCTGCAGGAATTTACCCGTATCCAGGTGCTGGATCCCACGGGCGCCAAGTGCTCGACCGTCGTGTTCTATGTCTATAAGAAGATGCTGGTCGGAACGCCGGAGGCAGGGGTCGGCTGTGCCGCGAGTATCATCCTCGCGCTCCTGGTCGCGCTCCTGACCAAACTGCATTTCACGATTTCAAAGAAGTGGGTGAGCTACGATGCAAGCTAATGAAATGACGAAAAAACCGAAAAAGAATCATAAGCATCTCGACAACGCCCTCGTCTATACGGGTCTGATCGTCGCATCCCTCCTCGTCGTCCTGCCTTTTGCCATCGTGTTCATGACCTCGTTTATGACGGCGGAGGACGCGACGACCGGCGGCTTCTCGCTCATCGGTCAGAGCGGCATGACGTTCCAGGGGTATAAGGAGTTCTTCAATTATAAGGACTACTATACCGGCGTGCCGCGTTTCCTCACAGGTCTCGGCAGTACCATGATCACGTCGCTCGTCCCGACCCTTGCATCCCTGTTTTTTGCGGCACTCGCTGCATTTGCTTTTGCGAAGATCCGCTTCCGCATGAGCAAGGTGTTCTTCAACATCATTCTGTTCACGATGATGATCCCCGGCACGATCCTAATGGTACCGCACTACCTGATGTATGAGTCCTTCGGGTGGATCGACACCTATCTGCCGCTTATCATCCCCGGGCTGTTCGGCGGTGCGAGCATGATCTTCTTCCTGCGTCAGTTCATGTTCGGTATCCCCGATTCCCTGATCGAGGCAGGGAAGGTGGACGGGCTCACATGGTTCGGCATCTTTATCCGCGTGGTATTGCCTCTGACGGTGCCGGCACTCCTCGCACAGGGGCTGCTCAGCTTCATCACGCATTACAACGCCTATCTCGGTCCGCGCCTCTATCTCAAGAGCCGCGATCTCGCCACCCTGCAGCTGGTGGTCGCGAACTTCAAGGACGCCGCGAAGTTCAATCAGCCTGCCATTATGGCGTGCTGTATCGTCACCATTCTGCCCATCCTCATTCTCTACACGATCTTCCAGAAGTATTTTGTGGAGGGCATCGCCACCACGGGCATGAAGCTGTAACGCACAGCGGCAGCGCGAGCGGAACGCCTGTCTCATTTTTGCGGACGAATGTGAGCATATCGCATTGACGGGTGACGGCACGATCGATTGTAACGGACACAATTTCGTCAAGCGGCGCCCCGCTGACAGAATCGATTGGAAGTATGAGCGGATCGACGCGCCGACACCACCTCGTGCCGTGTTTTTCACCGGCTGCCGGTATGTGAAAATCGAAGATATCCTGATGAAGAATCAACCCTCGGGGTGGTCATACTGGATTCATGATTGCGACTATGTGACGATTGACAAGATCAAAATCCAAGCTTGCGTAGACTATCCGAACAACGACGGCATTCATGTGAATTGCTCTCGGAATGTGACCATTTCGAACTGCGATATCACCTGCGGTGACGACTGCATCGTCGTGCGTGCGAACAGCGCTTCGCTGAAAGAGAATACCGTATGTGAAAAGATTTGCGTGACGAACTGCAACCTGACCAGTTATTCCGCGGGTATCCGCATCGCGTGGATCAACGACGGTACCATCCGAAACTGTGTGTTCTCCAATTTGGTGATGACCGATACGACCGTCGGGATCAGTCTGTTCATCCCACGAGGGAAACGACCCGAACTCACCGATGTGGGACGGGAGGAAACGGTCGTCGAAGGCCTGCTGTTCGATCACATTGTGATGAATGAGGTGTGCTATCAGTCAATTCTTTTGAAACTGGCAGACAATGAACACGCACGGGTAAAACGCATTAAGAATTTGAGTTTTTCCGATATCCACGCCAAGGGACCGCATTTCTTTACCCTGCAAGGCAGAAAAGAATGCCCGCTTGAAAACATATCCTTTCACGACTGCCGGTTTGAAATCACGGACGGCACGGAATTTCCCGATCCGCTTCACCACGGTGCCGCCTCCTATTGGGAGGAAGGCTATCAGCCGTGCACTGTCCATTATGTGAAGGGATGGAAGATGAACAATGTGGAGATTGATGTAGAGCGATAAAACAGACAGGGCTATCTTCCCAAACGTGGTAGCCCTGTCTGTCATATGTCCCATCGCCGTGGCACCGCCAAAGAATAAGAAGAGCGCATCATGTAGCGGTGCGGTATTTTCGGAAACCGAATATGAAAACCGCTATGCGAAATACATTGCTCGCCAAGAAAACCGCAGTCGGACGACTGCGGTTTTCTATTCGATTTGACGAAGATGATTGGTATGGCGACACGCAAAAAGGGGAATAAGGTTTTCCCGGCACGACAAGCAACGATGTGATCTGTCTGCTTTTGGGAGGGAGTCTGTCAGGTATCAAAAAAAGTCAGCAGATCGTCATAGTACGTGAATACCGTTTGGTCGTTGGAGCCGAAAATTTCGTGCTTGGCGTCTTCATAGATGCGCGTGGTACAATGCGGGAGTCGCGCGGCAAAAGCCGTCTGCGCGGAGCGGGAGACGACGGTGTCGCACGCGGCGAGCGCCATCCACACGGGGACGGTAATCTTTTCGACTGCTCCCTTTTTCATCAGCTGCCGTCTGACACGCAACGATTGATATGCCCATCCGTAGGTAGAGCAGGTGGTGTGAAAATGCGGTGTTGCCTCTTTGATGACCTCATATTCGTCGAACCGCTCGCGGCAGGTCTTGCAGGAACTCTCAAAGGTCTCTTTCCCCTCATAGGGGGCGGAGATAAAGGCGCGTTTTTTTCTCTTGCCGAACAGAGAAGCGCACCCGAGTACCGCTTTGGCAATCGGGATCGGCACGCCGTTACTTTCCGGTTGAATCATGGGAGACGACAGGAATGCCTTTTGAAAGACATCGGGGTGCTTTTCCATCCAAAGTGCGCCGATGGCACAGCCCATGGAGTGCGCGAAGAAATACGGTTTCCCCACAGAATGAGGCAGCACCTCGTCCATGAATGCCGTAAAGTCGTCCACATATTCTTCAAAGCGGTCTATGTGCGTGAGCGTTTGATCCGTGACGGCGCGACAGGAGCGCCCGTGCCCACGGTGTTCGAGCATCCATACCGCAAAGCCGCATTTCAGAAAGTAGTAGATCATCTCATGGTATTTTTCGACCGATTCGGTAAAGCCGTGGGAGATCACCACCGTTTTGGTAGGATTCTCGGGAGTAAACACGGCGTAATAGAGCGACTGCCCGTCGTAACCGCGCACACGACCGTCACGCCGTTTCTCTTCGAGATACGGGATGAGCGTTGCGGGGAAAAAGGCGGCTATCTCCTTGGCAGGAACATAAAAGTCTCTCACTGCGTATTCTCCGATTCGCCCTTGGGCTCACCCTCGTCTGTCGGCTTCTTTGCCGAGGTGATGATACCCATCACCGACTTTTCGCGATAGAAGAAGAACAGCACGGCACCGACCGCACAGCAAACGGTGGCGATGACGGCGGTCATACGGTAACTGAACTCGGAACCGGAAACCGTGACGGAAGTAAAGATCAAAAGGGAGAGTGCCTGACCGAGTTTCATGGCAAAGGTGCGCGCCGCGAAGAACATGCCGCTGCGCTGTTCGCCGAAAGTCAGCGCGTCTGCCTCGGCAATATCGGCGACGACCGCCTGCGGGAGAATCCCGAGAATCGCCATGGGGACCCCTGCGAGGACGGCGATGAGGTAGCCCCACCAAATACCCTCTCCGCAGAACGAGGTGATGAGGAATACCGCTGCGTAGGCGAAAAAGCCAATGATGATGATGATTTTCTTGCCGAATTTCGGAGTCAGTTTATTGACGACGGGATAGAGACACAGACTGACGACCGTCATGACAACGGTCAAGAGAAAAGTGTTACCGTCGTCCGCGTGCATCAAGCGGGTGATATAGAACGCGAGACCGGTCTGAAACAGCGTGACGGCAAAGAAGTAGATGACATCCGAATACACAAAACGACGGAACTGCTTGTTCTGAAAGGATTTGAAAAGAGAGGAAAACGCTTTTGTCTTGACGGGTTCGGAGGCGATATAGTCGCGTTCTTTGATGAAGAATGACGGCACCAGCATGGCGATCGCCGCGACGGCGGAAAGAATCGCGATGGCGAGACGGACGGCATTCGCTTCTCCGAGTGCTGCGGTGAACAGTCCCGCGATATTGGGCAAAAGATATGCGACCGAAAGACCCGCGATATAGGTGAACGAGATAAAGGTCGAGACATTGATGCGGTTCTTCTGCGTGTCGCCGAGTTCGGCGATCAGTGCATTATACGGTGTGCAGTACACCGTCATAAACAGATAGAAGAGCATCAGGGTGACGAACAGAATGATGTCGTTCGCGACTACGCTCTTGGTTTGGGGGAGCGCAAATACACCGACGGTGATCAAGGCAAATGGAATGGCAATCACCTTCATGAACGGGATGCGTCTGCCGCCCCGAAAACGGCTCGCGTCAGACCATCCGGCGATGAGCGGATCGGTCACGGCATCGAACAGTCGTCCGACCGCCGTAATCAGTCCGAACAGCGTGATCCCGAGAAACAGGGTACCGCCGGTGATCGATGAGCCGAACACCGCGTTTTCGCCGGTGTAGTAATACACCATCCAACTGCTGATGATGCCCGCGAGCAGACTCCATCCGAATTGCCCAACGGCAAAAATCCACAGGACTTTATTTGTAATCTTTTTCATGGGGATTTCCTTTCCGAACACATGAAATTGCCTTTTTATTATAAATCTTATACAAAGAATTGTCAACTTTTACGGGAGAATGTATTCAAACAGACCGTTATTTGTGCAGCGGCATCTTCCAAGAATTGTTCTCGTCATATCGGCAGCGTCGGAACGGGTAACCGAAACGGAGCCGGCGGGCGCAAGAGAGCCGCGTAGCGTCAAGCGTGACGGAAACGGATGAGTCGGTTGCCAGTCACTCGCGAACATCGGTGAATGTCTTTGAATGATTGACTTATCGATACGGCGGCGTTACAATAGAGTATCCGCGCGCGGGCGGAGGGCTCGCAAGGATTCGTGGACGGAGCCGTTCGGGGGAGCGGGTGCTCCCGCTAGCGAAGAAGACAAAAAGTCGGGGAGAGTCCGCGGGGACGGAAATGAGGCACTGCGATGGAGAAGAGGTCAACCCAAACGGGCATTATGCTCGCGTTGCTGGCGGCGGCGTTTTACGCCGTCAGTTCGCCGCTGTCGAAAATACTGCTTTCCTATATGCCGTCGACGCTGATGGCGGGGTTTTTGTATCTGGGCGCGGCGCTCGGTATTTCGGCAGTCGCCGCCGTTCGGAAACTGCGTCACGGTGAAACAAAGGAAACAAAACTGACGAAAAGAGAACTCCCCTATACGCTGGCGATGATTGTGCTCGATATCGCCGCCCCCATCTGTTTCCTCTTCGGTCTCAAATCGACGACCGCGGCGAATGCCTCTTTGCTCAACAACTTTGAGATTGTCGCCACGGCTGTCATCGCGCTGGCTATTTTCAAAGAGAGGATCAGCCCGCGTCTGTGGTGCGGGATTCTGTTCGTCACGCTGTCTTGCGCCCTGCTGTCTATCGAAGACCTCGGCAGTCTGCGGTTCTCGTACGGCTCTCTCTTCATTCTGCTCGCCTGTGTTTGCTGGGGGTTTGAGAACAACTGCACGAGAAAGCTGTCCTCCAAAGACCCGATGCAAATCGTGCTGTTAAAAGGCATCTTTTCGGGACTGGGCTCTGTTCTCATCGGTCTTTGTATCGGAGAGCGAATCACCGTTTTGTGGAGCGTATTTGCCGTTCTGGGGGTCGGATGCGTCGCCTACGGTCTCAGCATATTCTTCTATGTATACGCGCAGAGACTCCTCGGCGCGGCGAGGACCAGTGCCTATTACGCCGTCGCGCCGTTCATCGGGACTGCGCTGTCCCTGATCATTTTCCGCACGTTGCCGCATTTTACTTATTTTATCGCCCTTGCCCTTATGGCGGTCGGCGCGTGGCTGTCGTCCGGGGACAAACCGTTATTCCGAAGAAAGCATACCGAATAGCATCTTCTTCTCTTCAAAGTACCGATACAACCGAGTCTTCGTCGGGTGAAACCAACCATCTTTTGCCCGCGGACAAAAGAGCACTTCGTTTTTAAACATAAGTTCACGGAAAAACGCCCGTGAACTTTTTATTTTTACATTTTTCGACATGCTAAATGCATAAAATAAGACAAGAACGAAAAATCGAAACGGCGTTCAGAAGATGACTAACGGCTTTTTTATGTAAATGGTTTTCGCCAAAACGAAAAGCGTGTCGGAGTCCACATGATCGGAATCGGTCTGTTCGATACCATATCGGTTTGCTTATCAACAGTCTACATAATAAGGAGAGAAAACAATGAAACAAAAAACAAAATGTATGCTTGGGAGTCTTTGGCGTTTGCTGTTCGGGATTGCGCTTGTATTGGGTGCGATGCTCAGCGGCAGCTTCATGACGGTTTCTGCGTCGGAAGAGGAGCATACGCACTGTATTTGCGGCGGAGGCGGTGCATCAGGCGAGCATACCGAATGCAGCGGCGCGACGTTTTCACCGTACAGCGGCGGTGACGTCTGGGTGAAGGGGTCCTTTACGATGTACGATGGCAATCTGAAAAACAGCAACGGTCTGAAAAACGGCGGCGGGCTGTATCTGACGGGAAGCGGCAATGCAACGATGTACGGCGGTACGATTTCCGATAACTTCGCATCTGCTGACGGCGGCGGTGTGTTTTTGGATGGCACCTCCGTCTTTACCATGTACGGCGGCTCTATTTCGGGCAACAGAGCCACCGACGAGGGGGGCGGCGTTTTTGTGAAAACGGGTACAAAATTCATCATGAACGGCGGTGTCATCGAGAATAATGAAAACGGCTCGAACGGTGGTGGCGTGTTCGTCAGCGGCGGTGAGTTTATTATGAACGGCGGCAGTATCAAAGGGAATACCACGGCGGGGCGCGGTGGCGGCATCGGCGTGGAGTCTTACGGTAAAATGACGATAAACGACGGCGTCATTGAGGACAACATCGCTTACGGTAACGGCGGCGGCATCTCCGCCTGTTGGGGCGCCACCTTTACGATGAACGGCGGCGTTGTGAAAAACAACGAAAGCAAGTTCAACGGCGGCGGAATATTCCTGTTCGGCAACGGCGGATGGAAGGATGCCACCAGTACATTTGTCATGACGGGCGGTACGGTAGAAAAGAACAAGGCGGGCGGCGTTGGCGGCGGCATCTATTTCTACGAGTACACCAATTTTACGATGAACGCCACCACCGCTGACATCATCATCACGGAGAACGAGGGTTCTAACCTCTATCTCACCGATAACAAGAATTATGTGATCACTTTGACAGCCCTGACGGAGGGCTCGCGCATAGGCGTCAGTGCCATGCGCAACCCGTGGTACATTTCAACGGCGAACGATACCGACTACAGCCACTTGTTCAGCGCCGACAGCGACGATTACCACATCGGGTACAACCCCGCCGACAAGAAGCTGGCGCTGACATCCGATTTCACCAAATTGACGGTCAGATATGACCTCAACGGCGGCGATGGCACCGTTGCCGACAGTATCTGCAAAACCTTTTCGTCCGACGGCAGCGTGCAAGTCACATCCGTGCTGCCGACCCGCAAATGCCATGTGTTCCTCGGCTGGGCAGATAGCGCAGACGCAACCTCGGCTGCCTATACGGCAGGCGATACCGTGGACCTGACGGGCGACAAGACCCTTTACGCTGTATGGAGCTTGTCTCATGATTTGACGAATGTGGATAGGGTCGAACCCGATTGCACCCATGACGGCAAAGAGGAATACCGGTTCTGCGCGTGCGGCAAATATTTTGAAGACGCCATGGCTACCGTCGAGATTGCGGAGATTACCACATGGGGCATTCTGCCCGTACGGCATTCGTTTACGGACTTTGTTGCAGAGGTTCCCGCAACTTGCGTAAGCGAAGGCGTGAAAGCACACAAAGATTGCGAAATTTGTCATAAACACTTTGACGCGGACGGCAACGAAATCGCCGATTTGTCAGTTGCAGTCGATTCCAGCGCGCACCGCTTTGGCGAATGGATAGAAGAACTTCCGGCAACCGAAGACGCCGAAGGCGTAAAGGGACACAAGGATTGTGCTTTCTGTCATAAACACTTTGGCGCAGACGGCAAGGAAATCACCAACCTGACGATAGCAAAATTAACGACCGACGGAGAAGAACCCGACAAAGAACCCGAAAAGGGCGGGCTTTCGGACGGAGCGATTGTGGGCATTACGGTCGGAGTCGTTGCGGTCGCAGAAACCGCCGGATTCTCGATCTTTTGGTTTGCTATCAAGAAAAAGAGATTATCAGACCTTTTCGCGGCAGTCAAAGGCAGTCCCAAAAAGAAATAAGCGAAAAGTCATAAAACAAATAACCGTCAACAAAGCAAGAAAACAGGCGTGGCATCATGCCACGCCTGACTCTGCATCTGCGACCTACCGAAAAATTCCGTCGGGGAAACACGGGAATCCGCTCGGCGGTTTGGCTTTGGTGATTGCGGAATATTTGCGATAGAATGCCCCGCTCAATCAGTTCTTCTTATATCCGCATTTCGGGCATACGCCGTTCTCGTTCAGCGCGATGCCGCACAGCGGGCAGCGGTCGATGGTCTTTGTCGTCTCGTATTCCTGCGATGCCGCATTGACGCCGCTCGTGAAGGTGATCTTGGCGATATTCAGTTTGTCCTTCAGAAGATCGTATACGATCTTGATCATGCCCTCGACGGTCATGGTCTCTTTGGTCACCACCAAACGGCAGTCGGGATAGGCGGTCGCCAGTTCCGTGTGGAAAGCCGGACCTTTCATCTTGTTCGTCGGTGCGCCGTTCTTAATCCCCTGCGCTTCATACACGGCAAGAATCGCGGGCAAGAGGGGATCGTCTTCTCTCAAAATCAACGCATGGTCGAAGTTTTTGAGCACCTCCCAGGCAGTTTTCTGAATCTCGTTACAGGGGAAAACCATATTTACGCCCGGCTCGACCGAATCCTCGACCTCGATGGTCAGAACGCCGGTATGTCCGTGCAGGTACTGTGCCTCTCCTTTGAATCCGTAGAAACGGTGTGCGTATTGCAGGTCAAGTGTCGTGATATTTCTCATAGTAATTCTCCTTATTTTTATGTTATATTAGCGGGTATATGCGCCCGTTTACGCCTTGATGGAAGAATTGTCCGCTTGCGCTTTTCTCTATTCGGTCGTCTTTTGGCAGTCGGGGCAAATCCCCCGAAACAGGATATCGTAGCCGGTAAATGCGAATCCGTGGGCATCCCGAATCCCTCTCTCCAGGTCGGAGACAAAATCCATATCCACATTGAAGACCCGCCCGCACCGCTCGCACTTGACA
Organism: Clostridia bacterium; assembly: GCA_028720145.1. Classification (GTDB taxonomy): domain Bacteria; phylum Bacillota; class Clostridia; order Oscillospirales; family CAG-272; genus UBA1740. The sequence goes on from JAQYLJ010000027.1 coordinate 32,331, forward strand.
TGGCAGTGGTCGTGGCACAGATGGTCGAAGCGGTCGGCACCTCCCGGGATTTCCATTTTGCGAATCTCACCCATCTCGGACAGCACGCGGAGATTCCGATACACCGTCGCCCGACTCATGCTCGGGTAGTCCTTCTTGATTTCATCGTAGATTTCGTCCGCCGTGGCATGGCACTTCAATTTGTTGACAGTTGCCAATACCAGCGAGCGCTGAATGGTGTGACGCTGCTTCATTTTCGTTTTTCCAATCGTTTCTTGCATCTTAATGATATTTTATATCAATAAGGATTCAATGCCAATAGTTTTCAAAAACTTACAAAAATCATTTGTTGTTCGTCGTTTACCGCGTCCTCTTGTTTCCTTACGCAAAATGCACCCCATCACGGGGTGCATTCTCTTTTTTGCTGTATTTCGGACTGCAGGCATATTCGCTTTTTGCGTATTTTTTCGACGGGGCGAAGCCGCGTCCACAGGCGGCACGCCGTCCGTGCGTCAGCCGAGGTCGCGGGCGAGCAGGCGGTATTCTTCCACGAGATCGCGCAGAATATCGCTCCCCGAAAAGGTCTTGTGATAGACGACATTGATTTCGCGAATCATGCTGAAATTCTCGATGGGGAGCGCGGTGAGACTTCTCTTCTTGACCTCCCGCTCGCAGGCACTTCCCGCGAGGATGGAGACTCCGAAATCTTTGCGTACCAAATCTTTGATGGTCGCGATGTTGTCCACTTCGATGGCAATATCGAACGAGCGGATGCTCTCGTCGATGCTTTCGAGCGTCGATTCAAACAGGCGCCTCGTCGCCGAGGACGGCAGGCGTAGAATGAGTTTCTCTTTTTTGAGTTGTCCGATGGTGATGGCGGGACTCTTCGCGAGCGGGTTGTCGTTGCTCATCACGCAGACGAGTTTATCGGTGTCGAGCAGGGTGGAGTTCAGGTCGGGACTTTGGTTTTTCCCCTCAACAATCGCGAGATCCAATTCAAAATTCGCGAGCATCCTATAAAGATTATTTATCGTATCAGTAATAATTGTTATGTTTAGTCCCGGGTTTTTGGTACCGATTTTTGCGAGCACCTGCACAATCAGATTGCTCTCTGCGGTGTGGGTGATCCCCACCGTGATCTTCTGTACACGGTGCTTCGAGTCCTCGATTTCCTCGATCATTTTCTCCTCAATCGCCCGCATCCGCTCGGCGAATTTCAGCACGATCTCCCCCTCGCGGGTGAGCGTCAGCTCATGCCTGCCGCGCAAGAAAAGCGGCGCGTTCAGTTCCGCCTCCAACTGGCTGATATGATGGCTAACGGCGGGCTGGGTGAGCGAGAGGACCTTCGCCGCTTTTGTAAAACTCTTCTGCTCCGCCGCCGTGAGAAAAGTCAGGATTTTCGGGTCAATCATAGCTTGTCTGCGCTCTCCTATTATAGAATTTTATGACACTCTAAATAAATATAAGTTGTATTTATGTCACGCATATTATACCATAAACATATAAGAAAGCAAGAGGCAATCCCACAGTTTGCGAAAAAAGCCGACCCGTCACGGAGTCGGAAGAAAGGAGGTCCCACATGCAGGAGATGGTTTCATGCGGAGAAAACGCGAGCGGCACGGTCAAAAATACCGAACTCTTCGAGAACTGCCCAATCCCGAAAGCGGTTTTGCGCCTTGCGCTCCCCACCATCATCAGCCAGATCATTCTCGTGGTCTACAACATGGCGGACACCTTCTTCATCGGGCTGTCGGGCAGCGACGCGAAACTGACCGCCGCCACCATCTGTATGCCGGCGTTTATGATTCTCTCTGCCATCGCAAACCTGTTCGGCATCGGCGGTGCGAGTGTCATTTCTCGCGCGCTCGGGAAGAATAAGATGGAAAAGGCGCGGGGAGCCGCCTCGTTTGCCTTTTGGGGATGCCTCTCGGTCGTCATCTGCTACGCTTGTCTGGTCTATTTCCTGCGCGACCCCATTCTGAACGCCCTCGGCGGGCGGGACCCATTCGTCCACGCCTACGCCTCGACCTATCTGCTTTGGGCGGTCGTCATCGGCGGGACGGTGACCTCGCTCAACTCCCTGTTCGGGCATCTCATCCGCTCGGAGGGCAGAGCGCTCCACGCGGGGGTGGGGATTGTCCTCGGCGGGGTGCTCAATATGGCATTCGACCCGCTCTTTATGTTTGTGATTCTCCCGCGGGGACAGGAGGTCCTCGGCGCGGCGATCGCGACTTTCCTCTCGAACCTCATCGCGACCGTCTATTTCCTCGTCGTGCTGTGGCGGCATCGGAAACAATCCGTCCTGCGTCTCGCGCCCTCGCGTGCCATGTTCGGAAAGAGTATTGTCGCAGGGGTGCTGCTGACCGGTCTGCCCGCGTGTCTGATGACCCTTTTTGAGAATATCTCCTACGCGGTGCTCGATAACCTCATGTCGGGGTACGGCATCGACTATCAGGCGGGGGTCGGGGTCGCGAAAAAAATCAATATGCTCGCACACAGCATCGTCCGCGGGATGTCACAGGGCGTCCTCCCCCTCATCGCGTACAACTACGCGAAGAAGAACCTGAAACGCATGAACCACACGCTGTATCTCTCTGCCCTGTCCTCCATCACCATCGCGACGGTCTGCATGGCAGTCAGCATGATTTTCTCGAACGGACTTGTTTCGCTCTTCATCAAGAGCGGCTCGGACGCGGTCGTTTTCGGCGGGAGATTCTTAAAGATTCTCGCGCTCGGCGCGCCTTTCTCCGCTTGGGCATACGCCGTGATCTCCTACTTTCAGGCGACCAAACGCAGTATGCGTTCCTTTGTCCTCGCCATCATGCGGAAAGGGGTTCTCGACATTCCGCTCATGTTCCTCCTTGATCTCCGACTCCCCGTCTACGGCATCGTCTGGGCGACCCCCATCGCGGACATCGCCTGTGCCGTCGCCGCGTTGGTTCTCTTCCTGGTCTTCCGCACCGCGATGCGCCGCAAATATGGCACAACGCCGTCCGATGGCACCTCTCTCTCAAACGGCACAACCTCGTCTGCGACCTCACTTTCTTTCGACGGCTCCGCCTCGTCTGATACAGTGCTCCCCTCCGACGGCGGAAAAACTGCGATTCTCTCCCCGCACAGCTTGTCTGCCGACTCGTAATGTGCTATGATCAATATGACTTACACAGACGAAAAGAGAAATACCATGATGGACTCCTCTCTTACCGAACAAGAGATATCTACCCCCACAAATGAAGACCTCTATCGGCGGCAGATGGCTCTGCTCCGACAGTTTCTCTCGACGGGTGCCATCACGCAGGCACAGTACGACAAGAGCGCGGGCGACCTGACCCGTAAGATGGGCTTTACCCCATCGGCTTCCTCATCCGCTCCCTTATCGGTCGCCCCATCGGCACCGCCCGAGATACAAGTCTGACGCTCTCGTCGCGTCAGCCGTAACAATGTCTCGTTTTGCGCGAACTTCCTCGCCGTCAGACGGTATGTCATCTGCCCCCGCACGGTGTTTTATCCATTCGTCGAAGGTCATACAGCCGCTTGCGGCTGATGCCATGCCCGACTCCGTCGGGATTCCATCCGCGCTTTCGGCGCGATGACATACCCATTCGCCTTCGTCGAATGGGATAGAAAAAACGCAGTCATTCGACTGCGTTTTTTCTTGGTGGAAGATATGGGATTTGATTGGGACTTAATAACCTAGTTTTTTCAGTCAATAGTTCCTCAAAAAAACAAAGAGCGTGATTATCTCACGCTCTCAATCGGAATGATGATTCCAAAACCGTTTTTCACAAAGAAAAGGTTCGGAATCGTCGGTAATGGTGGAGCATACGGGATTCGAACCCGTGACCTCAACACTGCCAGTGTTACGCGCTACCAACTGCGCTAATGCCCCGTTACTCATGTATGTTATCATGTTTTCGGGTGGTTGTCAATCTTTTTTCAAACAATTTGTCGGGAATGCGGCAAGCAGGGCGGAGAGAGACGCGGGAATGAGTCGGGAGCGTGATGGGAACAACAAATCGGGGATGCGTTGCGAGGGTGCGGGTGAGGTTGGAGACCGGAAACCGCGCAGGAAACAGGAACAGGGGGAAAGGAAAAACATAAACGGCGCGGACACTCTGCGGAACAGGGAAACGGGGTGAAAACAAACGAAACGGGGCATCCGGTTGACTTCACGAGGTGTTTTGTTTATAATGAGTGAGGTAGGTAAAATTTAAGTTAGATTTTATTCTGAATGATGATCAGAAAGGAGTGGGGTCATGCGGGAACAGTGCAGAGCGTTTTTTGACCGCAACACCGGGGTCGGGTGGATCCGCCGACTGACAGAGAGTCCGCTGTATCCCGCGTTTTTCTGTCTTCTTGTATTCATGTCGTTTTGCTCCAAGGTGGAGGTGGTCTTTGCCACGGTTATGATCGCCGTAGGGGCGGTAACCCTCGTAGTGGCACGGGATCTCAAACCGCTGATTCCTCCGCTCTTTTCGGCGTATTTTTTGGTGCCGCTTGTCCATGCGCCACAGCGCCCGACCTACTCCATCTACTATACTTCTCCCACGGTGCGCGTCTGTATCGTCGTTCTCATGGCGACGCTCATCGTGGCGCTCATCATCCACTTTTGGCTGTGGGGCGGGTTTGTCGAGATGTTCACCCGCAAGACGCGCATGACATGGTTCATTCTCCCGCTCGCGGTCGCGCTGCTCTTAAACGGCTTGTTCGCCGAGGGATATGCGCCCATCAACATCGGGTTTTCCCTTGTCACGATATTCAGCTGGATTATCCTCTACCTGATATTTATGTTCGGTCTCCCGCACGGGAAAGAGACCGTGCGCTATGTCGCCAACACCTGTCAATGGGTGGCGATTCTGCTTATCCTCGAACTGCTCTATGTCTATATCACACAGGATGTGCTGGAAGACGGCACCATCATGGAGGCGCGCATCCTGTTCGGATGGGGTATCAATAACAACTTCGGCGCCATCTTAACCGTCATGCTCCCGCCGCTCTTCTACCTCGCGGGCACACGGCGTAACGGCTGGATACAGTTCCTGCTCGCCGTCGCGGCATACGCAGCGATTGTCGCGTCTCTTTGTCGTGCCGCCATCCTGGTGGGCACCGTGGTGTTCGGGGTTTGTCTGATCGCGCTCTGCGTCTCGGGGAATAACCGAGGACTTTACCGCGTCGCGACTTTGTCGGTCTTCTTCTTTCTTTGCGTCAGCGCGATTTTCTTGCGCGACGAACTCGCGGAACTGTTCAGCTCGCTTGTCACCAAAGGGTTTTCCGGTGAGGGGCGGCTCGAACTCTGGAAAGGCGGGTTCCGAATCTTCATCGAGAATCCCATTTTCGGAGGCGGCTTCAACAGCGTTTCCTACTATGACCTGTTCCATTCCTTCGCAGGTGGGGCGATGCCCGGTCTGTGTCACAACACCGTGATTGAACTCTTCTGTGCTGCGGGCGCATTCGGCGGGATTTCCTATCTCGCGTACCGTGCACGCACGGCGCAACTCGTCGTATCTCACATGACGTTCGATCGCTTCTTTCTCGGGATGATTCTCTTCACCCTGACGGCAATCGGACTGCTCGACAATGTGATGTTCAATGTCTATCCGATGTTTTTCGGCAGCGTCGCTCTCGCACTCATTGAGGGGGATTACAACGAGACGCTCTCACACCTGCCGGTAAAAGAGAAGAAAAAACTGTGGAAATTCTCCCGTGCATAAGACCGGAGAAAAAATGAAAGAGGAGCCGCAAACGCGGCTCCTCTTTGTCATCTATATCACGGATGGAGACAGTCCTCCGAAATCAGAGAAGAAGATTCGCCTCCGCCTCGTCACGGAGACGGCAGACGACCCATAGAGAGAGGAAGAACCAAATGCCGCCCACGCTCCATACCACGAGAGGGAACCAGTCGAGGACGGGGAGGGTAAGGAATCCGGTGGTGTACTCCGAATCGATCCGCACGGTGGCGGTATTCCCGAGAGTGAGTTCGTAGACGAAAGACGCCACTGCCGTCAGGCATGCGAATACCGTCATGATGACAGACTGCACGGTCAGCGATTTCTTGGTCTTTTGCATGACGGGCGCGAAGTGGGGGTCTATGTCGGGGGAGAAGATGTCGTTCTTGATGACTTTCAAGAACATGAGGAAAAGCAATATGGATGAGACCGCCATGAGGACCTCATTTGCAAACGCGGAGAAGAGTACATGGTTGTAAGCGACTCGGGCAGATTCGATCCGCTCGGAGGCACCCAAAGCAAATTCGTCGAAGAAATGCTGGAAGAGGATGGTGTGACTGAGGGCAGCTACCCCCCAGATGAGCGGGACAATCCATGCCCACTTCGCCTTTTTCTCGCCGGTGAAGCGGACGAGGGTAACCCCAGACGCGCAGAAGAACAACGCGGCGATGATGTCGGGCGTATAGTTCATGCCGTCGAGATAAATGTCGAAAGTCGCGGCGGCACCGAGCAGGTAGAGCAGGGTCGCCGATTTGAGGGTGACGAAACGACTGCGGCGGGTCGCCTGTTGGTTCACACTCATCTCCGAGAGGAGTGTGTCGGTCTCGGCGACGCTCGCCATGCGGCGGATATAGGCGGCAAAATAGCAGAACCAGACAATGCCGAATACAAGAACGATGACTGCCGCAATGAGCATGAGAGGTATGTAGAGGGTATTCCAGTTGACCGAATATTCGACCGTGCCGTCATTCAGAGGTACAAGAGCCATCTCGGGCAGACACGAGAGCGCCTGCCGCACACAGAAGAATACGATGGTCATGAGTTCGAGTTTTTCGGGGGCGATCCGAAAATGCTTTCCCGTTGTTTCCAACGCGGCGTTACAGCCGTACTGTTCCCCGAGACGGTAGAACGCCGAGAACAGCCGCCTGACCCAAGGGATCAGATAGCATAGCTCAATGACGGCAAATACCAGACAGCACACCGCGATGAGCGCCCGTTGATTCGCGTATTTGCCCCAAATTCCGAGCATGATAAACAGCGCGGGGATGCGGAGTGCCGTCACCAAGAGCAATTTGTTCCCCGTATCCAGGACATCCTCAAAAGAGGGCATGATCGATGCGACTCTCCGCAGGGCGAATCGCAAGAGGAGAAAACCGATGACATCCGGCAAAAGATCGATGAGCATGGGCGAGGGGTTCAGAAGAAAGACCCCCGCTGCGAGGATGAGTCCCCACCCGATGACGGTTTTTCGTTTCATTGTTTTTTTCGGCTTCCTTTCGCTTTTTGCTTTTCATCCCATTCTTTTTTCCGCCGCTTGCGGTATTCTTCCTGCTTTTTGCGGGATGCTTCACGCGCGGCGGCTTCTTTCTCGTCTGCACGGGCGCGCGCCTCGTTGACAAAGCCGAACCGTGAGGGTTTCCGCGGCATATCGAGGTCTTCCGGCATACAGATATTCGCGTATGCACGCCAGATGAGCAGACCGTTTAAGAAGAAGACGACCAGCCCGAGTACGATTATGGCGAGCGAGGCACCATGGAGAATCTCGACGGCAAGATCGGGGAGGGGAACACCGTCGATCGCCGTGAGCAGAATGGCGGGAACATAGTATAGACAGGCGTATATTTTGTTGCGGAGTGCCCGCTGACGGAGCAGGGGCAGTCCCGTCTCGGCAGAGACCCATTCAAGACCGGTCAAAACGAGAATATGCCAGACCAAAATGACCGCGAGGGCGATGGCTTCCGGATAGGATGCGTGTTCCTTCAGCGCGGGGAGACGGAACAGTGCGGCGACCCCGCCCGCGACCCCTAGGAGAATCGCGCAGAAGAAACTCTTACCGAACGGGCGGTTGACCCGTGCGAGTTTCCATCCCGCGATAGCGAAGAAGACAGCGGATACGGGAACCGTGTAGAAGAAGCCGATAGAAACCGGCACCAAGAGCAGGTAGCCGATGAACAAAAGTCCGAATCCCATCACTTCACACCGCAACAGTATTTATACTTCTTGCCGCTCCCGCAGGGACAGGGGTCGTTCGGTCCCGTTTTGGTGACGCGACGGGGGGCAGCGGGAGTGTTTCCTTTCGGCTGGGGGACGGGCACGGGGCGTTTCTTCGCGACAGGCGCTTTCTTTTCAGGGCGCGCCGTCAGGACGATGCGTACAATCTCCCGTTTGAGTTTGGCGACCATCTCGTCAAACGCTTCGCCACCGATCAGACGGTATTCCACGATGGGCTTTCTTTGGGCGTAGGAGTTTAAACCGACGCTCTCTTTGATGTCGTCCATGTCTTCTAGGTGCTTCATCCAGTTGCGGTCGATGGCGGACAGGACGGCGGAGCGGACAAATTCTTTGCCCGGGATGTTCAGCGTGCTCTCGACCGTTTCCAGGGTGATTTTTTTCAGTTCTCCCGCGCGGTCGAGCAGGAGCGAGAGCAGTTCGTCCTCGCGCATTCCCTCGATTTCGTTTTTGTCTTTCAAAAGGAAAGGCAGTTCTTCCGTGACGGCACGCGGGTTCTTCCCGCCGTCCCATGCAGCGACCTGTTCGGAAAGGTAATCCCGCACCATGCGCTCCGCGATGGATACCGGGTCGTCGGAGGTCAGCACTTCCTGCCGTTCCCCATAGATGACCTCGCGCTGCTGGTTCATGACATCGTCGTATTCGAGGACGGTTTTGCGCGCTTGGAAGTGGCGGCTCTCCACCGACTTCTGTGCGTTGCGGATAAAGCCCGAGAGCATCTTGAATTGCAGGGGATAATCCTGATTGCCCGTCAGACGCGAGAACCGCTGCGCGGCGGTCTCCCCACCGAAGAGGCGGAGCAGGTCGTCTTCGAGTGAAACGATGAAGAGGGATTCCCCGGGGTCGCCCTGTCTGCCGCTGCGCCCGCGCAACTGGTTGTCGATGCGGCGGCTCTCGTGCCGTTCTGTCCCGAGGATGAAGAGCCCGCCTGCCTGCCGCACTTTCTCGGCGGCGGGGGCAATTTCTTCTGCATATTTTTTGCGCTTCTCCGCGTAGTCCGCCCGTACTTTCAAAACTTCCGGGTCTTCGGTCGGCAGGACGCTGTCGCAGACGGCGATGAGTTCATCCGACACGCCCTCGCGTTTGAGCGCGTCCTTGGCGAGGTATTCGGGGTTCCCGCCGAGCAGAATGTCGGTCCCGCGCCCCGCCATGTTGGTGGAAATGGTGACGGCGCCGGGGGTACCCGCCTGCGCGATGATATGCGCCTCGCGCTCGTGGTTTTTGGCGTTGAGAACTTCGGCTTTGATGCCGTTCTTTCTGAGATATTTGTCGAGGAGTTCGGACTTCTCGACCGACGCGGTACCGATGAGGACGGGTTGTTCTTTCGCCTGACATTCTTTGACGATCTCGACTACGCGTTTGTATTTGCTCTCTTGGGTGCAGTAGACGATATCGGGATGATCCACGCGAATCATGGGTCGGTTGGTGGGGATTTCCACCACATCGAGGCAGTAAATATCGCGGAACTCTTCTTCTTCGGTCAGCGCGGTGCCGGTCATGCCGGAGAGTTTTTCATAGAGGCGGAAGAAGTTCTGATAGGTGATGGTGGCGACCGTCAGGTTCTCGCCCTGAATCGCGACATTCTCCTTGGCTTCGAGTGCCTGATGCAATCCGTGATTGAACCGTCTGCCGGGCATGATGCGCCCCGTGTAGTGGTCGACAATCAGGACCTTCCCGCCCTGTACCACATAGTCTCTGTCGCGCTCCATGACACCGTGCGCTTGGAGCGCCTGTTTGATATAGGGGAGCAGCTCCGCGAGTTCTTCGCTGTCTTCGCCGACCGCGCCTTCTCCGTCTTCACTGCCGAAACTGATGCCGAAATACGCCTCCGCCTTGCGGATGCCCGCGCTCGTCAGGGTCGCGACGCGGTTCTTCTCGTCCACCATGTAGTCGAATTCGAGGCGGATGCCGTGCTTCGCGCCGAGTGCATAGAGCACTTCCACATCTCCGCCCTCATTTTTGAGCGCATTATGGAATGCGTAACTGACCGGCACGACTTCATCCCGCTGAATGCGGTAGTCCCGTCCGAGGTCCCAGCGGGTGTATGCTTCTTCGGCATAGCGGACGAGACGGATGATCTCGTTTTTCAGAGCGGGGTCGTGCAGATCGGTTTCAAATCTCTTTTCGACTTTTTCCCGTCCGCGGCGGGTGAGGTGTCCCGCTTTCCCGTCCGCACCGTGCACGAGGTCATAGGCGGTCTCGTCGACGGGTTTCTCTTTGGTCGGTGCAGGGGAGATTGCCATAGTTCCGAAGAGTTCCGCGAGTTCCATGCGCTTTTCGGCGGTATACTCTGCGGGAATATTCGCGTCTTGCGTCTGCTCTTGGTAGTCCTTTTCCGCCTCATCGAGCACATATTTTTTGAGGGAGCGCACGAATGCGTCTGCCTTTTTATAGGTGTCTGCGGATTCCCCGCGCGCGCCGGAAATGATGAGCGGCGTCCGCGCCTCGTCAATGAGAATGGAGTCCACTTCGTCGACGATGGCAAAATGGAGCGGTCTCTGTGCGAGGTCCTCGCGGCGGTGCTTCATGTGGTCGCGCAGGTAGTCGAAGCCAAATTCGCTGTTCGTCCCGTAGGTGATATCCGCCTGATAGGCGGCCTGCCGCTCGGAGGTGGTCATGCTTTGGGTGATGAGCCCCGTGGTGAGTCCCAGGAACCCGTAGACCCGTCCCATCTCTTCCCAGCCGCACTTCGCGAGATACTCGTTGACCGTGACGATATGCACGCCTTTCCCGGTCAGCGCGTTGAGATAGGCGGGGAGGGTCGCCACAAGGGTCTTCCCCTCACCGGTCTTCATTTCCGCGATTCTGCCTTGATGCAGGACGATACCGCCGAGGAGTTGGACATGGAACGGGCGTTTCCCGAGAATGCGGTCGTCGGCTTCCCGCACGGCGGCGAACGCGTCGGGCAGAATGTCGTCGGTGGTCTCGCCGTGCGCGAGCCGCGCACGCAGGGTATCGGTCACCCCGCGCAGTTCCTCATTCGTCATCGCTCGATAGGTGTCGGCGAGTGCTTCAATCTTCGCGGCGATGCGTTCCAGTTTTTTGACTTCTCTTTGGCTGTATGTGCCGAAGATGGATTGCAGTAGTCCCATAGAGGCTCCTTTGGATGGATATATCTTTTCAAGTTACTATTCTATCATACCATCCGCGAAATTACCAGTATGAAAGGTAAAAAATCTATATTTATGTGTACTACAGCGCACGCGAGGGCGCACGGAGGAGTAGATCGCGACCGCGTTGCGGCTTCTCCTGCTTGACTTTTTCAGGAGAACTGCTACAATGGATAGGCAAGGAGAAAAACGAATGATTCATATTGTTTTGCATTGCCCGGAGATTCCGCAGAATACCGGGAATATCGCCCGCACCTGTGCGGCGACCGGCGCGGCGCTCCACCTGATTCGCCCGCTGGGATTTGAGATTGATGATAAGAAACTCAAACGCGCGGGGCTCGACTATTGGGACAAACTGAATATTACCTATTATGACGACGAGGAGGCGTTTTTTCGGCTCCACCCCGATGTTTGCATCCGCTATTTTTCCACCAAGGCACCCCGTGCCTATACCGAGGTGACCTATCCCGAGGATGTCTGGCTCATGTTCGGACGGGAGACGGCGGGACTGCCCGAGCGGCTGCTCGCCGCACACCCCGAGGACTGCGTCCGCATCCCGATGAGAGACGGCTTGCGTTCTCTCAATCTCTCGAACAGCGTTGCGGTGGCAGTCTATGAGGTGCTCCGTCAGCGGGACTTCAAGGACCTGCGCTCCGACGGACACCCGACGACCTTCGACTGGTGACAGGGGAGGAACTTTGCAAATCGGCTTCACCGCTTTGTCTCCCGTCTTTCTCCCCATGATTTCTCTCTCGATTGCCCTTGCCCTATCGCGCGGCATGGTTTCCGACGCACGGAATCGAGACCCGAATCTCCCGTGAGCGAGGGTTCTCGTCCCGCCCGCGGGAGGGATTTCACAAAAAAGTTGAGAAAACAGTGAAATTTTCCTTGACAAGGCGGTATGCTTTCTGTATAATGGTAAGCGTCCACGCGAGAGTGGCGGAACTGGCAGACGCGCACGTTTGAGGGGCGTGTGGTTTATCCATACGGGTTCAAGTCCCGTCTCTCGCACCACGAAAAGGCGATCCAACAGGGTTGCCTTTTTCTCTTTGTAAAAACGCCTTTTGCGTAGGTCGAGACGGGACAGCGCTAGGTATAACCTAGCGCTTCGGGCTAAAAACACCACACCGTGGTGTTTTCTTCACGCCCGACATCTCTCGCACCATTGGGGAGAGATGGGACAGTGCAAGGTGGAACCTAGCGCTTCGGGCATCGCTCCGTAAACGGAGCGAACGAGACCTCACCTCCGCTGTCGGTTCGGTCTTTTGGCTACGCAACCGTCCACCGGAAGGTTGCGTAACGCCAAACATCTCTCGCACCGTCAAAGACGGAGCAATCCGAAAGGGTTGCTTTTTTGTTTTCGCGTGGCTGGCAGTCGAGGGAACCCGCTTTGTGCAAGGTAACAGTCGGTGATTTCGGAAGTTTTCGAGAGTATTCTTTTGCCCGAAGTGCTCACGGGAAGCGAAACCCACCTCGGGGCGGTTTGCTTATGAAAGCGCCCTTGCGCATCTCGTAATACAAGAATGAAAACACAATATCATATATTCCATAAAATGGCAAGCATTTCGACAAAATTAGAGAAAAAATGACAGAAAAATTTGAGAGAAGAGCGCAAAAAACCGTGAAAGACGG
>JAQYLJ010000028.1 GCA_028720145.1 Clostridia bacterium
TGGCTAAAAGTGATATGCAAGGGGCTTGCGTTATATTTCGGCTTTCAGCCGAAGTTATATTATATTTGCCTTAGCTTCTCTCGAAGAGAGAAATATCACTTTGCTTAAAGCAAAATATCACGCCGCAGGCATATAACTTGCCGTAAGGCAAATATAGTTGCGGCGTAGCGATAATCCCTATCGCTACGCCGCCAAATCGGCTGTTTTGTTTTTATCTGCTTTTCTTTGGCTTTTTGCTACTGTGTTTTGGCTTTTGTTTTCTGGTGGAAGCGGAAACGGAGATTCTTGACGCGCGAGAGGCGTCTCGCCTTTCTCTCTTCGTCAAACCGCCGTCGCCCGATAAGGTCGGCATAGCGGAAAGTACTCCCGATGACAGCCGCCATAACTTTTCTCGCGCCGAGTTTCCGCACGGCACGGGCGCAGGCGACAAGAGATGCGCCACTCGTCACGATGTCGTCGACGAGAATCACCTGTTTCCCATGCAGGTCATATTTCGTGACGGGCGTATAGGAAGTGTCGGCGGCGAGAATGCGCGCGGAATAGTTCTTTTTCTTCTGCTGTCCCGCGTGTCCGATGCGCTTGACCGCACGCAGGTACGAGATTCCCGTTTTACGGGAGAGCGCACGCACGAGCAGCAGAACATGGTCGCCGCCGTACTTGCGGATGGCGGCGCGCGAGCGCGGGACACCGACCAATACATATTGTTTCCCGTCTTGCAACATGGGTGTCAGGCGTGCCGCCAGTTCTCCCGCGAGGAAATCGATGACCGCCTCGGACTTCACCTTTTTGAGTCGGTAGATGAGCCGATTGGTCGAGAGGTCGGTCTCCTGCGGACGATAGGCATAGAGCTTCGCCACCGTCCGAACCCCGTTCCGTTCAAGGTAGCGGTTCGGGCAGGTACAAGCGGACAGGGGTTCGAGGCATGCGGGGCAGACCTGCTCCCGCGCGCTTTGGTAGTCCCGTTCACAGCTCGCACACAGATAGGTCTCTCCCCGTGCGAGCAATCTCCCGCACGCGACGCATTTGGGCGGGAAAATCCAGCGGAGAAGTTCCTCCCCTATCTCCCGTACCGTCACGCGTCTCCTCCCTCATAGGTCAAAAAAGTACTTCCGCTCGGGAGCGTCAGGCGGAATGACACATAGGACGGGAGCGCGGGGTCCATACAGCGAATCCCACGTCCGAGCATTTCGGTATCCACCCCGCAGAGGGTGTCGAGCAGAAAGCGGAGCGCACCCAGCTCCGCATACCCGCCGACGGGTCTCGGTCTGCCGGCTTCCAGCACGGTCGGGTACAGAAGGTCTATTAATTCTTCTGCCGCCATCGCATCATAGAGGAACATACGATAGGAGCGCGGCACGGCGAATCCATCCTCGATGAGACACTGCCGAATCGCCGCATGGCTTCCCTCCGAGACAAAGCCGAGCGCCGCGGGAAGCACCGCGGTCAGAGGTCCCGATTCCCCGTGCTCGTCAACATACCTGCTCGTCTTTGGGTCATAAAACCGACTGTGAAAGCTGTCGAGCAGTCTTGCCTGCCGTGCGAGCGGGAGAGTCATCCCACATGCGGCACCGACCCTCCGATACGCAAGCATTGCGCCGAGAAGAAACGCCGAGGTGAGGAAGTCCTCGCCCGTCTCGGGCGCATCCCAATAGGGCGAGAGGGTGACGCAATACTTCCTTATCGCGTTCATGACAAACGCCGTATCGCCGGTATAGCGCAGATAATACGAGAGGGCGAGCGGGTAGGTACAGGCGGCTCGCAGGGTCGCCTGCCCACGGATATTCTCCGTGAGATAGTCCCCCATCTCGGAGAGCAATGTCCGCACGCGAGAGGCGTCTCCGCAAAGCAGAAGCGCGACCCCAACATAGGCGGGGAAAGCCGCCGGCTCCGCGAGCAACTGCTCGCAGGACGGGGTCTCGGTCTCGGAAAACAGAGCGGTTCCCTGCTCCCAGATGCCCGTCAGCTCTTCGGAATCACTCTCGAATGTACAATAAAGTTCCATCGGGTCTCCTCACGCAAAAACCCGACCGAAGTCGGGTATTGCATCATTTAGGCTTTATAACTGTCTTTCAAACCGACAATGCAGTTATAGGTGTTCGGATACTTGCTGTCCGCGATGAAATAGCCGACACGCACGAACTGATACCGTTCTCCGGGCGTGAAGGTCGCCATGGAGGGTTCGAGCTTGGCGTGTTCGACCTTTTCGACCGAGGCGAGGTTCAGGTAATCGTCAAACCCTTTCCCGTCGGGGATAGCGGTGACATCCTCAATCGTGAAAAGATGGTCATAGAGCATCACCGTGGTATCGAGCGCCTGCGAGGCGGAGAGCCAATGCACCGTGCCCTTGATCTTGCGCCCGTCGGCGGGATTGCCGTTCCCGGTCTCGAGGTCTGCCGTACAACGCAGTTCTTTGACAGAACCGTCATCGTTCTTGACAATCTCGTCCAGTTTGATGATATACCCGCCCATCAGACGCACTTCCCCGCCCGGTTTCAGACGGAAGAACTTCGGAGGCGGAACCTCGGCGAAGTCGTCGGCATCGATATAAAGCTCCCGCGTGAACGGAACCTCGCGAGTGCCCATCTCGGGGTGCTGCGGATGGTTCGGCAGAGTGAAATACTCCACTTTGTCTGCGGGGTAGTTGGTCACCACCACTTTCAGGGGGTGAAGAATCGCGATGCGGCGGGGCGCCGTCTCATTGAGTTCCTCACGAATGCAATGTTCAAGCAGACCGATATCGACAATGCTGAGCGATTTGCTGACGCCTGCGCGCTCGACAAAGTCGAAAATGGCGTGCGGCGTGTAGCCACGGCGGCGCAGACCGCAGAGGGTGGGCATCCGCGGGTCGTCCCACCCGTCGACGAGGTGCTCTTCCACGAGCTGCCGCAGATAGCGCTTACTCATCACGGTATGCGTGACATTCAGACGGGCGAACTCGCGCTGTTTCGGCTTCTTCTCAAAGCCGATATGGTCGACCACCCACTCGTAGAGCGGACGGTGGTTCTCAAACTCGATGGAGCACAGAGAGTGCGTAATCCCCTCGAGCGCGTCCTGAATCGGGTGCGCGTAATCGTAGAGCGGGTAGATGCACCATTTATCCCCCTGCCGATGGTGCGCGGTGTGCACGATGCGGTAGATGGCGGGGTCACGCATATTGAGGTTCGGAGACGCCATATCGATCTTGGCGCGCAGGGTCTTCGCCCCATTCGGAAATTCCCCTTTCCGCATCCGCTCAAAAAGGTCGAGGTTCTCTTCGACCGAGCGGTTCCGATAGGGGCTCTCCTTACCCGGCTCGGTCAGAGTGCCGCGCATCTCGCGCATCTCGTCCTGCGAGAGGTCGCAGACATAGGCATCCCCCTGCCGAATCAGTTGGAGCGCGAACTCATAGCATTTCTCGAAATAGTCCGAGCCGTAAAAGACACCGCCCGTCGGCTCGCATCCCAGCCATTTCAGGTCTTCATAGATGGAATCGACATACTCGGTATCCTCTTTCGAGGGGTTGGTGTCATCGTAGCGCAGGTTGAAAAGGCCGCCGTACTTTTTTGCGGTCATATAGTTAATCCAGATTGCTTTCGCAGACCCGATATGAAGGTAGCCGTTCGGCTCCGGTGGGAACCGCGTATGCACTTTGATCTCGGGATTTGCCGCCAAATCGGCATCGATAATGTCGTGAATAAAATTCCCTTTGATTGTCTCTTCCATAACCTTGAATCATGCGGTAAAAACCGCCCTCCTCTATATGAGTCCATGCACGGCGCATTCGTTCCCGACCGTGGTCGGGCGTCCGTGCCCGGGATAAAGAACCGTATCGCGTGGGAGCGAGAGCACTCGCTCAATCGACTGCATGAGTGCCGAGAAAGAACCGCCCGAGACATCGGTGCGCCCGATGGCGCCGTCAGCGAAAATGGTATCGCCCGTAAACACCGCGCCGTCACCCCGATACATACACCCGCCCGCAGTGTGCCCCGGGGTCATAAGAACGGTGAGCGACTCGTCCCCGAGCGGTATCACGTCTCCCTCGGAGAGCAGTCGGTCCGGGGGCGCATAAGTCGTGGGAATCCCGAAGACGGGTCCCGACACATTATAATCGGGGTCGGAAAACCCCATGGCGTCCCCGCGCGGCACGCAGACAGGCACACCCGGGACGCGCCAAGCGTCCAAGGCGAGCATATGGTCATAGTGGGCGTGGGTCAACAGAATGGCGGTCAGGCGCGCCTCTCTCCCGTCCGCGCGAGGCGGAAGAGACGTGGGCGGGACGCTCGGGTCAATCACGACCGCGGTCTCCCTCATGTCGTCCGTCACATAGTAGCACGAGGAAGCGTATCCGACACCGCCGAGTTTCGTCACTTTCATAGGATTCCCTCTTTTCCCTACATTTTAACATATCCGTCTCGGTTTGTCCACAGTTTTTCCCGATGGAACGAGAAAAATTTACCCGCATAAACTGGAATGTAGAAATCTCTACAAAAAGGGGGTGACCCTCTCGCAAACCGATACCATTCTCATCGGTTCCATCACCTACGCGCTCAAAGCGAAAACCGCGCTCGGGGAAGCCGGGGTCAAAGCGCGGCTCCGTAAATTACAACCGAAACACTACGACGGTTGCAGTTACGGTCTGGAAATCCCGGAGGGGAATCTTCTCGCAGTCGCGGCGGTACTGCGTCCGCTCGGAATCCAATACACGCAATTTACCGAATGATCTATCTCGATAACGCGGCGACCTCGTACCCCAAACCGCGCGTCGTCGAACGGGAACTCCTGCGGGCACTCAAAAAGTACCCGGGGAACCCCGGCAGAGGGGGGCACCGTCTCTCACTCGCCGCCGCCGAGACGGTGTTCCGTGCCCGCACGGCTGTCAAAACCCTGTTGCATGCCGAAAACGAAGAGCAAATTATCTGGACGCAGAACGCAACTTTTGCAATCAACACGGTTTTGCGTGCGCGGGTCGAAGCGGGGATGCATATTCTGCTCTCCGACCTCGAACACAACGCCGTGTTCCGCCCGATTCATCGGCTCTCGCTGGACGGAACCGTCACCTACACGATTTTCCCGCATACGGGGAATGTCATGGAATCACTCGAAACCCTCGCGCGTGAGAATACGCGGATGCTGTTCTGCACCCATATCTCCAATGTGAACGGCTATGTGATGCCGGTCGAAGAGATTGCCGCGTTTTGTAAATCTCGCGGCATCTACTTTGTACTTGACGCATCCCAAAGTCTCGGGCACCGCGAAGTGACGGTCGACCGCATCCCCTGTGATGCGCTCTGTGCGCCCGGGCACAAAGGTCTGCTCAGTATCCAAGGGTCGGGCTTTCTCTATGTGCGCTCGAAAGAGGGGCTACGCGATGTCTTTCAGGGTGGGAGCGGGTCTCACTCGCTATCCCCGAAAATGCCGCAGGACCTGCCCGATCTGCTCGAACCCGGGACGCTCTCGACCCCGGCTATCGGCTGCCTCGGCGCGAGTGTGCGCTATCTGCTCTCGCACGGGGTCACGGAAGCGGAGGCGAAGGAACAGGCGTTCAGCCGCCGCATCCATCTCCTGCTCTCCGAGATGCCGCGCGTAGAGTTATTTTCACAGCCGAACACGGGAATCGCGGCATTCCGCGTCCCCGGAGTCTCCTCGGACACCATCGCGACCGAACTGAACCGCCGCGGGGTATGTGTTAGGGGCGGCTATCATTGTTCTCCCCTCGCCCACCGCGCGCTCGGCACTCTCGACACGGGGCTTGTACGGCTCTCGGCGGGTATGTATTCGACCGAAAAGCAAGCCGAGAAAACCGCAAGGTACCTGCGGGAAATCTTAGCGGACCTGCCTATCAGAAACCGATAAAACGAAAAACAGGAGGTGAAAATGGCGTTTCCCATAGGGAATTTTTAGTTCACAACAAAAGTATAGCACACTATACTTCACCAAAGGTGAAATGTAGTGTGCTTTTCTTATCCACAAAAGAATTAAAATCAAGTTATATTTTTAGCCTTATGGCTAAAAGTGATATGCAAGGGGTATGCGTTATATTTCGGCTACGCCGAAGTTATATTATATTTGCCTTAACTTCTCTCGAAGAGAGAAATAACACTTTGCTTAAAGCAAAATATAACTGCCTAAGCAATATAACTTGCCGTAAGGCAAATATAGTTGCGGCGTAGCGATAAATCCCTATCGCTACGCCGCTAAGCCCCCTGTTTTTTCTGTGCAATCGATTCTTCAAATGATTTGTATTGTGATTTGTTTTTGAGAACCTGTTTGTTCTATTTATGCCTTTGTTTGCGGCTCGACTTTGAAAGCAAGACGCGTGCCGCAAGGGGCGGCAAAGTCACCCTGTCCGTGATGCTCTCTCCGGGGTTTAACCCATCTGTCCAAACGCCGCGAACGACAAAGGTCTTGTCGATGTCCGAGCCGTTCACAAGGGTCAGCGAACGCGCGGTGCCGAGTGTACGGCTGAAGGCCGCCGTATCGGAATCAAGATGAAGAAGGCGGAAATCTCCCTCGGCATACTCCCGACGACTGTGGCGGAGCGCGCCCACCGCGCGGTAAAACGCGAGAAGGTCCTCATCGGTATGATGCCACGGGTACGGCATACGGTTAAACGGGTCGGCATACCCCTCGCTCCCCGCTTCGTCTCCATAGTAGATGGTGGGTATCCCGGGCAGGGTCGCAAGCATGAGATAGGCGAGCCGCAGGCGGCGCACGGCGAGCGTGCGCTGTTCCTCCGTCATACGCATCTCCGCGAGTTCCTTTGTGGTATGTCCCGCGGGTTCCTCTCCCGCGAGCGCGGTCAGAATCCGCACGGTATCATGGGTGCCGAGCAGGTTCATCTGATAGTTCTGCACCCGGTGCGGGGTGTTCGGCATGACCTCGGTCAGCGCATAGCGCAGTTTCTCGGGGTCGTGATAGCGTAAGAACCGAATGATGCCGTCGCGCAGCTCATAGTTCATCACGCCGTCGAGCTGTTCCCCTTGGAAATAGTGGCGGCGGTACCCGTAGGCGATCTTGTTGGATGCGTCTTCCCACACTTCCCCGTAGAGGATACTGTCGGGCGCTGACGCGGCAAGACGCTCTTTTAATCCCGAGACAAACCCGTCAGGGTATTCGTCCACGACATCGAGGCGGAACCCGTCGACACCGCGGCGGGCGTAGTGGTCAATGACCCCGCCCTCGCCGAGGAAAAAGTCGCGGCAGGACGGCACCTGCGTATTGATGCGCGGCAGGATGGGGATGTTCCACCAGCAGGTGTATTTATCGGGATAGTTCTGAAAATCGAACCATTCGTAGTACGGGGACTCTTTCGACTGATAGGCGCCGAGCGTGGGATACCGTCCGTAGCGGTTAAAGTACACGCTGTCGTCGCCCGTATGATTGAACACCCCGTCCAGAATGAGGTGCATTCCGCGCTTTTTGATTTCCGAAATCAGTTCGTCAAACGCGGCTTCCCCCCCGAACATCTCGTCGATTTTGAGATAGTTCCCCGTGTCGTATTTATGATTGGAATACGCCTCAAAAATAGGGTTGAGATACAGGCAGGTGACGCCGAAAGACGCGAGATAATCGAGTTTCCGCGTCACGCCTTGCAGATTCCCGCCGAAGAACATATTGTTCGCGAGCGGAGCACCCGGATACGCGGGGTACTGCGGCATTCCGTTCTCCCAGTCGGGGTTCAGAATCGCGTCCTCTCTGACAGGGGTCTCCGCGCCGCGCGCGAAACGGTCGACGAAAATCTGATAGAGAATCCCGCCCCGCATCCATGTCGGCTCGGCATAGCGGAAATGATAAAGTGTTAATTGAAAGGTATAATCTCCCGTCAAGCCCGAGACGAAACGACAGCCGCTCCCTGCAATTTTGAGGGCGCTCCCCTCGCCTGCCATCCCCCGAAAAGCGGGACGGAGGAAGTAAAGCCCCGTTCCCATCTCGCTCGTATCGAGTTCCCCGCGCCACAGGTCGTCGGCTCCTTGGATGCCGCCCCACGCAAGCGGTACCGTGCGGGCCTCTCCGCTCTCGTCCGAGCGGACCGAAACCGACGCCTCGGTCGCCCCGAGCTGTCGCGGGAGCGACAGGGTAAAACACAGAACGCCGCCGCGCTCAAACGCGCGGCGACTGTCCGAATCCTCCTGCCCATCACCGTAGAGAAACCGACCGTGACAGGCAAGAAGATGAGAGAAATTCAGGCGAACGAATGACGGCTCGCTCATTTTCTGACAGGCGAGATGCGCCAAATATTGTTCGCGTAGTTGTGGATGCTGATATCCGACGAGAATCTGCCCGACGACGCGATATTGACGAGCGATTTACGCGCCCATTCGGTCGGGTCGGCGGTGTAGTCCGCGAGCGCCCGCTGATATGCGTGATAGTAGGCATCGAAATCGGCGAGGCACATATACGGGTCGGCGACGCTGTAACCGCCGTTGATGAGATAGTCCGCGATGAACGAGAAATCCTCTCCGCCGATGGGCTTCGAGAAGCGGTCGATGACCGCACGCAGGCGATCGGAGTTGTGATAATACTCTCTCGCCTCGTAGCCGTGTCTCCACAGTTCGTCGACTTCCCAACTGTTCATGCCGAAGATATAGATGTTATCGTCTCCGACCGAGTTGCAAATCTCGACATTCGCGCCGTCCATGGTGCCAATGGTGATGGCACCGTTCATCATGAGTTTCATGTTCGAGGTGCCGGACGCCTCTTTCCCCGCGAGCGAAATCTGCTCGGAGAGGTCGGCGGCGGGAATCAGCACTTCTGCCATGGAGACATTGTAGTCCTCCATGAAGACGACCTTAATCTTATCCTTGGTGCGCGGGTTGTTCTCGAGTTCTTTCGCGAGGAAGCAAATCAAACGGATGATCTTCTTCGCCATAACATATCCCGGCGCGGCTTTCGCACCGAAGATGAAGGTCTGCGGGGTAAACTCGGCATTGGGATTCGCGAGCAATTCACCGTAAATCCCGATGATTTTCATGACATTGAGCAGTTGTCTCTTGTACTCGTGCAGCCGCTTGATCTGGACATCGAAGAAGGACGACGGATCGATGACAACGCCCGATTTTTCATACGCCCACTTTGCGAATCTTGCCTTATTTGCCTTTTTGACATCGGCGAGGCGTTTCAGCACTTCCTCGTCAGTCGAATAGCGCTCAAAGTTCGCGAGCAGAGACGGCGACTGGCGAAATTCGGGTCCGATGCAGTCGGTCAGAAGCTCGGAGAGCCCCGGGTTCGCGTAGCAGAGCCAGCGGCGGTGTACCACGCCGTTCGTGACATTGGTGAACTTCCACGGCGTCATCTTGTAGTAGTCGTGGAAAATGGTGTTCTTCAAAATCTCGGAGTGGAGCGCGGAAACCCCGTTGACGGTATGTGAAGCGACCACGCAGAGGTTCGCCATCCGTACCTGATTGTAGCCGACAATCGCCATGCGGGAGATGCGATCCCAGTCGCCCGGATAGAGGTTCCAGAGGTCGGCGCAGAAACGGCGGTTGATCTCGGTAATGATCGCGAAGATGCGCGGCAGTTTCATGCGGAAGAGGTCGACCCGCCAGCACTCAAGTGCTTCGGGCATGACCGTGTGGTTGGTATAGGTGATGCACTTGGTGATGACGTTCCACGCCTGATCCCAAGTGTAGGAATAGACATCCATCAGAATCCGCATGAGTTCGGGAATCGCGAGGGTCGGGTGAGTATCGTTGATATGAATGGCGATGCGGTTCTCGAAGTTTTCAAGAGAGCCGTTCTCGGCGAAGTAGTCGCGGATAATGGATTGCAGAGACGCGGAGACGAGGAAATACTGCTGGGTCAGGCGAAGCAGTTTCCCCGAATCGTTGTGATCCGGCGGATAGAGCTGACGCGTGATCTCCTCGACATTCGCCTTCTCTTCCAGCGTCTTGAGATAGCCGCCCTGAGAGGTATAGCCGCTGATGGGCGCCGTTCTGTTCTCGCGGGCGCGCCAAAGCCGCAGGGTGTTCGTAGCATCCGAGTCCGCCCCCGGAATCATGACATCGTACGGAACCGCCCGCACCTCGTCATAGTCGGTGTGGACGATGTGGAATTGCCCGTTCTCCCATTTCTCGGTCACTTGACCGCCAAAGCGCACGATCACGCTCTTCTCGGGGCGCGGGAACAGCCATGCGCCGCCGCGCTCAATCCACTCGTCGGGCAGTTCGACCTGCTCGCCGTCGATGAGTTTCTGTTTGAACAGCCCCGTCTCATAGCAGAGCGAGTATCCGTTCGCGGCATAGTTGAGGTTACTGAGCGAGTCCATAAAGCAGGCGGCGAGCCGTCCGAGGCCGCCATTCCCGAGTCCGGGGTCAATCTCGCAGGCATAAATCTCATCAAAAGAAGAGCCGCAGTCTTTTAAGACGTTGCAAAGGCTGTCGTAGATACCGAGGTTGCGCGCGTTATTCAGAAGCGAACGTCCGAGAAGGAACTCCATGCACAGGTAGCATACACGCTTACTCTCCTGCGCTTTGATTCTCTTTTTATACGCGGTGCGGTTACGCGACATGATGTCTTTCATCACCGCGACCGTCGCGGTATAGAGTTGCTCTGTCGTCGCTTCCCGAGGGTTCGAGATGCCGCGCGTCTGCAGCTTGGCGCTCAGTTTCTCTTTGAGTTTCGCCTCGGTCATGACCTCACGGTCGGAAACGGTCTTTGCGGTCTTTTTGCTTGCATTATTCATTGAAATGTGTTTTCCTGTTCTCTATTTATTTGGTTATCGAATACTTCTGTATAGGTTGAGGTACTGCTCCGC
Source organism: Clostridia bacterium (assembly GCA_028720145.1). GTDB lineage: Bacteria > Bacillota > Clostridia > Oscillospirales > CAG-272 > UBA1740. The sequence goes on from JAQYLJ010000028.1 coordinate 10,733, forward strand.
CGACTTCTTCCATGTGAAGTCCGCGTGCATGGCGCGCTGTACGAGCGCATCCCACTCGGGCTGATTGCGGTAGACGGCGAGGGCGTCTTTCACTTTGAAGAGCATTTCGTGCGCGTTGAAATTATTGAATTGGAATCCGATGGACCCCGGTGCGCCGTAAGGAATAATCGAGTCGTAGAGCCCGCCGACCGCACGGACGATCGGGACAGTGCCGTAGGAGCAGGCGATCATCTGCGAAAGCCCGCAGGGTTCACTCTTCGACGGCATGAGGAAGAGGTCGGAAGAGGCGTAAATCCGCTTGGAGAGTCCGCGGTCGAATTTTATCAGCGCGCGCGCCTTCTGCCCGTTCCTCGATGCAAGGGTTTCAAGGATTCTTTCATAGGAATCATCGCCCGTGCCGAGCAGAACAAATTGAACATTCTCCTGCATGAGTTCATCGAAAATGTGGAGCAGGAGGTCGATGCCTTTCGCGTGGGTGAGACGGGTAATCATGCCGATCATGGGGATCGAGGGGTCGCGGGTCAGCCCGAGCTCCTCCTGCAACGCCATTTTGTTCGCCGCTTTCCCTTCCCGCACGGTCTTCGCATCATAGGGTTTGACAATATCGCCGCCCTTATCCGGGGAGAAATAGACAGTATCGATGCCGTTAATCACTCCGCAAATTTTATAGGCGTACATATTGATCATATTTTGGAGCCCGCAGGCGAAGAACGCATGGCGCAGTTCGTTCGCGTAGTTCGGGCTGACGGTGGTCACACGGTCGGCGCAGACGATGGCGCCTTTCATGAGGTTGAGACAGCCGTCGAACTCGAGAATGGATTTATACCGTTCTTCGAGACCGAAGACATTCCCGAGAATATAGGGGTCGAATTTCCCCTGATACTCGATATTATGAATGGTGAACACGGTCTTGACACCGCGCAGAGCGGGATTCTCCGCATATTTCGTGCGAAGATAGACCACGGTCATCGCGGTCTGCCAGTCGTTCGCCGCCAGAATATCGGGTATTTGGTTCATGCGGAGCATAAACTCGACGACAGCCATGGAGAAATAGGCGAACCGCTCGCCGTCGTCGTACTGCCCGTAGAGCCCGCCCGGACGCTTGAAATAGTGCTCGTTGTCAAGGAAGTAGTAATGCACCCCGTTGACCTCGGTGCGGAACACGCCGCAATACTCGTCTCGCCACGAATAACGGATATGGTAAGAGGTCAAGAACTTCATTTTTTTGCGCTGGGCATCGGTCACCTGTCCGTAGAGGGGCAGAATGACGCTGACATCGCAGTTCTCCGGGTCGGCGGCTTTCACCGCGGCGGGGAGCGCGCCCATCACATCTCCGAGCCCGCCCGAAGCGGCGAACGGAGCCGCCTCACTCGTCACATATAAAATCTTCATGTGCTATCCTTTCTTTGGGATGGTGTTCTGCTTTGGGATGGTGTTTGGAAATCAAACATGTCTCCCCTTGGAGATGAAGAACGGCAGAGTCGGTGCGCCCGAGAGCGTGCTGTTCGCGGAAATCGAGACATTCTTATCCGCGACGACGCACTGAATGGTCGAGCCGTCGCCGATATCTGTCCCGCCGAAGAGAATGGAATCTTTGACGACAGCGCCGCGTCCGACTTTGACACCACGGAAGAGAATCGAGTTCTCGACCGTGCCCTCAATGACGCATCCGTCGGCGATCATGGAGTTCGAGACCGCCGCACCCTCGCGGTAAAGTACAGGCGCGGAGTTATGCACCTTGGTATAAATCGGGCGCTCGCCGCAGAATAGCTCGGCGCGCAGACTGGGGTCTTTCGCAAGCGCGATGCTGTGGCGATAGTAATCGGTGAACGAGGAGACCTGCGCGACAAACCCTTTGAATCTGTGCACATAAATCTTCTTGTCCCCGGTATTCTTCATGAGGACATCCTCCGAGAGACTCTGGAGGTTCTCGCGGAAAGACTGGTTCAAAACCGCGTTCAGATACGCCGTCCTGACAATATAGATATTGATGAACCGATCGGAATATCCCTTGACGGGCACCGTGGATTTGGTAATCCGCTTGACACAACCCGTCTTTTCATCGGCGTCGACCATCATCACGCTGCCCTTCGACGAGAAGTCGGGGGTACAGGGGGTCGTCACCATGGTGATGTCCGCGCCGCGGGTCTCATGTTCCTCGATGATTTCATTGAGGTTGAGATTGCAAATGTTATCGGTATCCGAGAGCACGACCGTATCTTCCCGAATCTCCAAAATGAACTCCTGCATACTCTTGAGTGCTTCGAGATGATGGAGATACATGACGCTGTTCGGGGTGCGGGCGGTCTGATAGGGAGAGATGAACTTGATGCCTCCCGCACGACGCGCCAAATCCCAGTCCTTACCGGAACCGATATGTTCGTTGAGCGAACGGTAGTTGTAGTTGGCGATGAGGGAGATATTCGTGATCCCCGCGTTCACCATATTGGAGAGCGCGAAGTCCACGAGACGGTAGCGGCATCCGAACGGAATGGCGGCGACCGTCCTGTCCGCCGTCAGACGGGACAGATTGTTATCATTGAGGTTCGAGAATACAATTCCTGCTGCGCTCATCTTACTTTACCTCGCTTCCCTTTGCAATGACCTTGATATGGTTCTTGTCCCCTGCCGGATCCCCGACATGGGCGCCCTCGCAAATCAGCGTGTCGCTGTCGATGATGGCGTAGTCGATGACCGCACCGCGCTTGACGACCACGTCTTCCATAATGACCGAGTTCCGCACGACCGCGCCCTCTTCGATGATGACACCACCCGAGAGCACCGAATGTTCGACCGTGCCGTTGATCTCACAGCCCTCGGAGATCATCGCATCGCTGATTTTGGCGGACGCGCCGATGTACTGCGGTGCACGGGCGATATTCCGAGAGAAAATACGGGAGGTCGGCAACGAGAGGTTCAGCACCGGGGAGGGCCCGAGGGTATCCATATTGGCCTCCCACAGAGACGCGATGGTCCCGACATCTTTCCAATAGTCGTTATAGCGGTAGGCGAATACGCGCTCGCCGTTCGCGAGCAGGTTCGGGATAATGTTCTTCCCGAAGTCGTTCTGCGAGGTCTCATCCGCCTCATCGGTCTCGAGGTATTTCAGCAGGACATCCGCGGAGAAGATGTAAATCCCCATGGACGCCTGATTGTTCTTCGGCTGTTTCGGCTTTTCCTCAAACTCGTAGATGCTCCCGTCGGGGTTGGTGTTACAAATCCCGAAACGGCTCGCCTCTTCCATGGGAACCGTGATGGTGGCGATGGTGCACGCCGCAGCGGTCTCCTTATGTTGTTTGAGCATCAGGGAGTAGTCCATCCGATAGATATGGTCGCCCGAGAGGATCAGGACATAATCGGGGGAATACTGCTTGATGAAGTTGATGTTCTGGTAGATCGCGTTCGCCGTCCCTTTGTACCAATCGGAGCGACGGCTCCCCATGTACGGCGGCAGGACCGTCAGACCCCCGCGCGTGCGGTCGAGGTCCCACGGCGCCCCATTCCCGACATACTCGTTGAGCGCGAGCGGCTGATACTGGGTCAGCACGCCGACGGTGTCGATGCCGGAATTGATACAGTTCGAGAGCGGAAAATCAATGATTTTGTACTTCCCCCCAAAGGTGACGGCGGGCTTCGCCGTCTGTTGGGTCAACTCGTAGAGACGGCTCCCCTGTCCGCCTGCGAGCAGCATGGCAATGCACTCTTTTTTACAGTACATAAACGACCTCCGTTTATAGAATAATCTGATTCTTGTCTCCGTCTTTCGGGCGGAGAATGATACCCGTCATATGGGCGAGAGGAACGTCGATAAACCAGTCCTCCCGCGTCTCGGTCACGCGCTTGACCGTTGGTTTCACCGTCTCGGGGAGCGCATCGCCGGTGCTCTTCTTACGGCTCTTTCTCGGTTTCACCGTCACTTCTTTTTCATAGGTCACGGTGACGGGATACGGGACGAGCGGGGGTTTCTCTTCCCCGTTCCCCTCGGTCTCGAAGGCGACCTCGTAAATCTTACCTTTTTCGGCGGGGACACGAATGGTCAGGTCGCACCCGCCGAACCCGAGCACCACGATGAGAGAAGTACCGTCCAAGGCGTTTCTCGTAAACGCGACCATGTTCTCTTTCGCGGCATCGGGATAAATCCATGTGAATCCGCGCGGGGAGAAATCCTGCTCCCAAAGCGCGGGGGTCTCCAAATAGAAGCGGTTGAGCGCCGCGACATACTCGCGGAGCGCGGCGTGCGCGGGGTAGTCGAGCATGAACCATTCGAGGGATTTGGAGAAGTCCCATTCCGCGAACTGCCCGTACTCGGTGCCCATGAACATCATCTTTTTCCCGGGGTAGGTCATCTGGAGCATGACCGCCGTCTTGAACTGACGGAACTTATCCTCATAGGAGCCGAACGGCTTATTGATGAGCGACTTCTTCCCGTACACCACTTCATCGTGGGAAACCGGGAGAATATAGTTCTCGTTATACGCATAGAGAAGCGGGAAATTCAGGGCGTTGTGGTGATACTGCCGGAAATAGGGGTCGGTCGCGAGATAATCGAAAAAGTCGTTCGCCCATCCCATATTCCATTTCATATTGAACCCAAGACCGCCCTCGTGGACGGGGTGGGTGATGCCGCCCCAAGAAGTAGACTCTTCGGCAATCATCAGAATGTCGGGATAGAGCCCGAAGAGGTGGGCATTCAGCTTCCGGAAAAACGCGATGGCTTCGAGGTTCTTATTCTCCCCGTAAATGTTCGGAATCCACTCGCCCGGCTCTCTGTCATAATCGAGATACAGCATGGACGAGACCGCGTCGACACGAAGCCCGTCGAAGTGAAATTCTTTGAGCCAATAGGTGGCGTTCGAGACCAGGAACGACTGCACCTCGGTGCGACCGAGGTCGAAGAAGCGCGTCCCCCAAGAGCGGGACTCTTGTCTGTCCTTCCCCTGATATTCATAGGTGGGATAGCCGTCGAACTCGTATAGTCCCCACGCGTCTTTCGGGAAATGCGCGGGCACCCAGTCGAGCAGGACTCCAATCCCCGCGCGGTGGAGGGTGTCGACAAAATAGCGGAGGTCATCGGGGGAGCCGTAGCGGGAGGTCGGCGCGTAGAAACCGCAGACCTGATACCCCCATGAGCGGTCGAACGGGTATTCGGCGATCGGCATGAGTTCGACATGGGTATACCCCATGGATTTCGCATAGGGCGCGAGCGCGTCCGCGAGCTCTCGATACGAGAGATAACTCCTGTCCTCATGCTTCATGAACGAGCCGAGATGCACCTCATAGATATTGATGGGTGCGGGGATATACGCGCCGTCCCGCGCGGTGATGGTCTCGCGACGGTGGGCAAGCCATGCGGCATCCCCCCAAGGGTAGACGTGCTCGTCGCAGACGATGGATGCGCCGTCCGCGCCCCCGCGCGAAAAAACAGCGTAGGGGTCCCCTTTGTAAAAGACCCCTTTCGCAGATTGTACCCGAATTTTATACGCCTGTCCATCGAGGGAGACCGCGGAATCGTATGCCAGTTCCCAGACACCGCCGTCCGACAGACGGCGCATCGGGATTCCTCTCTCCCAGTCGCAGAAATCCCCGACAACAAAGACATGGGTCGCGTGCGGCGCCCAAGTGCGGAATGTATAGCGGTAGCGTCCCTCGGACACCTCGGTCAAGTGGCACCCGAGAAAATCATACGCATTGTAATGCGTACCCTGATGGAAAAGATATACATCCGTCTGAATATCTCTCATGCGCGTCCCTCAACTTTGAAATCCTTATTGAAATCCTTACTATCTTGCGCCGATTCGCACACGCATATACGCGAGTGCGCGTATAAATTAACTATAATAATCATAGCAAAATGTACGGGGAGTGTCAACCGATTTTGAAAAATCTACATTGCCATCTATTTCCGCTTCCCTTTTTTGTCATATTTGCATAAAGAAAGCGGGAAAAGCCGTGATTTTCCCGCCTTATTCTCACAAGATTCCACTCGCGTGCCGGTTGACATGGCATGAAATATTGACGGCGCAGGGCAGTCCTGCAATATGCGTCGGAGCCGTCAGTACCGAGACGGCGAGCGCGGTCGTGCGTCCGCCGAACCCCTGCGGTCCGATCCCCGTGCGGTTGACTTCCCGCAACATACGGGCTTCGAGCGCCGCGTATTGCGGGTCCTCGTGATGTTCCCCAATAGGACGCAGCAATGCGCGTTTTGCGAGGGCGGCGCACCCCTCAAAGTCCGAGCCCAGTCCCACGCCGACGACGAGCGGCGGGCAGGCGTTCCCCCCCGAGAGACGCACGGTCTCGACCACAAACGCGAGAATATCCGCGTCGGTCGCCGCGGGGGTAAACATTTTCATACGGCTCATGTTCTCGCTCCCGAAACCTTTGGGCGCGACCGTCACGGTCACGCGGTCACCCGGGACGATTCTCAGATGAATCAGAGCAGGCGTATTATCCCCCGTGTTCTCGCGGTGATACAGCGGGTCGCGCACGACAGAACAGCGCATCCCGCCGTCGAGATACGCCCGCCGCACGCCCGCGTCCACCGCCGCTTGAAGCGGTTCCCCTTCCAGCACGACCTCGGCACCGAGATCGATGAAGACCACCGCCATGCCCGTGTCCTGACAGATGGGGAGCCCGGTTTCCTTCGCCGCCCGCAGATTCTCTTCGAGGCAGGCGAGCACCTGCACCGCGCGTCCGTTCTCCTCGGTCTCTTTCGCCTGCGTGATGGCATCCGAGAGGTCACGTCCCAGCTCACGGTTCGCTTTGGACAGCAGTTCCGCCACCAAGCGCGTGAGGTCTTCCGACGGTATTTTTCTGATAGCTGACATTTCTCGTCCCGCGCAGACCGACGAGCATTCTCGCATTCTCTCGCCCGAGGGTCCGCCTTTTCCTTTTGTCATAGTTTTTCACCGAAATTCTACCACAGACACGCGTGAGACGCAAGTGGATTTTCCCGAAAACGCGCCGTGCGCGTCGCGCGAGCGTGCGGGCGAGCCACCGCAGGGGGAACGACAGAATCAGAAAGACCCTAAGAAGCAGTCGGTGCACCCGAGACACCAGTCGATCGGATGCCGCACGCAAGGGTCTCCCCCACTTTTTTTCGAGGAAAAGCAATGTCCCTAGCGTCCCCGCGACGAGGAACCAGCGGAGCACCCCGCGATTGACGGCATACAAAAAGACGGTCATGGCGAGCGTCACCACGAGGCAGGCGAGGCATACGGCGACCTCGCTCCGCCATTTCCCCGCTCTCCCCCTGTGCACTCCGCCGATAAGGTGCACGCAAAAGCGCACGGTCAAAAGGAAAAAGAAAAGGCAAAGCCCCAGTCCCGGCGCGGCGAGCAGTGCGCGCGCGAGGTCGGACATCCGAATCCCCATCAGTCCTTTTTCCGCCGAAAGAAGCCGCCCGTGCGCTCTTTCACTTTGGTGTAGAACAGCCCGGTGACAAGCCCCTCGATATCCGCCTCGCCGTGTTCGAGGTCCAGCCGCGTGATATGCAGGTCATCCCCCTCGATTGACAGGCACCCGCAGGAGGTCACAAGGACGACCGAGAGCTCATCGAAACTCGTCACCTCACTCACCCCCGTGAGTGTGAGACGCTTACAACATTCCATCGCCACCCGATGTGGTTTCTGTCCGTATTCCATCTCCGACATAAAAAACCTCCGCACAGATCTATTACAATCTATGCAGAGGTTTTTCACTTATTCCGAAAGGACTTCAAACATATCTGTCGCTTCCGCTTTTTTTGTTGTTTCCCGGATGTCGGTCACGCGGACGCGCAAGGTCTTCTGTCCGAAACCGACTTCGATAATGTCGCCGATTTTGACCTCATAAGACGCTTTCGCCCGTTTCCCGTTGACCGAGATGTGCGACGCATCGCACGCTTCATTCGCGACCGTGCGCCGTTTGATAATGCGGGAGACTTTCAGATACTTATCGAGACGCACGGAAAATCAGTTCAGAGCGTCCTTCATCGCCTTGCCGGGAGCGAAGGTGGGTTTCTTGTACGCGGGTTTCACAACGGTCGCGCCGCTGCCGAAACGGTCGGTGTATTTCTTTTCAGCGACATCCTTCACATCGAATGCGCCGAAGCCGATGAGCTGGACTTTATCGCCCGCTTTGAGTGCTTCGATGATGGCCTCGAAGGTAGCGTTCACAGCCGCCTCGGCATCCTTCTTGGAGATATTGGTTTTGTCTGCGACGACCTGAATCAGTTGTGCCTTGTTCATGGTAAAATATCCTTTCTCTTTTTTGATTTTGGGTTAGGTTTCTTGGGCTTTACCGAGAAAAGTATAACATTTCCGCACCCGATATGCAATAGTTTTCGAGTTCGATAGTGAATATTCGTTAAAACAGGTCAATATTCAATTTATACTCTTGTGAATTTTGCACACAAAAATTGCAAAATTATCGAAGAAACTGCTGTTTTACTTGATGACGGAAAAGCACCCACGACCAAAAAAAGAGAGAGTTCACCCGCGGTTTTCTTTCCGTTTTCGAGCAAATACCGCCGCAAAATCCTCGCGTCTGACCGAACCGAAGAGAAGCGAGAACAGGAAGTAGAGCGCCGCCGCAAGCGCGACGCAAAGAATACTCCCGAAGAAGCGACTGCCGACGAAAAAGCGGTAGTAAATGAGACCCGCGATCCCGATACCGAGACCCGCGGAGACCGCAGGGAGCACAAGCACCTCGCGCAAACGCGGATAGTACCCCGTCCGTCTCCCCATCATGACCATACCGAACAGCATGGCGGTGAGATAGCACAGCACCGTCCCCGCGGGCACCCCTGCGATTCCGACCGTAGGAATCCCCATGAGCAGATATCCCGCGAGGGTTTTCACCCCGCCCCCGAGGAGCATCCCAATCATGGGCGTGACCGTGGACTCCGCCGCCTGCAAAACCGCGTTTGTGACCGTGAGCATACAGAGGAAGTAGACGGCGGGGGCGAGATAGGCGAGCAGGCGGTATGCCGTCGCGGCACTGGCGGGCGGGTACAGGAGCGCGAGTACCGGGCGCGCAAAGACGGCGAACCCGAGCGATGCGGGGACGGCAATGATTGCCGCTAAGCGAAATGCCCAATCGGTCAGTCGCGTTGCCTCTTCGGTGTCCCCTCTCGCACGGGCATGGGAGAGAGCGGGAATGATGCCCGTTGCAATCGGGGTCACCACGACCGACGGCAGATGGAACATGGGCACCACCAAAGTGGTATAGTTCCCGAACAGGGCGGTCGCCTCGACCCGCGTATAGCCGATGGAGACCAAGCGTCTGATCATCATGCCGAGGTCGATAAGACCCGTCAGACTGACGACCGATGCGCTGATCGTCACGGGAATGGCGATGCGTAAAAGCCGCGCCGCGAGTTGCCGCCCGCTCGCATAAGACAGCACCCCCGTGTCCTCTGTGCGGAACCGTTTTTTTGAGAACAGAAAACGAAGCAAGAGGTAGAGCGTCCCCGCCGCCGTCCCGACCGTCACGCCGAGGATGGCATAAGATGCTACAACCGGCAGAGGTTTTTCAAGACGAAGTGCCCAATTCGCGAACGCGATACCGAGCAGGAGTTTCCCGAGTGCTTCGAGCAACTGTGAGACCGCGGTCATGGTCATGACGCGGTAGCCCTGAAAATATCCGCGGAAAAGCGAGGTCAGGCAGACGAAAAAGAGGGTCGGCGCGATGGCGGCGATGGCATAGTGCGCGTCGGGCGAGCCGAGCAATCGCGCGATTCCGCGCGAGAAAAAGAGCATGACGGCGGTCGTCACCGTCCCGAGTGCAAGGAGGATTCCGCCCGAGAGACGGAAAATTCTCTTCACCTGTTTCGCCTGTCCGCGGGCATCCGCCTCGCTGACGAGGATAGAGACCGCGACGGGAATCCCCGCCGTCGAGACCATATAGAGCCACGCATAAATGGTATAGGCGGCGTTGAAATATCCCATTCCCTCGTCGCCGAGCATATAGGTGAGCGGAATTTTATAAAACACGCCGATGACTTTCACCAAAAGACCCGCGAGGGTCAGAATCGCCACCCCGCCGTATACCGTCTGTCGGTGTCCTCTCTCCACGCGCTCCATGCCGTCCCCCTCCGAAAATAAAAAATACCCGCCGATACAAGAGAGTATATGCGTTTCTCTCTCTTTCTATCAGCGGGTAATCATTGGGATGCCTTTGAGAATTATTCGGTATCTTTCGGCAAAAGCCCGTTTTCTCGGTAAAACGCGAAAATCCGCTCGCGCACCGAAGGCTTCCCCTGTTCGGGGAGACCGTCGCGAATCCCGTCCGCGTCGCGGAGGTATTCATAAGGGTATTTCGGGGTGAAGATGCGGGTGATATGCGACTCTCCCCGCTCGCCCGTATGCCGCGCCACGAGTTTGGTGACGGCGCCCGCGCCCACCGAAAAAATACTGTGGAGTTCTTCCATCATAAAGATATTATACATACCCTCCGCGCCCTCTTTGGCATAGCCGACATTCTCGAGGTTGCCGACCGTGTTCTTTTGGCGATAGAGGTAGTAGGGGCGATAGCCCGCGAGTTTCGTTTGAAGCTGGGAATACGACACGCTCTTCCCGACATCTCCGCCCGTGAGCGAATAGACCTGACTATTCTCGCGGAGGATATCCGCCGCTTTCTTGACACAGAAAGTATGTACGGTGATATTGCTCGGGTCGAGACGTATGATCTCGTCCATCGTATGAGAGAACTGGGCGAAACAGTCGCCTGGCAGACCCGCGATCAGGTCGACATTGATATCGGGGATGCCGGAGTTCACCGCTATCTCATAGGCGCGGTAGAAGTCCGCGACCGTGTGGTTCCGCCCGATCTGTTTCAGAATCTCGTCCGAGAGGGTCTGCGGGTTGACGCTGATACGGGTGACCCCGTATTTCTTCGCCACGGCGAGTTTCCCTTCCGTGATGGTATCGGGGCGCCCGCTCTCGAGGGTAAACTCCATGAGCGAGTCGATGTCTACGAGCGCCGCTATCTTCCCGAGCAGGGTCTCGAGCTGACGCTCCGAGAGCACCGTCGGGGTCCCGCCGCCGATATAGACGGTCGCGACTTTGAGCCCGAGGTCGCGAATAATCCCCACCATGTTCTGAAGGTCGACATAGAGCTTTTCGAGGTACTCGTCTATGAGCGACAGCAGTTTCGACGAGGTGTAGGAGACAAACGAGCAGTAGGCGCAACGCGTCGGACAGAACGGAATGGAGATGTAGATACTGCACAGGCGGTCGGGTAGCTTTTTCGTCAGAATCATCTCGGTATTCGCGACCGAGACGGCGAGCGCCGCTTTCTGTGGGTTGAGGAAATACTCGTCGCGGAGAATCCGCTTGGAGCGCAGAATCCCGTTCCCCTTTTCGATGAGTTCGGTCGCGACTTTGGAGGGGCGCACGCCCGTGAGAATCCCCCAGAGTGGAATGTGTCCGAAGAGCTCTTTTCCTGCCGCAAACATGGCTCGTCCAACGGCAATTTTTTCAATGCTTTCGGTGACAAAGTCAGTTGAGGGGGAAACCGTCTCCTGTGCGCTCGTGACCTTTCCGAACGCGCGAATCTCGACCGTGCCGCGGACGCTGCCGTTGCGGAACCGACGCACGCCGACCGTCACTTTCGGGACCGTGGGCGACGCGACCTCTCCCTCCCGAAACTTCGCGCCCGGGAAGAACAGTAGACACAGCGTCTGCACATAGTAGCGGCTGATATCGCCGTTGACACGCAAGATCATGGCTGTTTTCCTTTCCTCAGTAATTCGCTATCCATTTGGAGGGTGACGGGGCCGTCGAGCAGGCAGTCTATCTGCATATCCGCGCCGAAGACCCCGGTTTCGACACGTCCGACCCGCTCCCGCATCCGAGAGACGAATCTCTCCCAGAGCATCGTAGCGCGCGGCGGTTTCTCCGCCGCGAGAAAATCGGGGCGATTCCCGTGAGAATAGTCGCCGTTTAGGGTGAAATTCGAGATAATCAAGACTTCCCCACCGATATCGACGACCGATTTCCCCATCTTTCCGTTCTCGTCCGAAAAGATGCGGAGGCGAGAGATTTTGTCCGCTAAGAGCTCTGCGTCGGTCTCATCGTCCCCGCGGGCGACCCCGACGAGCAGGAGCAGACCCGCGCCGACAGTTCCGCTCGGGATTCCGTCCGCCGTCACGGACGCGCGCGTGATTCTTTGCACTACAACTTTCATTTAAGTCCCGCTCCCGCGGCAGACGCTCTCGACGCTTTCCAGCGTGCGGAGACGCGCGACAATCGACTCGGCGTGCGAGACATTCCGACACCCGACCGTAAGGTTCACCATGGTGAATCCCTTATCGGGTACCTGCTTGATGATGACATCGAGGACCGAGACTTTCATCTCGGCGAGCATGGTGGTAATTTCCGCGAGCACACCGATGCGGTCGCGCACCTTAATGGACAAAATTGCCTCGAAAAGGTCGGTGCCTGCCTCGTTGTCGCCGAGTTCCCAATGCGCTTCCACCCAGCGGTCGGCGGACTCGGGAATCTTCCTGCCCGCGAGCGCGTTGGGGCAATCCTGTTTGTGAATCGAAATCCCGAAACCGCGGGTGATGAATCCGACGACGCTGTCTCCCGGGAGAGGGTTACAGCATTTCGCAAACTTGACCTCACACCCCGTCTGCCCGTCGACCACGATGCCGCTCCCGCGCTTGACCCGCCCGTTCGTCTTTTTGGAGACGATGGTGGGTGTGATGTCGGGCGCGGGCAGCTCCTCGGTCTCGGTCGGGGGACACACGCGGTCGAACTCGGTCTTGATGGTCTTGGTGAGACGCGAAATGGTCAGCCCGCCGAACCCGATGGTACTGTAAAAATCATCCGCGCCGCCGTTGATGCCGACGATACGCCCGACGGCATCCGCAATCTCGTCCCGCTGTTTATCGGTATACGGTCTGCCGTAGCGTTTGAGTTCCTTGTCGAGTTCGTCTTTCCCGACCTCGATATTTTCTTCCCGTTTTTCTTTTTTGAACCAAGCGCGAATCTTGTTGCGTGCCTCGGAGGTCTTGACGATTTTCAGCCAGTCGCGGCTGGGTCCTTTGGAGGCGGAGGAGGTCAGAATCTCGACGATATCGCCGTTCTCGGGGACACGGTCAATCGGGACGATCTTCCCGTTGATTTTCCCGCCGACCATCTTATTCCCCACCGCGCTGTGAATGGCGTAGGCGAAGTCAATGACGGTCGCGCCGAGCGGCAGAGAGATGACATCCCCTTTCGGGGTGAAGACGAAGGTCTCGTCGTGGAAAATGTCGGTCTTGAACGAGTTGATAAACTCGTCGGGGTCACGCGTGTTGTCGTTCGTCTCCAAAAGCGAGGCAATCCAGCGCAGTTTCTCGTCGATGGAATCCTTGCTCTTCTCGCCGGACTTGTATTTCCAATGTGCGGCGATACCGTATTCCGCCACTTCGTGCATTTCTTTGGTGCGAATCTGCACCTCGAACGGAATCCCGTCATGCCCGATGACCGTGGTATGCAGCGAGCGGTACAGGTTGGGTTTCGGGGTCGAAATATAGTCCTTGAATCTGCCGGGGATGGAGTTGAACGCCTCGTGAATGATCCCGAGCACGGTGTAACATTCGAGTTCGGTCTCCACGATGATGCGGAGCGCGTAGAAATCATAGATTTCATCGAAGTTCTTATTCTGGGTATACATTTTGCGGTACAAACTGTACACCGACTTCGTCCGCGACTCGACCTCGAACGGAATCTTCGCCTCGGTAAGACGCTCCTCGATCATCTTCTTCGCGTTCTCGATCAGACCCGCGCTCGCGCCGTACTTTTTGTCAATGAGTTTGAGCACCTCTTCGTAGCCGATGGGGTCGAGGTATTTCAGACTCAGGTCTTCGAGCTCCTGCTTGATCTTCTGCATACCGAGACGGTGTGCGAGAGGCGCGTAAATGTGCATGGTTTCGAGCGCGATGTCCCGTCTCCGCTCCTCTTTCTTGGCAGAGAGAGTACGCATATTGTGCAGGCGGTCGCAGAGTTTGATAAAGATGACGCGAATATCGCGGTTCATCGCCAAAAGCATTTTTCGGATATTCTCGATATGCTCTTCTTCTTTGTCGCGCACCTGCAAGAGTTTAATCTTGGTCAGCCCGTCGACGAGCTGGGTCACCTCTTCCCCGAACAGGCGGCGAATCTCGTTAAGATTCGTCTTATCCGCACAGTCCTCGACCGTGTCGTGCAAGAGGGCGGCGCAAATCGAGTCGGTATCGAGTTCGAGTCCCAAGACGATCGACGCGACGGCGACGGGGTGGCTGATATACGGTTCCCCGCTCAGGCGAAACTGCCCCTCGTGCATTTTTGCGGCATATTCGTATGCTTTTTGTATCTTCTCTAAATCGTATTTTCTGCCGGTCGCTCGGATGGCGGCAACCAGCTCTTCAAATCCATCGTTCATTTTGTGTCCGTAGGTCGCCGTTGCGCGCGCAGACGGCGAAGTAAATTTGATTTTTCCAAGTCGATTTTCGTCTCAAAGGAGTAGAGGTGGAAGTGGTAGGTGTCCTCGCTCGTCTCGTCAATCCCCATAAGGTTCAACTCTTGGAAAATGCGGATCATGAGTTTCAGTTTGACATACCCAATCTCGTTTTGCGCCAGCCGCGCGAGCAGGGTGCGGTGGCTCATCTCGTCCACCCCTGCGCGAATCTGTTTCCGCACGAGGACATAGAGCGCAGCGAAGTCGTCGCGCGTCGGGAACACATCGTCCTCGCTGTACGGCTCGCCCGCCCAAATGCGCGCATAGCGTTCTCTCACATCCGAGAGCCGCGCGAGCGCAGACGCAGAGAGCCGTGCGTCACGGACGATGAACTGGACGCTGCGCCGCCCGTTATACTCGTTGACATCCAATGTAAAGAGCAGGTCGATCCTGTCTCCCGTAAAGAACGGGAGCGTGGACGGCGGACAGGAAAAGTACATCGCCGTAAAGGTCTTTCCGCCCGTGGCGACCGTGAGTCGTGTATGCTTCCCGCCGCTGACCGACATGCGGTCGATGAGTTCGACCTCCCGCATAACAAACACGGGGACGGGATTCCCCACCCCGCAGGGTTCGAGAATACGGAGCTCCTCCGCGAGCGCGAGGGTCGCGTCCTCGCCCGTGAGTTCCATATCGGCTTCCAGCGTGGGGGTCAGGGCATCCTCGTCGAGCACTTCCCGCGCATACACATTGACCGTGCGACGGAACGCAGGGAGATTCGCCCGCGTGACGCTCAGCCCTGCCGCGAGTTCATGCCCGCCGAATTTGACGAGATACTCCTGCGAATGGATGAGCGCGTCCATGAGGTTCATGCCTTTGATGCTTCTGCCCGAGCCCTTTCCGACAGCGTCGGGACCCTCGCCCGCCCCTTCAAAGGAAATGAGGATAGAGGGCAAACCGTACCGCTCGGTGATGCGGGACGCGACGATCCCGATGATGCCGTGGTGCCATTTATCGGAATCCAAAACAATCACACGGTCATGCTCGAAATCGTGTTCTTCCTCAATCATGGCATACGCTTCCTGCATGATGAGGTTCTCCTCGTTCTGCCGCTCGCGGTTCGCTTCGCAGAGTGCATCTGCCAAAGGGCGCGCCTCTTCTACGCTGTTCGCAAGGAAAAGGTCAATCGCGAGCGTGGCGGAGCGCACACGCCCCGCGGCATTGATGCGGGGAGCGAGGGTGAACCCGATGAACCCCGCGGAGATTTTGCTTTTCCGCTTATTCTGCGGGCGGTCGTCGCCTGTCCCGGACACCGCGTCGAGCAGGGCGATGATGCCGGGGCGTTCGGTCTTCTCAATGAGAGAAAGCCCGAGTTTCACGATAATCTTATTTTCACCCAAAATGGGCATGACATCCGCGATGGTGCCGATGGCGACCAAATCCGCGTAGGCGCGGCAAAGCCGCCGCGTGCAGTCGATAAGGGAGTCCCCCGTGAGGTACGCATCGAGTGCGGTCACGACTTTGAAAATCACGCCCACGCCCGCGAGGTCCTTAAAGGGATAGGGGTCGTCGGGGCGATGCGGGTTCACCACCGCGACGGCGCACGGCAGTTCGGCACAGCACTCGTGGTGGTCGGTGACGACAAAGTCCACGCCGAGCTCTTTGGCGCGCTCGACTTCGGCTCCCGCCGTGATGCCCGTATCCACGGTGATAATCAGGCGGACGCCCTGCGCCGCGAGGTTCTCGACCGCGGCGAGAGACACGCCGTAGCCGTCGGTCAGACGGTGCGGCACATAGTATTGGACATCCGCGCCCTGTGATTTGAGATAGAGGTACAGGGTCGAGACCGCGGTCACGCCGTCGACATCGTAGTCGCCGTATATCGCAATCTTCTCGTGTTCTCTGACCGCACGCCCGATGCGGGTCACGGCGGGGTCAATGTCTTTGAGCTCCCGCGGGTCGCAGAGCATCTCGGTCTTCATCGAGAGGAATCTCTCGGCGGACACAGGGTCGCGGTATCCGCGGAGCGAGAGCAGGCGCGCCATGACCGGTGAGACGCCCAGCTCTTTTGTGAGCCGTCGTTCCTCTTCGGGGAAAACGCCCTTTTCTTTCTCGCGGAGTACCCACTTTTTCATCCGCGTTTTCGGGTATTTTGTTTGCATTTTATATTAGTATCGGGGCATTTCTGCCTCTCCTTATCAGAATCAATCCTGAATCGGCGCATACTGCGCCATGAGTGCGAGCGCCGAGCGAAGCCCGTCGAGCGCCGCGCTGGTGATGCCGCCCGCGTATCCCGCGCCTTCGCCTGCGGGATAGAGGTTCCGATACCCGAGGGCGGTACGGCTCTCGGGGTCGCGCAGAAGACGCAGCGGTGCGGAAGTCCTGGTCTCCGCACCCGACAGCAAAGCGTCGGGGGTATCGAATCCCCGAATCATCTTTCCGAACGCGGGGAATGCGTCGCGGAGTGCCGCCGTGACAAAATCGGGGAGATAGGCGTCGGGGGACGCGAGACGGTAGGCACCCCCGCCCATATAAGTCGGTAAAATCCGAGACGGCGCGGTCCCCGTCTTCCCGTCGAGGAAATCTCCGAGGGTGGTAAGCGGGACGGCATAGTCCCCTCCGCCCCCGGCATACGCCGCCTGTTCGATTTTTCTCTGGAACGCAATCGCGGACGCGGGGGTGTTCCCGCAGTCTGTGGGGAGAACCGAGACGGCGATGGCGCTGTTTGCGTTTCTCCCGTCACGCGCATGATTGGACATCCCGTTCACAACCACGGCACCCTCTTCGCTCGTCGCGGCGATGACCTCACCGCCCGGGCACATACAGAACGAGTATACGCCGCGGGCACGGGTATTGTGTGACAGATGATACTCCGCGTGCCCGATTTTCGGATGCCCCGCGAAGTCGCCGAGCAGCGCGCGGTCAATATCGGTTTGGAGATGCTCCACACGGACACCGACCGAAAAGGGTTTCGGCTCCATCGCAAGAGAACGGCGCATGAGGGCACTATAGGTATCCCGCGCGCTGTGTCCCGTCGCGAGAATGACCGCTCCCGCGGGGATTTCTCCGCGGTTCGTCAAGACGGCTTGTATCTCACCGCTCCGCGCGGTGAAGTCGTCCATGCGGGTATGGTAGAGCACCTGCCCGCCTCGCGCTTCGATTTCCCCTATCATGGCGGGAATCACGCGGGCGAGAATATCGGTCCCGATATGCGGCTTCGCCTGAATCAAAATATCCTCGGGCGCGCCGAATCGGACAAAGGTCGAGAGAATCTGGGAAGTATACGGGTCGCGGATGCGAGTCACGAGTTTCCCGTCCGAGAAAGTCCCCGCGCCGCCCGCACCGAACTGGACATTGGTCTCGGGGTCGAGCACACGGGTTTTACGGAAGGCGTCGATGGCGTTCTGCCGCTCGGAGACCGAGCCGCCACGCTCCAAGAGGATGGGGGCATATCCGTTCTCCGCCAGAATCAGAGCGGCGAAAAGACCTGCGGGACCCGACCCGACCACGACAGGGCGCGCCGAGAGCGGGGTCGCA
Organism: Clostridia bacterium; assembly: GCA_028720145.1. Taxonomy (GTDB): domain Bacteria; phylum Bacillota; class Clostridia; order Oscillospirales; family CAG-272; genus UBA1740. Next base: position 28,670 of record JAQYLJ010000028.1, read on the forward strand.
CCGTGCGAGACCGTCACGGGTTCCTCTTCCGAGAGGGTCAAAGCGGGGATGGCGTGCGCACGGATGCGCGAAAGGGCGCGCTCCGAAAACTCACCCGTGACGGCGACCGTCCAGACAAAATGAATCTCGCGCCGTTTCCGCGCGTCGAGCGCACGGCGGGAGATGCGAAAAGCGGCATTTCCTGCGGAAATACCGTGCTTTTCCAGATATTTTTTTGCCTGAAAACACACATCCCCCTCGACAGCGTCGAGGGGAAGGTGCAAGTCGGCTACATAAACCGTCATGGATTTTTGCGTCATTCGTCTTGCCCGTTCTCTTCACTTTCGTGAAGCAAATTCTTGACAAGGAACGCGTGTAGAGACTGGAAGGAATAGTCCTGTACGAGTTCCGAGTGATAAGCAATGGAGATGAGTCCCGTCTCTTCGGAGACCACGATCACCACCGCGTCGCAAATCTCGCTGAGACCGAGCGCCGCACGGTGCCGCGTCCCGAGGTCCTGATTGATATCCGAGCGGGAGGACAGCGGGAGAATGCAGGAGGCAGCCCACACGCGGCAGTTCCGAATAATCATGGCGCCGTCGTGCAGAGGTGCTTTATCGTAAAATACATTCCGAATGAGGTAGGGAGAGACTTTGGCGTCGAGCTCCACCCCGGAACGCGCGATGTCGTCGAGCTTAATATGCCGCTCCAAGACGATGAGTGCGCCGGTATGGCTCCTCGCCATCTCAGCCGTCGCCTGGCAGACCGCATCAATGACGCTGTGGTGCAAATCGACCACCGCCACCTGTTTCTTCCCCGAGATCGCACCGCCGCCGAAAACGCTCACGAAAATCTCGCGCAGCTCCTGCTGGAACGCGAACATGATGATGAGCAGAGCAATAAACACCCCGTAAATGAGTGCGCGGATCGCAAAGACCTGTGCAAACAGAAGAAGCAGGGTCGCGGAGAGAGAAATCCAAGCGATCGCACGGTACATGGGACCGCGTTTGTAATGGATGAAAAACAGGAGTGTCAAGAGCGCACCCGCCACGGCGGTCACGATAAACGAGATTAAGTTGGTATTCTGCCATGGGCAGGATAGTATGCCGGAAAAGCCCTCTGCCGCGAGGCAGAAAGCGGGATATATGGTTGTCATATCTATGTCTCAGCGCGAAAAGCGCATACTTTCATCAAAAACCGGCGAACCGGAATTAAAGAAATTTTAACACACAGAACAGCCGATTTCAACTGCTATATAATAATTTTCTCAACAAAAATATAAATTTGGTACATTTGTCGGAAAAAAAGTTTGTTTTTTGTCGCAATTATTGAGATTTGCCGTTGACTTTCCCCGTGGGAATAGGTATAATGTGTCTCAAATGAGACAGTTAGGAGGAGCCATGACCCAACAGGACGAAGAAGCGCTCGCGCGCTGTTACCTCTTTTCACCCCTGAACGAGCAGGAGCGAAAAGATGCTTTTCATGAGATGCATATCTCGGTCGGTATCTTCCCCGCGGGGGCGGTGGTCTGCTCCCCCGAGCACTTTTTCCCCGCAATGATCTATGTGATTTCCGGCACGCTCACCATCGAACGGACACGTCAAAAGAAGTCTGTCTTTCTGAAAGAGATCGGCGCGGGGGAATCGTTCGGCGCGGCGGGTCTGTTCGGGGACTGCGAGAGCTATCCCACGACCGTCCGGGCGAAGACCGATGTGCGCTTTGCCGCGATGGATGAAGAGTCGCTCAAACGCCTGTTTCTCTCCTATCCGAAAACCGCCGTCGCGCATATCGAATTTTTAAGCGAACGGGTGCGATTTCTCAACGAAAAACTGGACGCGACCACCGGCAGAAATGTGGAAAGTAAAGTTTCCAAATGTCTGTTAGACATGAATGGAAAGGACGCTTTACACCGCCGGCTGAACATGACGAAAATGGCTGAATCACTAGACATTGGGCGTGCTTCGCTCTACCGTCTTTTGACCCGTTTTCAAGCCGAAGGGCTCATCTCTTTTACTGACGGTCGCGTGACCGTCCTCGACCCCGAGGGGCTAAAAAAGAAGGCGGATTCCTCCCCTCCCCCGCCGCATGAAACCGATTCTTAAATACATTAGATAAAGGAAAAAAGGTCATGAAAAAACTACTCTCTCTCTTACTCCTTCTCGCGCTCACCCTCTGCTTCTTTGTCTCCTGCAAAGACGACGCGAGCACGCCCGATAACACGCAGGGTACCCCCGATGCCTCTACACCCGATACGACCGTCGCCCGTATCGGTTATCTCCCCGGAACGACTGCCCTCGGCATGGCGAAAATGGTATCCGACGCGGACAGCGCATACAACTATACCAAATACAACGGTGCGACCTATATCGCAACCGCGCTGATGAACGGTGAGATCGACATCGCCGCGTATCCGACCAACGGCGTCCCCACCCTCTCGTCCAAAGTGACGGGCGGGGTCCAATATCTCGCCATCAATACCCTCGGGGTGCTATACCTCTGCACGAACGGGGTGACGATCAATTCTCTTTCCGACCTCGCCGGAAAAACCGTTTATGTCCCCGAACAGTCCCCGAAAATGATTCTCGAATATATCCTCGAAAAGAAAGGAATCGAGAATGTCACGATTCAGATGAGCTCTCTCGACCTGCTCCCGGGACAAATCGTGTCGGGTGAAAACGGCGTCCAAATCGCACTCCTGCCCGAGCCGAAAGTGACGGTCGCCGCGAATACCGCAAAAGCACAGAACGTCACCGACTTTGCCGTCTCCTCGGTCGACCTTAACGCCGCATGGGACGAAGTGAGCGACACTCCGCTCGTCCAGGGTTGTGTGGTCGTGCGCACCGAGTTCGCCGCCGCGCATCCCGAAGTCGTCAAGAGATTCCTCACCGCCTACGCGGCATCCATCGAGTATATCAAAAACCCCGACAACCTCGATGCCGCAGCACAGATTGTCGCCGCAACCGGTATTCTCCCCGCCGCCGCGGTCGCAAAGTCCGCGATTCCGCGCTCCAATCTCACCTACCTCGCGGGTGCAGAGATGAAAACCGCAGCAGCGGGCTTCCTCGCCGCGCTCGGTATTCAGTTCCCCGACAACGGCTACTTCCTCGGCGAGTAACGTATGACGGCACCGAAAAAGTTGCATAAATTGCCCTCTTTCATCCATTCCCTGTTGGCGGTTCTCTTCTGGGTCGGGGTGTGGTGGCTGGTGGCGCTCATCTATCAAAAACCCGCGCTTCTCCCCACCCCGTGGAGGGTCCTCCTCCGTCTCGTTTCGCTTCTGAGAACCGGAACATTTTATGCGGCGGTCGGCACCTCTCTTTTACACATTCTCATCGGGCTCGCCGCAGGGTGCACCGTGGGAATCCTCGTAGGGATTCTCGTCGCCTTCTCACGGGTGTCCGATACCCTCCTCACCCCCGCGTTCTCGGTCGTGCGCGCGACGCCCGTCGTCTGCTTTATCATCATCGCGTGGCTGTTCGTCGGGACGCGGGCGCTCCCGTCGTTCATCTCTGCGCTGATGGTCGCACCCGTCATGATGACCTCGACCGCCGCCGCCATCCGTTCGGTCGACCCGAAGCTCGTCGAGGCGGCTCGCGTCTATCGACTCACCGTGACGAAAAAGATACGCGCCCTCTATCTGCCATCGACCCTCCCGCAGATCCGCGCCTCGCTCGTCACCTGTGTGGGGCTGGCGTGGAAGTCGGGGATCGCCGCAGAGGTCATCGCCCTGCCGAAGAACTCCATCGGGTATGAAATCTGGTACGAAAAGAGCTGGCAACTCGATTTCGAGGCGGTGTTCGCATGGACGGTCACGGTGGTCGTATTTAGTCTCGTCCTCGAAAAACTGGTGAAACTCGCCCTCGCTTACCGGAAAGGAGGACGCCGTGTCTCTCAATCTGTATAATGTGTGCAAATCCTACGGGGAACAGCGCGTCATCACGGGCTTTTCCTACGCCTTCCCCTTGTCCGGCATCTTCCTGCTCTCGGGCGCGAGCGGTACGGGGAAAACAACGCTCATGCGTCTGATTTCCGGTCTGGAACCCCCGGACAGCGGCACCGTCGAGCGGGCGGGTGCGGTCTCTTTTCTCTTTCAGGAAAAGCGGCTGTTCGACTCTCTGACCGCCCTGCAAAATGTGACCCTCGTGGCACCGAAAAAGGCGCCGAAAGAAGAAACGCGCGAGCGCGCGGCGGCACTGCTCTCCCGTCTCGGCTTCTCCTCCGACGACCTGAACAAACGCGGGAATGAACTCTCGGGAGGGATGCAACAGCGGGTCGCCATCGCGCGGGCGCTCTTCTTCGACGCGCCTATTCTCCTCCTCGACGAGCCGACCAAAGAACTCGACGCCGTGAACCGCAAGGTCATTCATGAACTGATCTGCGAAGAGGCAAAAAACCGTCTTGTCATCATGGCGAGCCACGACGCGGAGGATGCAAATCTGCCCGATCTCACCGTGATTTCTCTAACCTCCGCGTAAGACAAATACGATCAAAAAAGCCGAGGGACACAGGTCCTTCGGCTCTTGTTTTATTTGGTTACTGTTTGGTTTGCGGGGCGGGGGTCGACGGCTCTCCGCAGTCCTGTTTCATGGTGAACTTAAATTCACAGAACTCGCCGTAGACGCTCTCGACCGAGATGGTCTGTTTCATGGCTTCGATAAGAGTCTTGACAATGTATAGTCCCAAGCCGACCCCCATCTTGTCAAGTCCGCGGCTCTTATCGCTCTTATAGAACCGTTCAAAGACGAGCGGGATGTCCTCTTCGGGGATCCCCTGTCCTTCGTTATAGACCGATATGACGACCTTCTCGGGAGTCTTCACCGCGAATGTCAGACGCAGTGTTCCCTCGGGTCTGCTGAACTTAATGGCGTTCTCCACCAAATTATAGAGAATCTGATGGGTCGCGTCCTTATCGCCCAAGACAAAGAGCGAATTGGTCTCGCTGACGAACTCGACATTCAGCCGTTTCTCATCAATCTTCTGTTCAAAGGAAATCAAGATCAAGCGCCCCAGCTCGCAAATGTCGAAGCGGGTCTCGGTGAACTTCCGAACCCCCGACTCCAAACGGGAGATATCCAAAAGGGTACTGACGAGGCGGGACAGGCGGTGCACCTCGGAAGATACGATCTCCAAATACTGCGGCTGCTGCTCGGGGGGAATCGCACCCGAGAGCATCCCGTCTACAAACCCCGCGATGGTCGTCATCGGGGTGCGAAGGTCATGAGAAACATTCGCGAGGAACATATTTCTCATCTTCTCGTTCTCTTGTATAGACTCCGCCATTTTGTTAAAGGCATCGGCAAGTTCTGCAATCTCGTCTTTTCCCTTAATCTCCACGCGGGAATCGAGTTTCCCTTTCCCGAACTCCTTAACGGCGACCGTCATGGAGCGGAGCGGACTGGTGACGCGGTCGGTCATGAAATAGACCGCGATGATGGCGGCGAGCATGACGAGCAGACACACCATGATGACCGTCCGCGTCGCTTCCTGCACGAGCTGTGTCTCGTTCTCCGCCGATATACACGCAAACACAGCGCCTATCATGGTGCCCTCGGTCGTCACAATCGGCAATCCGCCGACGATATGCCGCACGGGAAATACGCCGAATGTGCCGTCGCACTCATAAACCTCGTTCGGGGTGAGCGAGGCAATCAGCGTCTCGGGTACCCGCATATTCTCTTTCGGCGGCAATTCCATCTTACTCGATTGTGCCGTCACAAGAATCTGTCCCGTATAGTCGGTAATGATCACCGTGTTTTGCTCGGTATTCGTCAAAAGGCCCGTCAGCAGCCACAAGACGCCCTCCGTCTCCCCGCGAATATAACCCTCTAAACTCCTCCCGTTACCGTGATGCAAATATGCGTAAGACAGAATGTCACACGCGCTCTTCACCGTCCTGTTCGCATCCGAACGAATATTGTCGATGGCATACCCGGAGAACAGGGAGCCGATGATGACCGCGAGCAGGACAAAACTGATAAATATAATCATCGCGAACGCGAGCAAATATTTCGTAAAAACGCTGCGATACATGAAATCCCCCCTTGTACGATAGTATTATACATTCCCCCCTATCCGCTGTCAAATGATTTTCCCGAAAAGAATTGACTATCCGTTTTGACTGTGATAATATGAGATGGTATTTGCGTGCCACGCGCGCACACTACGCGTAAAGCGAAAAACTACGAGGATTTATTATGACACAACCGAACCATGCCGTCGTCACCCGTTTCGCCCCCAGTCCGACGGGGTATATGCATATCGGCAATCTGCGGACTGCCCTCTATTCCTATCTCATCGCGAAACACGCGGGTGGCACCTTTATTCTCCGCATCGAGGACACCGACCGCGAGCGGCTCGTCGAGGGGGCGACCGATGTCATCCTCTCCACGATGGAGATGACCGGACTTTCTTATGATGAGGGTCCCAGCGTGGGCGGGGAACACGGTCCCTATGTTCAGAGCGAACGCAAAGAAATCTACGCAAAATATGCGAAAGAGCTCGTGGACAAGGGGTACGCCTACTACTGTTTCTGCTCGAAAGAGCGGCTCGAACAACTCCATGAAGAGGACGCGACGGGCGGCTATGACCGCCATTGTCGGAACCTCTCGCCCGAGGAGATTCGGGAGAAGCTCGACGCGGGGGTGCCGTATGTGATTCGGCAAAAGATGCCCCTCGACGGGACGGTGGTCTACCAAGACGCGGTCTTCGGGGAAATCACCTGCGAATGCAAGGAACTCCAGGATCAGATTCTGATGAAAGCCGACGGTTATCCCACCTACAACTTCGCCCATGTGGTGGACGACCATCTGATGGGGGTCACCCATGTGGTGCGCGGGAGCGAATACATCACTTCCACGCCGAAATACGCCCTGCTCTATGATGCGTTCGGATGGGAGCGTCCCGTCTATGTCCATCTGCCCCTGCTCATGGGGAAAGGCGAGGACGGAACCGTCTCCAAGCTCTCCAAGCGGCACGGTGCCGTCAGTTTCCAAGACCTCGTGCGCGACGGGTATCTGCCCGAAGCCATCATCAACTATATCGCCCTGCTCGGATGGAGCCCGCGCGGGGTGATGGCGGAGCGCGAGTTCTTCACGCTCTCCGAACTCACCGAGGCGTTCACCATCGAGGGGGTCAACAAATCCCCTGCCGTCTTCGACTACGAGAAACTGCTCTGGTTCAACGGCGAGTATATCCGCAAGATGCCGTTCGACGATTTCCGCCGCGCGGTCACGCCCTATCTGCCCGAGAACCTGCCCGAAAACCTCGATATTGACCTGATGCTGACGCTGCTCCAAGGGCGGCTCTCGAAACTCAGCGAGATTGGAGAGAAGATTCAATTCTTCATCGAACTGCCCGCCTATGACAAAGAACTCTTCTTCAACAAGAAGAACAAGGTCACGAGCGACAATGTGACGGCTCTCGTCGCGGGGGCAAACGATGCGCTCCTCGCGGTCTCCGACTGGACGAACGACGCGCTCTTCGCCGCCTGCTCCGCGAAAGCGGAAGAACTCGGGGTCAAATCGGGTGCGCTCCTCTGGTGCGCGCGCATCGCCGTCTCCGGCATGGCGATAACGCCCGGCGGCGCGACCGAGATCATGTGCGTCATCGGACGGGACGAGACCCTCCGCCGCATGAAACACGCCATGGCGCTGTGCTCCTGATTCCACGCATTTTCACACTTTCAAATAACATTCAGACAAAACAAAGGAGTCGGATATGGCGAAAAACATTGCCGACCTGATTTCACAAAATCTCTCGACTTTTTCCAAAGGACAAAAGCGAATCGCGCACGCGATTCTGAACGATTATGACAAGACGGCGTTCATGACCGCGGCGAAACTCGGGCAGACCGTAGGTGTGTCCGAATCGACGGTCGTGCGATTCGCGAACGAACTCGGATTCTCGGGGTATCCGGAATTTCAGCGCGCGGTACAGGACCTCGTCCGCACCCGCCTGACCCCGAACCAACGCATCGAAATCTCCAACGAGCGGCTCCACGATGTCGACCTGCTCACGGGGGTTCTCACAGACGATATCGACCGTATCAAGCGCACGCTGGAAGAAATCGACCGTGCGGCGTTCTCTGCCGCTGTGGCGGCGCTCAATGCGGCGAAGCGTATCTATATCATCGGCGCGCGCTCCTCTGCTTCACTCGCGTCTTTTCTGCATTTCAACCTCTCGATGATCTGTAACAATGTGCGGATGCTGCAACCCACGAGTTCCAGCGAAGTTTTTGAGCAAATCCTCGACATGGAACCGGGCGATGTGCTGGTCGCCATCAGTTTCCCCCGCTATTCCACCAAGGTCGTCAATATGGTGAAATACGCGAAGAAGAGCGGTGCGGAGGTCATCGCCCTCACCGACAACCGAGAGGCACCCATCGCGGAATACGCATCCTATCTTTTGACGGCAGAGAGCGACATGGTCTCGTTCGCCGACTCGCTCATCGCGCCGTTCAGCGTCATCAACGCGCTTTTGGCGGCGGTGGCGAATGCGCGCCCCGACATGGTGAAAGAGCGGTTCGACAAACTCGAACGGCTCTGGGACGCTTACGAAATCTATGCCAAACGCTGAGAAACCTAGGGTCGCCGTCGTCGGCGGCGGTGCGGCGGGACTGATGGCGGCGGGGTACGCGGCGGAAAATGGCGCTGTGGTCACGCTCTTCGAGCATAAGGCGAAGACCGGCATGAAACTCGGCATCACCGGCAAGGGCAGATGCAATCTGACAAACGACTGTACGGAAACCGAATTTCTCGAACATATCACCGTCAATCCCCGCTTTCTCTATTCCGCCGTCTCGCGCTTTTCCCCGAAAGACACCATTGCTTTCTTTGAAAACGCAGGCGTCCCGCTCAAAACCGAACGGGGGCGCAGGGTCTTTCCCGCATCCGACAAAGCGTCGGACATTGTGAAATCGCTCCGCGCTTATGCGTCCCGGGCGACACTTGTCAGCGACCATGTCAATCGGCTGATTGTCGAGAACGGACAGGTAGTTGGGCTGGGGACACCGAAACGGGAGTACTTCTTCGACGCGGTGATTCTCGCGACGGGCGGTGCCTCCTACCCCGCGACCGGCTCCGACGGGAGCGGCTATCGGCTGGCACGGGACGCGGGACACACCCTCGTGCCGCTCGTCCCCTCGCTCGTCCCCCTCATCTCTCCCGACCCGTTCTGCGCGGACGTGCAAGGGGTCTCGCTCAAAAATGTGAAAATCCGCGTCATTGACGCGAATAAGACGGTCTACGAGGATTTCGGAGAAATGCTCTTCACCCACTTCGGGGTGAGCGGACCTCTCATCCTGTCGGCCTCTGCCCATCTGCGGGCGAGCGATTTCTCGGACACGCGTCTCAGAATCGACCTCAAACCCGCACTCACGGACGAACAACTCGAATCCCGTCTGCTCTCCGACTTCCGCGAGAACGCCAACCGCGATTTTCAAAACGAACTCGCGACCCTGCTCCCGCAGAAAATGATTCTTCCGTTCGCAGAAAAAATCGGAATAAATCCGCACAAAAAAGTGCATGATATCACAAGAGAAGAACGCAGACGGCTCCGCGAGGGGCTGCGCGGTTTGACCCTCCCGCTGTCGGGCTTCCGCCCGCTCTCCGAGGCAATCGTCACATCGGGCGGGGTCAAGGTCTCCGAGGTGTCGCCCAAAACCATGGAGAGCAAGCTCGTGAAGCGGCTGTATTTCGCGGGAGAAATCCTCGATGTCGACGGATACACCGGAGGGTACAATCTTCAAATCGCATTCTCCACCGCGCGTCTCGCCGCCGAAAACGCGGCAAATCCATAACGAGGAGTGAGTATGTACAAAATCGCCATTGACGGACCCGGAGGTGCCGGAAAAAGCACCGTCGCAAAAGCGGTCGCCGCCGCTCTGAAAATCACCTATGTCGATACGGGTGCGCTCTATCGCACCATCGGTCTCTATGTCAAGCAAAAGAAAGTGGACCCCTCCGACGCGCAAGCGGTGACGGCTCTGCTCCCCGAGATTCATATCGAGCTCCTGTACCGCGACGGCACCCAGCACATTCTCTTAAACGGAGAGGATGTGGGCGACAGCATCCGCACGCAGGAGATCTCCATGTACGCGTCCAAAGTCTCCGCCTATCCCGCGGTACGGGATTTTCTGTTATCGACCCAAAGAGACATCGCCAAGACCCAATCGGTGATTATGGACGGTCGGGATATTGGCACCGTCATCTTCCCCGATGCGGAGGTCAAAATCTTCATGACGGCGACCGCCGAAAACCGCGCGGAGCGCAGATACAAGGAACTCATCGACCGCGGCGTTCCCGCCGACTATGAGGTGATTCTCGAAGAAATCAAGACCCGCGACAGAAACGACTCGACCCGCGCGACCGCCCCCTTAAAACAGGCGGATGACGCGATTCTGCTCGACAACACCGGCTTCAAGCTGGAAGAGAGCGTCGATGCGGTTTTGAAAATCATCGCGGAGAAACTGCCCGAGACCGCAAAATGAGTAAGAAAAAAGCCAAAAAAGAAAAACTCTCGTTCTATTTGCGGATGCACCGCCGCTTCGCGGGATTTGTGAGGTGGCTCTTCCGCATCCGTGTGCACGGGGTCGAGAACCTGCCCGAGGGCGGGTGTATCCTCTGTTCCAATCACATCGACTATCCCGACGCGCTCGTGCTCGCCGCATCGGTGCCGCGCGAGATTCGGTTCCTGGCGAAGAGAGAACTCTTTCGGGTGCCCCTCATCGGCGGAATGCTCAAAAAAGGCGATGCGATCGCCGTCTCGCGCGACAGCGCCGATGTCAGCGCCATCCGCACGGTGGTCGAAAAGGCAAAGGGCGGCGACGCGGTCGCCATCTATCCGCAGGGACACCGCCGCAAAGGGAAAAATCCGTGGGATACCGAAATCAAGCCCGGAATCGCCATGATGGCGTATCGGAGCGGGGTGCCGGTCGTCCCCGTCTGTATTCAACTCAAAAAGCAGAAATACGCGCCTTTCCGCGTCACAAACCTCTACATAGGCGAGCCCATCCTCTACCCGTTCCCCTCTGAAGCGCCCGGGAAGCGCGTCTATGAAGATGCGACAAAAACCTATTTCAGGGCGGTCTGTGCGCTCGGTGGGTATCTGCCGCCTGCCCTGCCCGAGGGAGAGACGCCATGCGACAAGTAACACTCGCGAAAAACGCGGGATTCTGTTTTGGTGTCAAGCGGGCGACCGATTATGTCTCCCGCCTGCTCCGCGAACCCGCAGTCAAGAAAATCTACACCCTCGGCACCCTGATTCACAACCGCCGGTATATCGGAGAACTCGAAGAAAAAGGCGTTTTTTCGATTACGATACAAGAGGCGGAGCGGGTCGCCGCGGAAAGTGACACTTTGGGTAAAACCGTCCTGCTCATCCGCACCCACGGCATCCCCCGCGACGAGGAAAACGCCTTACGCGCACTCGAAAAGAAACACCCCGCGTTCCATGTCGAGGACATGACCTGTCCGTTCGTCAAGCGCATTCACCGCATCGCGGACACCGAGACAAACGAAGACACGCGTTTTCTGCTCCTCGGGGCGAAAGATCACGCGGAGTGTATCGGGATTTTGAGCCATGTCACGGGCGAAGCGGCGGTATTCTCAACCACCTCGGAACTCGAAGCGTATCTCGGCGCGTCCCCTGCGCGTCCGACCGACACAAAAGCGGTCATCGCGGCGGCGCAGACCACGGGAAGCGTCTCCGAGTGGAAAAAAACTCAAAAATATCTGAAAAAACTATATACAAACGCAAAAATATTTGATACAATATGTAATGTTACCGAGACGCGCCAGCAAGAGGCGCTCGCCCTCGCAGGCAAGTCCGACTGCATGATCGTCATCGGGTGCCGCGACTCTTCCAACACACAGAAGCTCTATCAGCTGTGTAAGGAAATCTGTCCCGACACCTATCTTGTCGAACACGCAGACGAACTCCCGGACTTATCCGAGAGGGAACGGATTTCAATTACCGCAGGCGCATCTACGCCCGACGGCATCATTATGGAGGTATATCACAAAATGAGCATGGAAGATTATGCAAGTCTGCTCGACGAGACCCTGAAACCGATACATACGGGAGATATCGTCGTCGGCACCGTGCTGGCTGTTACGGATAAATGCGTTTATCTCGACCTCGGCACCAAACAGACCGGTCTCATTGAAGCAGACAAGTTGGTTGCAGACCCTTCGGCGAAAATCACTTCGCTTTACAAGGTCGGCGACCAAATCAAGGCATTCGTCGTCCGCGTGGACGACAAAGAGGGGTCTGTCTCCCTCGACAAACTGCGGGTAGACCGCGACGCGGGTTGGTACACTTTCGTTGAAGAAGCGAAGACAAACCCGATTAAGGAAGGCACCGTGACCGCAGTCGTCAAAGGCGGTCTCACCATGGACATCGAGGGCTACCGCGTGTTCGTCCCCGCGTCCCAGAGCGGCGTCGCCAAGGACGGAGACCTCTCTGCCCTCGTCGGCACCACCCAGAAAGTCAAAATCATAGACATTGACGAAGAGAGAAAACGCACCGTCGCGTCCATCAAGTCCTATCAGTACGAGGCACGCAAAATCGCCCGTGCCGAGAGAGACGCCGCGCGTGACGAAGCGTTCTCGAAACTCGAAGTCGGTCAGAAGTATGTCGCGAAGATTAAGAATCTCACCTCGTATGGTGCGTTCGTCGATCTCGGCGGCATCGACGGCATGATTCACAAGTCGGAGCTCTCTTGGAGAAACATCAAGAACCCCGCACAGGTCGTCTCCGTCGGACAGGAAGTCGAGGTCTACATTAAGGAACTCGACCCCGAGACCCATCGCATCTCCCTCGGGTACAAGACCCCCGAGATGGACGAATTTACGAAGTTCGCGAGCACACACAGCGTAGGCGACATCGTGTCCGCGAAGATCGTCTCGATCGTTTCTTTCGGTGCGTTTGCGGAAGTCGCAGAGGGTGTGGACGGTCTGATTCACAACTCGCGCATCTCGCTCGAACACGTTGACAAGCCCGAGAACTATCTCACGGTCGGTCAGGTGGTCGACGCACAGATTACCGGTATCGACACCGAGAAACGGCAACTCGCGCTCTCCATCCGTGCGATTCTGGAAGCGCAGAAGAGAGCGGAAGACGCGGCTGCCCGTGAAGCAGAGCGCGCCGAGGCACAAGCTGCTGCGAAAGCGGAAGCCGAAGAGAGAGCGAAAGAAAGAGCCGAGATGGCTCCCTATATCGTCGGCTCCATCGACTGATTTCCCCTGCAATATTTACCCGTCGGGCATTTCTTGCACCCGACGGGTTTTCTATTTATATCGCACTCAACCCTATGGCGGCGCGATACGCCGCGGTGAGAAGATTGCCTCCCTCCGGGAGGGAGGTGGCAC
>JAQYLJ010000029.1 GCA_028720145.1 Clostridia bacterium
ACAATATAAGTGGTACCAAATGCTTTTCCGTTCTGTAATCGAACCGAAAATGCAAGATTCATATTCGCATTTTTCGGCGGGAGCAAGCCCCCGCCCTACGGAGAGAGAGGATGACAAAAGCCCTCCCCGCGGGACGGTGCGGAGAAAACCATGCCTCGCCCTTTGGGAGAGGTGGCGCGCGAAGCGTGACGGAGAGGGCAAAAGAACACAGAAAGATAACCATATCAATGCGCGGTTTCGAATAATGCACCCTCTCACCCGACCTTGTCGGGAGCTCTCCCAAAGGGCGAGCCCGCTCATGCGTTTGAACGGCTTGATACAAAGTAAGATTTCGCCTTACGGCAATGTTGAAAAAGGAAAAGCACCCGACGAGCGGGTGCTTTTCCAATTGATCGTTTCACGAAACCTGTGAAATTGTTTTCATGAAACTGAAATGGATTTAGATAGAACTGTTGATTTGATTCGCGGCGAATCAGACCTCATCGGTGAACCAGTCGGTCGGGAGGGTCGTGTCCTCGACTCGGCTCGTCGCGCCGCTCGTTCTGATGATGTCGCTCTCCTCAAACGAGAGGATCTCCATTTTCGGGGTTTCGTAAGTCATGGTATGTTTCTCCTTTCGTTCTGTCAGCCGATGGTCTTATAGGTGATGAACGCATCCATATAGAGTGCGGTCGCTTTCGCGAGGGTCTCGTATTTGGTACTGACATAGTTATTCAGATACCGTGCAACAGAGTAGGTCGCGGTGACGGTCTCCTCGGCGGAGATCGTAAAGGTGAAGGTCAACTCGTTATAGAGGTCGCCCGGGTTCAGTCCGTTGACTCTCCAAGTACCATCTGCGGTCTCAACTGCCAGTACCTTATCACCAATCTTGACAGAGACATCGGTAAAGGTCTTTCCATCCGCGGGCTTCACAATCATGGTGATGCCGCTTTCGAGGACTGCCGACAGTTCTATGGTGTTTTCGGGGACAGTGAAGTTGCTCTCTGCGTCTTTCGCCACGATTTTCGCATAGTCAGCATCCACAGTGGTATCGTCAAAGGTGTAGCCGGTCTTGGTCGCGAAAGTCGTCTTCGCGCCGGTGGCTCCCGCCGCATCCATGTAGCGCACCATCGAAGTGAGCAGTGCCGCAAAGTTCGCGTTCGGCGTAGTGTCTGCCTTGTTCTTGTTATACATATTGATGGCGTACTGCAAAGGCGAGTATTCCACACCTGTTTTGCAGGTAATCGTGTTCGCTGTATCATTTGTCAGCGTGTACTTCACTTTGTAAGTCTTGGCGGTGCCCATATCTTTTGCCGCGAGGCCAGAAATCTCGAAGACAAAGTACCCTGTCTCGGTATTGAGCGTACCTGCGTAATTGCCGTCTTCGGTACCGTCATTCACCATGATGGATTTGAGGTTATCGGCAATCTCGGAAACCGCACTTGCGCGGACAAAGAGTTTCAGCGTCATGGTGTCATTGAGGGACAAAGTCGCGCCATCAATGGCAACCTGTACGGCAAAAACAATATACTTCGGTGCGGCTACAACTATCCATTGGTTCCAGTCATTCGTGGTCGCCGCGGTGTTCAAAGCAGTCGCGAAAGAGGCGAGGTCTCCGCTCGTAAACGCATCACCCGTCACAACGGAAGTGCTCGTGACATTGAGTGTCCCGGTCGCCGCGGTGTCGGTGTTGTAAAGCGCAGCGGTCACGGGAGAGTAGACATTGGTCATCGCGAGGGTATGATCAGAAAGCGTCTTGCTTTGATTGGTATATGAGGTCTGGAACGCAATGACGATCCCTGTGAGCGCATTTTCAGCGACAGATTCCGGAAGGTTCACCGACCCTGCGAGGACGACATTGTTAAGGGTTGTATTTTGATAAGTATAACCTATTGCGCAGGCGACATTGCCTGCACCGGTTATAGCGCCATATTGCCCGCAGTTTTTGAACTCGGAAGTACCACTGCCGTAATACACATTTGCACTGGGGCTGGAAGTCCCGATGAATCCACCAACACCCAAAACAGTAGGAGCGTTTACATTCGCGTTGTTCACACAGTCGATGGCTTTAACAATACCATCGCTTGTGCAACCGACTAGACCGCCGACGCCGCGCGTAACAGTGGCATCAGAGGTCACGGTGATACTCCCGTTATTTACACAGTTATTGAGGGTCAATGTACCTTGCCCGGCATTGTTATTTGCAGTCCCCCGGGTAACTCTACCGACCAAACCTCCGACGGCACCACTTGTGCCAGTCGGGAGCGCATCACCACTCAGTTTATCGCCAACAGTTATCGTGGCATTATTCACGCAGTCTTTAAGACCTGTCCAACTCCACGAGCCATGGACGATCGAAATATACGCAACAAGACCGCCCGCAATAACAGACTTGGTTTTATAATTCGTGCCAGAAATGGTGCCGTTCACTGTGCAGTTTTCAATAACAGCTTTTGTTGAACTCACCGAGACGCAAATGCCACCAATGTTATGGTCTTGTTGGTTCGTTTCCGTACTGGCGGAGATGGTAGCGTCAACCGTACAGTTGCGAATTGTACCCGAGCAAGAGTTCACAAGACCGGCGGCGCAAATCCCATTTATTGTGCAACCTACGACATGGCAATTTTCAAGAGTTCCCGACAGACCCGATGTCGCAAACGGAGCGTTATAGTTGGAACCAAATGCAGTAAACCTTGAATCTTTTATCGTCAGATTCTTGATGGTCCCAGAGATAGTACCGAACAGTCCGGCAGAGCCGTAACCCGAACCGCCCTTATCCGTGATGTTGCTAACATAGTGTCCGTCGCCGTTGAGGATGCCGGAAAAGGTGCCATGGGCAGAAGGAGTTTTCGCGTTCATATCGACATTGACCGTGAGCCGATAGGAGCCGGCAGCGGATGCAGGGTTCTGCGCCACCCACGCGAACTCCGCCGCGGTCGTGACGAGGATGGTGGTGCCGTCCGCGTCCTTTTTCGTCGGCTCGGTGTAGGTCTTGCCGTCCCAGACATCCGCTTCTCCTGCCGCCGTACCCGTGACCGAAAATGCCACAAGACAGGTCGCGAGCATCGCGAACACGAGGAGAAGACTTACAAGTGTTCTTTTGGTTTGTTTCATGCTATGTTGTCCTTTCTC
The DNA here is from genome assembly GCA_028720145.1 of Clostridia bacterium. Taxonomy (GTDB): domain Bacteria; phylum Bacillota; class Clostridia; order Oscillospirales; family CAG-272; genus UBA1740. The sequence continues at coordinate 3,112 of JAQYLJ010000029.1, forward strand.
CCGAGGAAACCCGGGATGGTATTTATATTTTGGATTCATCCGAGAACACGCTTTTTGGGGTCGCCTGAAAGAAATGTCTGTTTTCTGTTCGCTGTTCTCGCAGGGGGAAAAACGGCGAAAAGACAGTCTTACGGATTTTACTCCGAAAAATACAGCGTTCGCCTTGTCTGTCCTTCAATTTGACCGATTCGGCATGACAGTAATGCCGTTCTGTTAAATTCTATACATGATTCTTTAATATATATATTATAATCGTATGAAAATCAAAAATCAACCATTTTTTTATTTTTATTAATATTTGTCGAATATTCCCATTGAATTTGAACCACTATGTACAATCCTGCTCATCTGTGCGGAAAGCAAAACGAGGCACAACCGAAGACGATCGGTTGTGCCTTGTCTCTTCCACGCGGTGCAGAGAATGCGGGGGCGTAAAATGCAGGGAAAAAAGAACACGAGAGGATAAGAACGCGGGCAAAGCCCCCGCAAATGCGGCGGTACGCACGAGGCGGAGCCGTGTGCGACCGAGGGGTTCCCCAACGGGGCGGAGCCGTGTGCGATCGAGGGGTTCCCCAACGGGGCGGAGCCGTGTGCGACCGAGGAGTCCCCAACGAGGCGGAGCCGTGTGCGGTGAGAGACGCGCGCACAAGGCGGAGCCGCGCGGGACGGGATCACTTCGTCAATTTGTTCTTTTTCTTACGGTAGCGGCGCACGGCTTCCACCGTGATGATTGCCGCCGCGGGAATCGCCATGACGCCCGCGAGGATGAACCACATATACTGCCCGAGCTGCGCGCCGGATTTCGGGTCGGTCGTCACGATACCGAAGTAAGTGATGGTATTGGTGGAAATCACGAGGTAGGAGTCTCCGTTGATCTCTTTCACCTTAGCTTCTCCCGGATAGGGATAGGTCGTGTACTCGTAGGTGCCGTCCTCCCGAATCACCACGCCGACCCCGAACAGATTCCCGATCGACGCGCGCGCCGCCTGCGCCTCGGTCAGCGGCAGATAGATTTGAAATCCCGTCTCGGATTCGGTGATCGGGTCGAGTCCCTGTTTGAGTTCGATCTGCCACAGACTTTTCAGCGAAGTGTTCGCTCCGAACTCCTTGCGGGTACTGAACTTCTCGACATCGGTGCGCTGTCTCACGAGCAGGCGGTAGGGCTCCGGTTCCCCCTCAAAAGTCACGCGCACCATCGTGCCCTCGTCCACCAGTTCGGACGCGCGAATGGTCATGGTCGCCTTCATGGATGGGATGGGCTGATAGTCGGTCGCGTGCAATTCGTTATAGACGAACTCGACCGTCACCGTGTAGACGCCGGGGTCGACCCGTGCTTCGCTGTACTTGGCAGTCACAAAGTCGGGGAGCAGTCCCTCGTTTTTCAGGCGGATATTCTGCGGCTCCCCTGTCCAGAGATAGTCCGCGTCGCGCAGGACGATCCCGCCGTCGATTTCGAGGGTCGCGCGGTTGATATACAGCGGCACGGTGGTCTCGACCGCCGCGTAGTTGGCGGCGCCGTCGTAAATGACCTTGACCGCGTAGGTGCCGCCATGCTCGGGCGCATCGTTCTCGACGCGGGTGAGCACCTGTTCCCCGTTCTCGTCCTTCGTGACAAGATAGTATTCAAAGCGCAAAGTGGCGTCTGTCAGTTTCTTCCCGTCGACGGTGACATAGCACCGCGTGGGTTGCTCGTCAATCTTCTGTACGACCCCCGGCTCATAGGTGGTGTCTCTGCCGCCCGCGATGATTTTGGGCACGGCTTTTTCAATCGTCAGCGTGCGGGTCAGGGTCGACTCGGCGAGAATGTTATTGGTCTCCGCACCTGCTTTCAGGGAACAGGTGGCGGTGTAAGTATACTGCCCCGCATTGACATACTCGGTGGTCACGGGTGCCGTATAGTTCACACAGTCGGGCAGATGCGAGGTACAGGGGATGGTGTGTGCCCGTCCGTCATAGGTCACCGTCTTGTCGTCGAAATCCAGATAGTCTGCGAGATGAATCGTGCGCTTGGTGATCTCCCAGTCGGTCTCGAACCAGAGCTTCACGCCCCCGACGACACTCACGCTGTCGAGGCGCGCGTCATCCGCGATGGTCGCGCTCGCCGTGTAATGCCCCGTCTCGGTCGCCGCGCATCCCGCGGTATACTGAATCGTCATGATCTTCGAGAGGTCAACCTCGGGGTGTGCCTTGTCATAGAGGTACAGGCGGTGTCCCTCCTCGCGGTAGGCAGGGGCGAGATTCTCGCTCTCCGCCTCATCGACCGCCGCGACGCGCCAGACCAGTTCTCTCAGGTTGATGGAAATCGGAATGATATTGTATCGGAATGTGGGGACCCCGTCCACGCCCAGAACCTCATAGTTCCCCGTCGTATCGGTCACGGTCAAGAGACGCGCGGTGTAGTTCCCGATGGTGGTATTCGCGTTCCCCTCATAGGTCGCCACCACGCCCTCGGGCAGTCCCGAGAGGGTAAAGACCTGCTCTTCTCCTGTATATTCGTAGTTCTGTTCGACAGGCCATGCACAGACCACGGAGACATCCAGCTTCATGCGTCGGATTTCAAACTCGCGCGTCATCGCGCCCGAAGAGCGTTCGGTGAGAATCGCCATCTCCACCCGATAGATCCCGATGGAAACGGGCGTTTCAAAAATCTCCTCCCAAATCCCGGTCTCGCTGTCGTAACGGTACCAGCGCGTATAGACCGGCGCGCCCGACCAGCGATTGTGTGAGAGCGATGTCGCGCGCCCGTCATAGTCGCGGGTCAACGGTAAACTCTCGATCGCCTGCATGGTGGCGGGGAGAGGTTCCTCCGTCCCCTGCGCCCACGCTTCGCAGTTCTCGGTGGTCGCCGTGAGATTCAGCGTCCCGAGATAGGTCCCGTCGGTAAGAGACGCCTCCGTGAGTGCGGTGATCGGGAAGTTCCGAGACGCGCCGCGCACATTGGAAAATGCGTCGGTCGCCAAAACGGTATCTACACCTTCCACCACCCGAATGGCGGTCGTCGACGCATAGAAACGACGAAACTGACCCGAGACGGTGATGGGCGCATCGGTCTCGGGACCGCCGACGGCATAGCCCGCGGAAAAATCCTCTCCCGTGAGGGCAATCACACAACGCAGGACGGTATTATCGACCGAGACTTCCGCGTCTGTCGTGCTCTTCTCGTTATACTTGATTCCGCTCCCGAGCACCCCGCCCGCGTTCGAGCCGGCGGTCACCCGATAGCGGAGATTACACCCCGCGACCGTCAGTTTTGTGACACGATTCACTTTCAACAGTCCGAGCACCCCGCCCGCGTTCGAGTCGGTCGCCGTCACATCGCCCGTGCCGTAACAACAAATGGTTTTCACGGAGATCCCCTGATACTCGTTCCGTGCTTGCGCCTGCCCGACGAATCCGCCCGCAGCCGTTTCCGCCGTGACCGAACCCGTGTTTACGCACTCGGTCAAGACGGTTTGGAGCAGAGCGATGCCGATCAGCCCGCCCGCACGCTCACGGGCGCGGACATTCCCCATATTGTAGTCCCGCGTCAATGTCAGGGTGTCACCGTTACTCCAAGTGCCGCCCGCCTGTCCGAGGATGCCCCCGACACCGCCCGCGTTCTCGGCGGTCACATTCCCGTAATTCACACAATGGGAAATCTCGACGGTTTTGTCAGTCCCGCCGATATACCCGACGATACCTCCGACATAGGCGTTTCCGACCGTTTCGGTCGCCTCATAGGTAGAGCGGATATCTCCGAAATTCGCGCACCCCGTCAGTTTGACGGCGTAAATGCTTTTACTGCTCGCCCCGCTGATACCGCCGATGATGCCGCCCGCCATGCGCCCGGCGGAGGTGACATTCCCGCGGTTGATACATTCCTCCATCACGCAGGAGACGCTCGGGACGCTGAAATAGCCCGCAATCCCGCCGACATTATCCCCCTTTGAATAGAGGTCTCCGAGGAATACGCAGGATTTGAGAATGGCGTCTTTCGAGAAGGTCCCGACAATCCCGCCGGCGGCACCACCGAAGGAACCGACACAGGACGCGGTACAGTTCACCAGTTTCCCGTAGCATTCTCCGACGAAGAGCCCCGCAGGACCGTTCGCTTGGTTATACGACCCTTGCAGACTGCTGATATACCCGCGGACGAGGTGCAAATTCTTGACGGTCCCGGTGCTTTCAAGACGGGAAAACAGTCCGCGTGTTTTCGTCATATAGAGATTATAGAGCCGATGCCCGCCCCCGTCGAGGGTGCCGTAAAAAGACTTCCCGGAGATGAGCGAGGGGACTTCATGCAGACCGGTCGGGTCGGTGACGGTTCCGTCCACCGCCTCGAAATCGGGATTGAAGACCAAATCCTCCGTGATGACATACGACAGCGAATAGAACATCGCCCCGTTGTTGTTCTCGTTGTCAACGAGCGAGTTGTTACACAGTCCCATGAAATAGACGAACTGCTCGGGGGTCGCAATCTGATAGGGGTCGGTCGATTTCCCCGTCCCGCCGGCAAACGAGCAGGACGCGATATACGCCTCCTTATCTTCATCCGTGCCGCTCTGCAATTCCTCGACATGACCGTCCCATACGGGGAGAGCGTCGGGGATTGGTTCGTCTTTTGTCGGCGTGCCGCGGTCTTCCTCCGTCTGCGCGTCCACGGTCGCGGCGAGAGATACTCCTCCCGTATGCACGGCGGCGGCGAACGAAGTGAGCGACCCGAGGCAAAGAGAAAGCACCGTCAAGAGCAAGACGACTGTGACGGCAAATGTGCGGTGTCGCGCGTTTTTCCTGAACATGGTTTTCCTCGGGACCTCCTTAAGCGGCAGGGTGTGGGACGGCTGTCCGAACAGCCAAAAACATGGGTTTCGCACACTTGCGTCATGCGCGCGCACGAAAAGCCACGAAATAATGCGTAGATGTGTAAGTGTGCTTCTCAAAAACAGAAAGGAAACGGCAAAACAGCGTCTCCGACAGCAGAGTCAAAGGCGCTGTTCGCCAAGCGTGGATGTTCTATCGAGCGATATTCCGCGGTGGAGATGCCCCCGAGAGGGTACCCTCGGGGGACTGAAAATCAATTCTCGTCGTCGGGAGTCCCGTGTTTCTTGCGTTTCACAAGCTTGACGGTCATGACAGTCACAGCGGCGACAACCACTGCGGCTTCGAGCCCGGCGAGGACGAATGTACCGACTTTGCTCTCATTCACGACATAGCCGTACGCCAAATCGGTATCTTGCAGTCTGAACGAGATGACACCGGTCTCGGGGTTATATTCCAGACCGTTCTTCTTTGCGGTCATGGCGGTCACCTTACTCGGCTCGCCGTTCTTCCCGTAACTCACCGAGAAGATATAGAGGTCTTTGAGCAGCTCCGAAAGGTTCTCGTACCCGACAAATCTCTCGGGCAGGAGAATTTCGATCCGCACTTCCCCGAGGGTGTCAAGGTCGACCGCTTCCCCGTCCGCGGTCTCTATCGCGTAGGTGTACAGCGCTTTGACAGCGGGGGCGGAGATCGACTCGGGCAGTGCCGCGCTACCGATCAGTTCGGCGATCTTCTCGGCAAATTCCGCATCGTTCACGACAAACTTCATGTCGGCATCGAGTCCGTTTTCGGCAGAGATATAGACAGTTCTGTCGGTGTCGACAATACCGGGTTTCAGAACCGTCACCGTCACTTCAAACGGCGGCAGGTCCTCATAGTTCTTCGAGGGATTGGTGAAGTACCAGGTCAGGGTGTAGGTGCCCGGCTTGGTCGGGATCTCGGGCAGGCGGCTCGTATCGATCGTGGGTCTGGAGCCGTCGGAGCCGACTTTCGTGACATTCAGGGTGATGGTCGGCACCTCGTCGCTCTCTTTCGCGGGAGCGACATAGGTCGTGTCACCCGAGACGGTGATACTGCCCGCCGTGTAGGTCGCCTTCGTGATGATAATGGTCACGGTCTTGGAATCCGAGACATTCACATTGCTGTTCGACCGCATCGTGAATACGATGGTGTAGGTACCGACATCCACAATCTCGTCGACCTCATAATCATCTTTGGTGACGGTCTTCTCGATCGATACATACTGGGTGAGATTTTTCCTGCCGTTCATAACCGACGCGGTGATGGCATCAATATAATCGTTGCCGTCGAAGACGATTTCGAGTTCCTCTTCGTCCGTCGTGATCTGCGCGTTCGCTTTCCTCACCGTCAGGGTCTTCGTGAAGCTGCTCGCAGACAGAAGCACGGAGGTGGCATACTCGGTCTTCGCCGCAAAGGTGACGGTCACATCGTACGAGCCGACATTCGTGCCGCCGCCCGTATAAGTGACATTGAGATACTGCGCGATCCCCTCGGGGATGATTGCCTCGATCCCGTGTTCCTGACCGTCGTAGGTCACCGTGGCGTCGTCAAAGGTAATCTGATCTTCCATCGTGAGGGTCATCGGGGAGATGGTCCAGTCGATGGACTTCGTGACGCTGGTTTCGGTCGTCCCCGCAAACGCGGTATTCTTCCCGTCATCCTCGAGTCTCAGGGTCACGGTCATGGTGTAGGTCCCCGCATAGGTCGCACCGCTGCCGTTATAAGTCACAGCGACGATCCCGTCGCACAGAGCGAGGAAGTCGGAGCGCAGCTGTACGGTATGCGCGTTCCCGTCAAAGGTGAAGGGGCCCGTGTAATCCCAAAGCTCCGCGTCCGCCGGGATGGTCACGACCTGCGGCAGGATGACGATCGAGTAGGTCGCGCTCCCCGCATTGTAGTTGTCGGTCTCGGTGACCGTCACATGGACGGTATAGGTCCCTGCGTGCGTCGGTGCCTCGGTCAGACCCAGCATGGTGTCGGAATCATAGGTCACCGCATAGACCGCCCCCTCGGAAACGATGGGGTTGAACGGCTGCTGATCATTATTATAAGTGGTCTCATAGGTGCTTCCGTTGAGGGTCCAGCCGGTCGTGGGCGGTTCGATGGTGGCATCCGCCCGTGTAATCGCAAATTCGGTCATCACGGTCGCTCGATAGTTCCCGTCGGTGGTAAGACGGGTCACGGTCACGCGGTATTCGCCGCCGTTCTTCGCCTCGGTGACGGTCTCCCAGTCGCTCCCTTTCTTCTTCTCGATGAGGAGGGTGTAGTCTGCCCACGCGGTGGGAGCATCCTCAAAAGTGGGTGCAAAGGTGACGGCGGTCCCGTTATAGGTCTTATCGAGCGTGGCTCTGTCGAGGGTCACGCCGATGGATGCGGGTTCTACCGTGAAGGCGAGCGAAATGCTCTGCGGGTTGTAATCATCGGTCCCGAGATACTCATAGGTCCCCTCATAGGTCCCGGCATTGCAGACCGTGATGGTATTCGGAGTCGCATCTCCGACTTTCACGCCCGCGTCGTTGTACGCGTACACATAGTAGGTTCTCGTTACCCCGTCATAGACGGCATCTCCGACGGACACGATATTCCCCTCTCCGTCGACGATCTTGAGGGTTACATCGCCCTTGACTATCTTCCATTGGATGGAGTAGGTCGGCGCTTCTCCGATGAGTTCATAGTAATCCGTGAGGTCGGTCTTCAGGGTCACGGTCGCGGTCGAGGTATAGACGGTATCCGAGACACCTGAGCCGGTATTGTCGGTGTATACCACCGTGAAGAGTTCTTCGTCGTAAATCAGTTCCGCGGTCTGCGCGGCACCCGTGTACTTCTGCTCGATGATGCCCTCGGCAGGATCCCCGAAGTTCCAGATGTTCGCAGGATACTCGACCTGTCTCTTAGTGATGACCACCGTCACGGTCGTGCTCGACGCCTGATGGTTCGCATCGCCCGCATACGAGAAGATGACGCTGTATGTACCGGGATTCACGAGGGTCGCCGCAACGCTGTCTTTCGTCACCGCCTGCGTCGTCTCGGCATCCGTCAGAGCCAGACCGGTCGTCTTATTCTTCACGGCGGAAGTAAAGACGGGAGCCGTGCCGGTATAAGAGGTCGTGTAGGTATCGGTGTCGGACGCATAGGTCAAACCCGAGAGATCGGGCACGACCAGCGTCTCCGCCTTGGTAATCTCAAAGGTCGCGGAAAATTCTCTGTCCGCGGCGATTTGGGTCTCGCCCGCATACGCTTTCAAAACGACTTTGTAAGAGCCGACATTCGTCGGTGCGTCGGACAGAGCGTTTTCGAGGTCGGACGCGAGATACCACAGGATCTCGACCCGCGTCACATCTGCGGTCTGCGTATAGGTCACGACCGATTGTGCGCCGGTATAGGGGTGCGTGAGCGTGCTTTCGTTCGTGATGGTGACAGGCGGCTCATAGTACGCGAGGTACTTGGGGGCGCCGACGACCGTCCATTCGCGCCAACCGTTTGCGGATGCCGCGGTGTTCAAAGCGGTCGAGAAAGCATTGAGATCCCCGCCGGTGAACGCGTCACCCGTCACAACAGAAGTGCTCGTGACATTGAGCGTCCCGGTCACGGCGGTATCGGTGTTGTAGAGCGCGGCAGTCACGGGAGAATAGACATTGGTCATCGTGAGGGTATTGTTATCGAGGGTCTTCCCGCCCTCGATGTTCGCGGTCTGGAACGCAATGACCGTCCCCGTGAGCGCATCCGCGGCGGCAGATTCCGAAAGATTCACCGATCCCGCGAGGACGACATTTTCGAGTGTCGTACTCTGATGAGTATTGCCGATTGCGCAGCCGACATTACCCGCGCCCGTGATGGCACCGTACTGACCGCAGTTCCGGAACACAGAGGTGCCGTAATTCGGGTTCGAGCCGAATGAAGATGTGCCAATGAATCCCCCGACATTCGTAATGGCGGAAGCGGTAATATTCCCGTTGTTGACACAGTCAATGGCATTGAGTACACCGTCGTTGGTATATCCGACGAGACCGCCTACGCCAAGCAATTTGATGGCGGAAGTCACGATGATATTCCCGTTGTTGACACAGCCGGTGGCAGTCAGTGTGCCTTGACCCGGGTTTGCCGAATACTGGCTGAATTTACCGATGAGACCGCCGACCACGCTGTTCGCACCGGTTGGAGTGGTGTCCTCCTCATCGATGACGGTGATGGTGGCGTTGTTCACGCAGTTTTTCAGACCGCTCCATGACCAGCTGCCGTAGCCGATCTGCATATACGCGAAGAGACCGCCCACAATCGCCGACTTCCCGACATGATTGGTGCCGGTAAGGGTGCCGTTCACCGTACAGTTTTCGATGACAGCCGTGTTTGCCCCCACCGTCTGGCAAAGGCCCCCGATATTATGGTCTTTGAGGTTGGTGTACATACTGCCGGAGATGGTCGCGTCGACCGTGCAGTTACGCATCGTGCCGGCACAGTTACGGACAAGACCGCCTGCGCTGAGACCGACGATCGTGCAGTTCACGATATGGCAGTTTTCCAGCGTACCCGTCAGGTTCCCCGCAGCGAACGGACCGACCGATTCGGAACCGCTCGCACCGAAAAACGAATCTTTGACAGTCAGATTCTTGATTGTCCCCGAGACATGGATAAACAGGGCAGCGGCACTGTAACCGTTTCCGCCCGTGTCTTTGACACTGCTGACATAGTGCCCGTCGCCGTCGAGGGTGCCGGAAAATGTACCGCTGTCGACAGAGGGCGTTTTATTGCCCATATCGACATCGGTCATGAGCCGATAGGAGCCGGTCGCGGACGCAGGATTCTGTGTCACCCACGCGAACTCCGCCGCAGTCGTCAGAAGGAGCGTGGTGCCGTCGGAATCCAGTTGCGTCGGCTCCGTATAGGTCGCGCCGTCCCAATAGTCGGGCTCGCTTTCCGCCGTACCCGTGAGCGAGAATGCCACGAGACAGGTCGTGAGCAGAGCAAGCAACAGAACAACGCTGATGATTCTACCCGATCGTTTCATTTCAATACCTTTCTTCCCTTGAAATTACGCCGCGTCTCCCCCGTCGGGAACTCACGTTCGGCGCATGGATATCGCGCTAAATACTACTATATTTATAGCATATTGCGCATTTTGAAATCAATCTTTTACGGGTATTTTGCCTGTTTTTCTTCGGAAAAAAATTTTACAGTTAGACACTTTGCACAGAAGGTATTTTGCTTTTTCGTGCTTATTGCGAAAACTGCTCTTTTGACTTGCAAATCCTGTCCCGACGCGTTCAATCGCAATGAAAAAAGACAGTCTCGAAAAAACGGGACTGTCTTCAACCCCAGTGTAGGGGAAAATGATCTCATCAAAGCACAACGGGTTTCTCTTTTTTCTTCGGCACAAACAAGAGAAGCAACAGGGCGACAAGGAACACCAAGGTCGTGGCAAAACCGCCCTCAATCCCAAACGCGCCGCCCGTGGATAAGGTCTTCCCGGGAACGAACATGCAGGAGAGAATCGAGTCGGTCGTCGCAAGTCCGCTGACCGAAATGCCGAACACGCATCCCTCGGCGAAGTTCCAGAGAGAATGGAGCCCCGCGGCGGCGTAGACGCTCCCCGTGCGGAAGGTCAGCAAGCCGGTCAGAAGACCGAACAGCATGATATTGAGAAACGCGAGTATGCTGAATCCGTTATTCCCGACATGGGCAAGCGCGAACAAGCCCGCGGAGAGCGTCAGCGCAATCCACGGATTCCTGCGTCCGTCTCCGAGGAACCATGTCAGGAGCACACCGCGAAACAGAAATTCCTCCGCCATGCCCTGAATCCCGTAACCGACGGCGAGCAGGCAGAGCACCAAGAGGTTCCCGTTCGCGCGACCGACCGTCACGGCTTTCAGAAGCACGAGCAGACCGACCGCCGCCCCCATCATGAGAAGTCCCGCGAGCGCACCTGCCAGATACCCCGGGACAGCGCGTTTCGGTCTCTCCGAGAGACCCGCCGCCGAGAGCGGTTTCCCCTCTTCCAAGCGAACAAACAGCACACAACCCCCGATGGTCGCCGCCGTTCCCCACAGACAACAGAGAATCCCCGCGACCGAGCCGCTCATCGTTTCCGATAGGGTCATGATCGCCTCTGTGTACATCTGTTCCGAGACACTCCCGTTCGCGACGCCTTGGAGAAGTGCACGCAGGGTATCACCCGTCGCGGAGGTGAAAAGCATATACATGGGAATGGTGGCGATGAAATCCGTCACGAAAATCATGCCGAGCAGAACAACCACGCGATGCGCGGTCGAATACCGCGTTTGACGCGGCATAAGGCGTCCGAGAAGAGGACTGTCCGACAGCGAGTACATAGGTCTTACCCCTTCTTCGTTTCGCCGCGTAGACCCGCGCGGAACCAAGCGAGATACTCTTTGCGGAGCCCCGCCTGCTCTTCGGCTTCCTCGGGCGTGAGAGGTCTCACTTTGGACAGCGCGTACAGCTCGTTGATGCGCGCGACTTTCTTTTTATCAAATTCGTTTTTCATCTAGTCTCCTCATTCGGTTTTCAAAAACGGTCGACGAGTCCGTCGTATGCGGCAAAAAGACCCATCTCCGCGACTTCTTTCTCGAGTTCCGCCCGCGGGTATTGGGAATCCCGCGAAAAGTGCGTGAGAATGATTTTTCCGTTCGTCTTGATGCGCCCCTCCCGACGGAAAGTCGCCGCCATCTCCCGCACCATGCCGAGGTGATTGTGTTCAAAAATCCGTCCGTCCCCGGGTCTATTCCACAGGGTGCCGTCGAGCACCATGCGGTCAAACGGCGGAAACCCACGCAGGTACGCCCAGGTGTCGCACCGCAGCCACGCGCCGTCCCCGCCCCAGAAAACGCGGCAATCTTCCCGCTCGATGACATAGGCGAGCGGCTGTTCCTCGGGGTATGCGGCGACCCGATGATTTGCCGCCAAAGCGGTCACGCGATACCCCGTCTCGGTCGCGAAGGTCTCTCCGGGTGCGATCCCCCGAACGGTCACACGATCGGGCACCTCTCCCGCTATCCTCGCGGCAAAAGAGGTCTCCATATAGATCGTCAGAGGGCGATCGGAGGCGAGACGCGAGAGAAGGCATAAGTCGAAATGGTCTCGGTGTGAATGGGTGTACAGGACTTCCCGCACTCCCGTGAGAGCCTCGCACGGTGTGGTCGACGGCAGGTCGATCGAGAGCACTCCGTCGAGGGTCGCCGCGCTCCTGCGGCGGTATTCCCCGTTCCGCTCGCCCTCTTCGGGCACCCAGTCGTCCGCGCCCGTACCGAGATAGCAGATTTCCATGGTATCCTCCTATCGCCGTATTCTTTCCATCATTGTACCCGAAAAAACGGCTCTTTGCAATCGCAGGTCGTAAAAATTCGTTACCTTTTTGTTAAGAAAAGAAAAACCAAGAAATCAGACACCAAAATCGGGTACTGCTCTTATGACGCCCCCGCAGCGCCCCAACGGTTTCTCCCATCGTCACCCCCGCCGATGCCCCGCTTGACGCGCTGCGAATACCCCGTGGACGCAGGCAGGCAAAAAAGAACCCCGCCGTCGCCGGCGGGGAATCATTCGTGATCAGTAATATCTTCTTCCTCTCGTGGTCTTCGCCTGCACCCAGCAGCCGATAAGACCGAGAAGAACGCCGAGAATCAGAATCATGTTCACGCCCCAGACCCCGAGCATTCCGCCGAGATCCAAGGGGTAGAACCCGTTCGGTCCGATCAGGAGATTCATGGCAGCGACCCCGCCGAAGACGGAAGTCGTGAAAATCACGACGGGTTTGATGGCGACAATGCCCGCGACGGCGACGACCGCAAAGACGGCGAGGATCACCCAAATGTTCTCGGTGAATCTGCAGAAATAGGCAGCAGCGAAGAGCCCGAGCACAAAGGCGAGACCGAACCGACAGAGTAGCCTGCCGAGGAACATCCCGAGAAGGACGAAGACTCCGACCGCGACCCAGCGCAAAATGTGCTGCAAATTCTCGACAAAAGCGGGATGTCCCTGCCACGCGAGCAGGAAATCGTACCCGGCGTAAGCGAGCGCAAATCCCATGAGTCCGCCGACGAGCACCGTGATCACCCGCATCAGACGGAAACCGAAGAAGATGAATACAATCAGAAGAGCAACCAGGATGAGACTCATATAAGGCGCAAAGCCGCCGAGTTTCGAGACAAGTGCGCGATAGTAATCCGCGAGACGCAGAAATGCGCCTGCCGTTTGTTTGACAAACATGACCACGATATCTTTCGGCGAACTGACGGTGACGGTAGCGTCCGCATCGCTCTCGCCGTTCGCGATATCTTCGGGCTCTCCCGGCGTGCTTGTCTCATCGGCGAAAACAACCATCGTGAGAACAGACAGCAAAAGAGCAAGGGTCAAAAGGAAAAGAAATACTTTTTTCATATAAATCGGAACTCCTTAACAACGGGAGACCCTCTCCCCGTTTCGTGGCGATTATATCATGAGAACCGATAAAATGCAATAGTTTTTTTGTAAAAAGGTGCCCGTCAATTCATCGACATTTTGTGCCAAATTTCCGAAAATGACAAAAACCCCCCTAAAAACAACCCTTTTGACAAGGTGGGGACGCTAAGCTCGTCTGTTTTTTGTCCTAAACGCCGAAAAACGGCGAGCAAGCGGAAAACGGTCGATGTGTAAAATATTATTTGCATTCTAGAAAGTAAACTTTTATTTTCTCTCTTTGCGAGATATGTTGTTAATTGATTACACCGCGTATCCCCTCGTTTATTCTCATCCGACACCGTTTTCCCCGAAGTCCGATAAAAATATATGAATTTGGTCTTGATTTTGTTTTACTCACAGCTTATAATATGATACATCTATATGCCCGTTTGGGGGCAAAAACAAGTGATTTGCACCCGCCCGAAATGAGCGAAAAGGAGGGACCATGCGAGAACCGTTACCGAAACGCGCGAAAGTTGTCATGAAAGTGATTGCCATTCTCGTCGCGTTCGCGCTATTTCTGTACTTTTTCCTTGCCCGTTTTAACTCGGTCAAAGGTTTTTTCGGGAACTTTCTCTCTATCATCGCCCCGTTCCTCGTCGGTGCGCTCTTCGCATTTCTTTTGAAGCCGCTCTGCAACTTCCTTGACAAAAAACTGGGTGATTGGTTTACGGGTAAGGTGTATCGGAAGAAGATTCAGTCCGGCAAAATGACAGCGAAACAGGCGCACCGAAAAGCCGAGGCGTGGAGCATCGTCATCGCCATGATCTTCTTCGCCCTTGTGATCATCGGCATCGTCATGTTGATCATCCCCTCGCTCATCTCTTCGATCGTCACCCTGAAAAACGATTTCCCCGGCTATCTCGCACAGCTGAATGTCTATATGGAGAATCTCGCAAAGAGCGACGGTCCCATCGCACGATTCGTCTATGACGCGTATGTCAAGATTGCTTCGATCATTCACAACTCATCGGGGAGCATCATCGACTCTCTGCTCGAAAACTACCGTACCCTGCTCTCGACCGCCTTCCAGGTCGTCTCTTCGTTCCTCTCGTTCCTTGTCAGCATCCTGATTACGGTGGTCTCGACGGTCTATATTCTCATTAACCGCAAAAGATTCGGTGCGCAGGCAAATCTGATCGTCCGCGCAGCCTTTAAGAAACCGATTGCCGACTGGCTCGTCAAAGAAGCGCAGTTCACGAACCGCAAGTTCTCCGAGTACTTCACCGGAAAACTGCTTGATTCTTTTGTGGTCGGCATCGTCCTCTTCATTGTCCTCACCATTTTCCGCATCCCCATGGCACCCCTGATCGCGACCTTCATGGCGGCGTGCAACATGATTCCCTTCTTCGGTCCCTATATCGGCGCGTTCCCCTGCATGGTGATCGTCTGGATGGCGGAGCCGAACCTCGCACGACCCATTCATGTGCTCATCTTCCTCATCATTGTCGTGGTGGTACAGCAACTGGACGGGAACATCTTGGACCCGTATATTGTCGGAGACAAAATCGGACTCTCGGGATTCTGGGTGCTGTTCGCGGTCGTCCTCTGCGGCGATCTCTTCGGCTTCATGGGACTGCTCATCGGCGTGCCGCTCTTCGTAGTGATTTACGACCTGATACGACAGCTCGTCCTGTACGGTCTTCACAAACGGGGAGAAGACCAACTGGTAGCCGACTACAACTTCATCTATCACAATCCCGATGAGGAGCGCGCGGCGAAAAAGAAACGCGTGTCCGCCCTCCGAGAAGCGCGGAAGAAAGCCCGCGACGCAGCGGAGGCGGAACAGCAGGAAGCGCTCGAACGGGAACTCGCGATTGCCCATGCCGCACAGGAAATCCGCGAAGAGGAAGAAACGGCGAGACAGGCGGCGGAGGCGGCGAGAGTGGCAGAGGACAGCGATGTTGTCGAGCTGTCTGACGGCACTGCCCCCGACGCGGAGAAATCCGCGACACCGACTGCCCCCGCATCCGAAAAAGCCGAAGATACGGAATAATGCCCACGCTCCCTCTCGGGGGTCGTCCGAGAGTCGACCGACAACCGAACGACGCCTGCTGAACCGTATTTGTTTCTCTCATATAGCATCAACCCCGACAGGCAAATGCGCAAGAGCCATAGGGATTATTAGTCAGAAATAAAAGTATAGTGTGTTTTTTTCTCCGCAAAAGATTCAGAATTATGTTATATTTTTAGCCTTACGGCTAAAAGTGATATGCAAGTGGCTTGCGTTATATTTTGACTTTCAGTCAAAGTTATATTATATTTGCCTTAACTTCTCTCGAAGAGAGAAATATCACTTTGCGTAAGCAAAATATCACG
>JAQYLJ010000030.1 GCA_028720145.1 Clostridia bacterium
GAGGACATGGTTCTGTGCGGTTCATCGGTCTGCAATTCAACTCCATTTGGTAGACTAAATTCCGTATTTTCGGCGGGAGCAAGCCCTCGCCCTACGATGAGATACTGTCCCTTGGCTCCCTCCGAGAGGGGGCTGCCGCGCAGGGGCGCGGCTGGGGGAGAGTGCGGTAGAAAAGAGGTACAAGGTCGTAACCCTCGCGAGACACGGGCTCCTTCCGTCACGGCTCCGCCGTGCCACCTCCCTCCCGGATGGAGGCATGACCCTCTCCGTCACGCTCCGCGCGCCACCTCTCCCAAAGTGAGAGGCATTTTACGGCGGGAGCAAGCCCCCGCCCTACGAGGAGAAATCTTCTCACTTCGTCGCAAGACGAAACTTCACTTTGCGTCAGCAAAACGTCACTTTCCGCAGAGCAGAAAACGTCACCTTACGGCGGAAGCAAGCCCCCGCCCTACGGGGAGAAATCTTCTCACTTCGTCACAAGACGAAACTTCACTTTGCGTCGGCAAAACTTCACTTTCCGCAGAGCAGAAAACTTCACCTTACGGCGGGAGCAAGCCCCCACTTGACAGGTCGCAAAAATGGCTCCGTTTTCGCGGGGGTTGATTTTTCCCGAATAAAGAGTATAATAGAGTTGCTATGGAACTTGAACAAATTGTTTCCACCAACTTGACAGCACTCAGAAAACAGCACGGTTGGACACAAGCGGAACTCGCGGAGAAAATACACTACTCCGATAAGTCCGTCTCCAAATGGGAGCGGGGAGAAGCACTTCCGGACTTAAAGGTTCTGAAAACCCTGGCGGAACTCTATGGGGTCACCGTGGATTTCTTTCTGAATGAGAATGCTCTCGACGAGCCGAATGCCTATATCGCGACCGAGTCGAAACTGCGCTACCAGATTTGGGTGACGCTCCTCGCGGTCTGTATCGTATGGCTGAGCGCGACCATCTTCTTTGTTTATCAGCTCATCAACAACAACACCTCGTTCTGGACGGCGTTCGTATGGGCGGTGCCCGGGACGGCATTCATTCTTCTCTATTTCGATTACCGTTTTTTCCACGGGAAATGCCGATTCTTCATCTGTTCGGTGTTCCTTTGGGGACTCATCACCGCCGTCTTTTTGCAGTGGTTGGAGTACGGTCTGTGGGCGCTCTACTTCATCGGCGTGCCCGCACAGATTGCCCTTGTGCTCATGCATCAGATTCGCCGCAGTCGGTAATCCTCTGCCAAGACATGAGAATAAGACAAAAAGATATCATTCAAAAACGCCCTTCGGGGCGTTTTTCTTTGTTTTGAAGGGGAGTCTCTTTCGGGCGTGGCGGGCTTTTTTCTCTTTGTCAAGGAAAAACCCCCGTTTTTTCACGAATCGGACAACAGACCCGTGTAACGAACAGGAAAACAAAGAACGACAAAAAAACAGGGCAAAATAAAAATAGTTATTTACAAAAACGGCAAAAATCGCCCCGATTCTACGATTAGGAGAGCCAAATTCTACTCCTCCGCGGTGCCGCTCCCCTTTTTCGGGAGTCGACTCTCGAAGAATAGGTTGCCATTGTTTCGGTTTTTTCGTACACTAACCCCGGACAGAAAACGGGCGCGACGCATGACGGCAATCGACGCGCGGACGAACACGCGCAAAATCGGCTCGCCCTTTGGGAGAGCTCCCGACGAAGTCGGGTGAGAGGGTGCAATACCCAAAGACGCGCACCGATATGGATCTTTTTCTGCGTTCTATTCCCCTCTCCGTCACGCTTGCGCGCGCCACCTCTCCCGAGGTGAGAGTCAGTTTATCATCGCAACGCACTACACAACCATGCCCCAACAATAAGAGGTTCTTATTTGGCTCCCTCCGAGAGGGGGCTGCCGCGCAGGGGGCGCGGTTGGGGGAGATTGCGGTAGAAAAGAGGTACAAGGTCGTAACCCTCGCGAGACGCGGGCTCCTTCCGTCACGGCTCCGCCGTGCCACCTCCCTCCCGGAGGGAGGCATGACCCTCTCCGTCACGCTCCGCCGTGCCACCTCTCCCTGAGTGAGAGGCATTCTTCTCACATCATCAAAGACGAAACTTCGCGTTCCGCAAAGCGGAAAACGTCGCTGCGGCGCACACGCACAGCTACCCTTTGCATCATACCGTAGGGCGGGGGCTTGCTCCCGCCGAACAAACGAAAAAATCCACCCCATTCGCAAGACTGAGGAATGATGGATTCTATTTATCACCATTCACGCTGTACTCTGTTCTGCCGACAGGACGGCGGGAGCAAGCCCCCGCCCTACGAAGAGAAATCTTCTCACTTCGTCGCAAGATGAAACTTCACTTTCCGCAAAGCGGAAAACTTCACCTTACGGCGGGAGCAAGCCCCGCCCTACGAGGAGAAATCTTCTCACTTCGGCGTGAGCCGAAACTTCACTTTCCGCGGAGCGGAAAACTTCACTTTGCATCAGCAAAACTTCACTTTCCGCGAATCGGAAAACTTCACCTTTCGGTGGGAGCAAACCCCCACCCTACAATAAGGAAGTATCTCACCGCATCGCTCTCTGCCTCCCTTGTGCAAAGGGAGGTGGCACGGCGGAGCCGTGACGGAAGGATTGTGAGGTGCTCGCCTCATAATAGAATCAACGATAAGATATTCTGACAGATCATTCATTCACGAAACAGACGAAACAGATCATTTATTTGATTTTTTGAAAATCAAATTGCAAACCGAATTTTTAAGTATCGAACGAAAGGAGGAGACCGCATGGAACATACGAAAATGCCCGCGAAGACGGGCGCGGCTTACACGAATGGCGCGCAGTCGGCGCAAAATGACGCGCGCGAGTACCGCAAGGTCGGCTTTTTCCGCCGTGTGTGCTCTTCCCTCGTCTATTACCTCTATTACCGACCGAAAGCGGCACTGATTTTGCATTTCCGTTATCGGTGGCACCTCGAGGGGAAACGCCTGCTGCGCGGGTTCCGCAAACGCGGGGTCTTCTTCTATGGGAACCTGACGGGGACATCCCTCGACCTTTATCTCCCCGCGCGGCTCTCGCGCAAACCCGTCCTGCTTCCCGCCTCCCGACAGATGGTCGAGGATAGGGGCAGTCCCGTGCGGGCACTCTGCGGAATGCTCCGCACCCCCGAGACGCGCGCATCCTACCGCCCGTTCCTCGAACGGCTCGAAAAACATACGGTCAAGCGCGGCGCGGTGGTGGTCTATCCCTACAAGCCGACCGACACGGCGGCGTTCCTCTATCCCGTGCGCTTTGACGAGGCGGCATTCCTCTTCGCCACCGTGGTGAAGACCGATGCGCGCGGACGCACGCGTGCCGTGACCTATCTCGATGGTCCGTTCTATGCGGACGACACGCTCCCCCGCCACGAGCGGGCGAAAGACCTCGCGTCTCGGCTCCGCCGTGCGGCGGACAGTCGGCTTTCGGGCGAGGAAACTCCGCGAGGTGACGCACAATGAAAAAAGAAACAGAGCCGCGCGTCATCTATTTTACGGACGAACTCCACGAGGAATTCTCCGAGGCGGTCATTCCGCCGAAACCCATCGACGAGAACTGGGTGTATGTACACACCTCTCCTTGGAAGAAGTTTACCCACTTCTTTTGGTACCGCATGGTCGCGACCCCGATCGCGTTCTTCTATCTGAAATGTAAGTTTCATCACAAGATAGTCGGGCGGGAAAAACTCAAACACAAAAAGAACGAGGGATATTTCCTCTACGGCAATCATACCCAACCCATCGGGGACGCGCTCATCCCCACTTTCCTCTCCATGCCGAAACACGCCTATGTGGTGGTGAACCCGAGTAACCTGAATGTCCCTGTCGTGGGACCCGTCACGCCCAGTCTCGGCGCACTCCCGCTCCCCGGCAACATGGCGGCGGCGAAAAACTTTGCCCGCGCCATTGAGACGCGGTACCGCGAGGGGCGCGCGGTGGTGATCTATCCCGAGGCGCATATTTGGCCGTATTATACCGGGATTCGCCCGTTCCCAGACGATTCGTTTTCCTATCCCATTCGCCTGGGCGCGCCGGTCTATTGTTTCACCAATACCTATCAGAGACGAAAGCACGGAAAGAAACCGCGCATCGTCACCTATATTGACGGTCCGTTCTACCCCGACGAGAATCTCACGGGCGCCGCGCGGCGGCGAGACCTCCGCGACCGCGTATACGCGCAGATGAAGACGCGGAGCGAAAACAGCACGGTGGAAGTCATCCGTTATGTACGAAAGGAGTCGCAATGACCAATTTACTCTTTGCCGGAAATGACAAGGTGTTCGACGGGATTCTGACCTGTCTTCTGTCCATCTTTCGGCGCAGTCGGGAGACCAACCATTATCGGGTCTACATTCTGACGATGGATGTCACCCGCATTCGCCCCGATTACATTCCGATTTCAAACGAAAAAATTGCGTTTCTCAACCGCGTGGCGGCGCAGTACGGGGACGATAACCTCGTCACCCGCATCGATGTGACCGATCTCTACGAAAAAGAACTCGCGGGCAGCCCGAACGAGAGCGCCTACTGCTCCCCCTACACGCTGATTCGGCTCCTCGCCGACCTTATCCCCGAGCTGCCGGACGAGAAACTGCTCTACCTCGACGCGGACATTCTCTTCAACCGCGATATTTCGCTCCTCTACGACTACGATGTCACCGGGTACGAATACGCGGCGGCGAACGACCACTACGGGAAGTATCTCGTCAACCCCCGCTATATCAACGCGGGCGTGCTCCTCTTCAATATGCCGGAAGCCAAGCGCACGGGACTGTTCCGAAAAGCGCGGGCATGGCTGTGGAAGAAGAAACTCATGTTCAACGACCAGAGCGCGCTCATCCGTTCCACCACCCGCAAACGACTGCTCCCGCAGAAATGCAACGATCAGAAGTTTTTACACAAATCGACCATCGTGCGGCATTTTGCGAAGCGGCTCTTCTGGCTCCCCTACCCGCACACGGACAATATCAAACAATGGCATATCGAAAAAGTACACAAGGTATTCGGATATCATGTCTTCGACGACATTTTTGAGGAATATCTCGCGCTGAAAGACGCTTTTGAGAAAGAACAGGAGGTATCCTCTCATGAATGAGACCATTTCGATTTTCTTTGCAGCCGATGACAACTTTGTCAAATATACCATGGTGGCGATCACCTCGCTGAAAGCGAACGCCAATCCCCGCCGCCGTTATCATATCCGTATTTTACAGACCCATGTCTCGGATATCTACCGCAACGCGTTCACGCACTTGCAGGACAAAAACTTCAAAATCGAGTTTGTGGATGTGACCGAATACATGGAGAAATACGGCTCCGCCATGCATGTCCGCGACTACTACACCAAGACGACCTATTTCCGCCTCTTCATCGCGCAAATGTTCCCGCACCTGAAAAAAGCCATCTATCTCGACAGCGATATGGTGGTTCTCGGCGATATCGCCGAACTCTACGATCAAGACCTCGGAGACAACTATGTCGCCGCCTGCCCCGAACAGGCGATGGCGCAGACCGAAGTCTACGGACACTATGTCGAGGCGGTCATGGGCATCGACCGCAACGAGTATTTCAACGCGGGGATGCTGGTCATCAACTGTGAACTGTTCCGTCGGGACAATGTCCTCGGGAAATTCCTCGACCTGCTCGGGAAATACACCTTTGTCGTCACCCAGGACGAGGACTATCTGAATGTCATCTGCGAGGGGCGGGTCCTCTGGCTCTCGCCCGCGTGGAACACCGAGGTGTACGGGGAACTGCCCGTCGCGGAAGACGAGATGAAGATTATCCACTACATCATGGTGGCGAAACCTTGGCATTTCCACGACTGTCGCCTGAAAGAATACTTCTGGAAGTACGCCGAACAGACCCCCATGGTCGACAAGATCCATGCGGAACTCGCCGCCTATACCGACCTCGAACGCGCACAGGACCTCGCGTCCTGCGACCGCCTCGCGGCGCTCGCCGAGAAAGAGGCGAAAAGAGAGGACAGTTACTTCCGCATCATGCACCCGGGTCTCGACCCCGAGCGCGTGAAAATCAAAAAAAAAATAGAGCGGTTTGAAAAGGAAGCGCGGTTCGACGAGGATGTCGAGGACGACCCGCCCACGCGCCAAATCAAACCGGGCGAGGTCGACTTCGAGAGAAAGACCCCTGCCGCCCGCCTCGGGGCGCGCATGGCGTTCGCCGCCGCACGCAAGTTCGTCGACCAACTGATAAAAGACGGGAAACTGCGGATCGCGGGCTACCCGGGCATCGAGCATTTCCAAAACCTGAAAAGCGGCGCGGTCGTGACCTGTAACCACTTCAACGCCTACGACAGTTTCGCCATGCACCTCGCCTATGACGAGTCGAAGCAGAAGAAGAGACGCTTCTTCCGCGTGATTCGCGAGGGGAACTATACCAACTTCCCCGGGTTTTACGGGCTGCTCATGCGGAACTGCAACACCCTCCCGCTCTCGTCCAACCCCAAGGTCATGTCCGAGTTCGTCCATGCCACCTGCAATCTGCTGCGAGACGGGAACTTCGTACTCTTCTATCCCGAGCAGAGTATGTGGTGGAACTACCGCAAGCCGAAACCCCTGAAAAGCGGTGCGTTCCGTCTCGCGGCACGCAACCATGTGCCGGTCCTGCCCTGCTTCATCACGATGGAGGACAGCGAGGATATCGGCGAGGACGGCTACCCCATTCAGATCTATACCGTCCATGTATCGGAGCCCATCTATCCCGACCCGAATAAAACCATCACCGAAAACACCGAGATGATGATGAAAGAGAATTATCGGGTGTGGAAAGAAATCTACGAGAAGACCTACGGGGTACCGCTCACCTATACCTGCCCGAAAGAAAAACTCGAAGCACTCCTGTAAATAACGAGGCGGAGCCGCAAGAATGCGGCTCCGCTTTGCCTTATGGTGAAAGAACTATCATGCACAACACCTGAAATACTTATGTCGCAAACCTGCTATCATGCGGTTTTGACACAAAGGAAATTGCCAAGTGAAGAGTAAGTTTGACCATGCGTCCCGTGATTTATTTGCCTTCTCCTGCGGGAGAAGGGGGACCGCGTGAGCGGTGGATGAGGAGTTAGTGAAGAAAACAATGCTTCGCGTCAAAAATAAATCCACTGAAAACGCCTCATCCGTCAGCCGATGGCTGACACCTTCTCCCACGGGAGAAGGCATAGGCGAGCGGTGGATGAGGAGTTAGAAGAGAAAACAATGCTTCGCGTCAAAAATAAATCCACTGAAAACGCCTCATCCGTCAGCCGTCGGCTGACACCTTCTCCCGCGGGAGAAGGCACGATCAGGGGATCATTTGCGATTCAAGATGAGTGAGGACTTCACGGAAACTGACGCTATCAAGTGTTGCACTTCTTGTGACAACCCACGCTGATAATCCCGTTAGTTTTTGAAATACTGATAGAGATAACACGGAATCATGCCGTTATAGAGCTTCCGCACCTTGTCCGCCCGTTTCCCGTACAGGCGCTCGAAGCCCTCGTGCGAGGTGATGAGATAGACCTGCCACGGGGAGAGGGAGCGGAAGTGCACCCCGAGCTCCCGATAGAGCCGCTCGACCTCCTCCGGCGTGGAGAGCCGTTCTCCGTACGGCGGATTCGTGACGATGGTGCCGCGGCGGTCGGGGGCGGAAATCTCCCGTGCGTCCGCCCGAAAGGTGCGTACCCAGTCCCCCACCCCTGCGCGCGCGACATTCGCGCGGGTGAGTTCCACACAGGCAGGGTCTAGGTCGGACGCGTAAATCTCGATGGCGGTATGGAGACGGGTGTCCGCCGCTTCCTCCCGCGCGCTGTCCCAGAGTTTTTTCGGGAACGCGGGAAACGCTTCGGCGGCAAAGTGCCGCCCTGCCCCCGGGGCGATATGATTCGCCAGCATCGCGGCTTCAATGGCGATGGTGCCCGAGCCGCACATGGGGTCCCACAGCAGGACATTCTCCCGCGGGCGGCTGTATGCGGCGATCGCCGCGGCGAGGGTCTCCCGCAGGGGTGCGGCATTCGCTTCGGGGCGGTAGCCGCGTTTATGGAGCGGGACACCACTTGTGTCAATCATGAGCGCGACTTCGTCTTTGAATAGGAAAAATTCGATTTGGTATTTGACCCCCGTCTCTTCAAACCGGCGGATGCCGTAGACCTCGCCGAGCCGTGTGACCACGGCTTTCTTAATAATGCTCTGACAGGCGGGGAGAGAGGTCAGAGCCGAGCGGATGCTGTGCCCTTTGACGGGGAAAGCGTCCTGCCGCCCGATCCACGCCTCCCACGGGAGCGCGCGCGTCCCCTCAAAGAGCTCGTCAAAGGTCGCGGCGCGGAACTCGCCCAGGTTGATATAGACCCGCTCGGCATAGCGGAGAAAGATGTTCGCGAGCGGTGCGGTCTCCTCGTCGCCGAGAAAGGTGACACGCCCGTCGATGGTTTTCTCTCGGTCGTAGCCGAGGGCGTCGATTTCCTCCCCGAGCAGGTGTTCCAGCCCGAACAGGCAGGTCGCCGTATAGCGGATACGCATATTGCGTCCCCCTTTTTTGTTTCGTGCCTACGATTGTAGCAAAGAATGCCGTATCTGTCAATTCCCGTGCCGACTGCCGATTGACATTTTCCCAAAACCCTCTTATAATAAAGAAACGATTTAGTGCGCGCGCGAGCGCATGAAACATAAAAACGGGAACCGAAAAACCGAAAGGAGAGACCGAAATGCAGGTATATACGCTTGACGAAGCGCCGCACGACCTCGGCGCGACCTCGCTCGCCCTCGGGCTCTTCGACGGGGTGCACGCAGGGCATCTCGCGCTCCTCGCCCGCGTCCGCGAGGAGGCGGAAAAACGGGGCATCTCCCCGTCTGTCCTGACCTTCGACGACGACCCCGCGCTCAAAGCGGGCACCCCCCGTCTCACCACCCTCTCCGAGCGGTTGGACCTCTTTTCCCGCGCGGGGATGGAGACCTGTTTCGTCGCTTCATTCCCCACGGTGCGCGACCTCTCGCCCGAGGAGTTCGTCGGGGAGATCCTCTTCCGCCGCTTGCGGGCGGAGGTCGCTGTCGCGGGGTTCAATTTCCGATTCGGTCGCAACGCCGACGGAGATGCCGCGATGCTGGAAGAACTCTTTGCCCGCGCGGGGAAAACCGCGCGGATTCTCCCCCCTGCCCGCCTCTCTGACGGGACGGTCATCTCTTCGTCCGCCGTGCGTGACGCGCTCAAAAAAGGTGACCTCACGCGCGCGGAAGCGCTCCTCGGGCGACCCTATTCGCTCACCGCGCCCATCCTCACGGGCAAAGCCCTCGGGCGCAAAATCGGGTTCCCGACCGTGAATCAGCTCTTCCCCGCGGGGAAACTCGTCCCCCGCTATGGGGTCTACGGCTCCGAGGTCGCGGTGGGCGACCGCCTGTATTCCGGGGTCACGAATATCGGGGTGCGCCCGACCGTCTCGGGCGAGGGGGTCACCTGCGAGACCTATCTCATCGGGTTTACGGGAGACCTGTACGGCGAGACCCTGACGGTTTCCCTCCGCGTTTTCTTGCGTCCGGAAGAGAAGTTCGACTCCCTCGGGGCGCTCACCGAACAAATCACAAAAGATAAGGAGCGGGTCGAAAAGTTATGGCAAGAGAATGGACACGCCTGACCGCGCACGGTTTACAAAAAGACCTCGACCGCATCACCGCCGTGATGAGTATGCTCGATAACGGGCTGGAAATCGAGGATTACAGCGACCTCACGCTGAACGGGATGTATGGCGAGCTCATGGACGAGCGTCTGCTCCACGCCGACCGTACCAAGGTATCGGTCTCGCTCTATGTGCCGGAGGAGAAGAACCCCGCCGACGCGCTCGCGTTTCTCCGCGACCGTTTCGCGTCGCTCGGGATTTCTGTGACGCTGGACGCTGAGGGGCTCGACGAAGAGGACTGGGCGGAGTCGTGGAAACAGTATTATCAGCCCATCAAACTCGGGCGGGTGACCATCGTCCCCGCATGGCAGTCCTATACCCCCGCCGCGGGAGAGGTGGTCGTGAAGATGGACCCCGGGATGGCGTTCGGCACAGGGACGCACGAGACCACCCGCCTCGTGATCGCGCTGCTCGACGAGACACTGACCGCGGGGACGCGGGTGCTCGACATCGGCACCGGCTCGGGCATCCTCGCGATTTGCGCGAGAAAACTGGGCGCCGCCTCGGTCGCGGCTTATGACATCGACCCCGTGGCGGTCAAGGTCGCACAGGACAATTTCCGCGAGAACGGCTGCCCCGAGATTACCGCCGGGGTGTCGGACTTACTGCACGGAGTCTCGACAGAGAACGGGCTCTTCGATCTCTGCGTCGCCAATATCGTCGCGGGGATTCTCACCCGCATGGCACCCGACCTCCCTGCGTATCTCACCCCGCATGGGCAGGTCATCTGCTCGGGCATTGTCGCGGGGCAGGAGACGGAGGTGGACGCGGCGATGACGCGTGCGGGCTTTACCCGCGAGAAATGCCTGACCGAGAACGACTGGATCGCCCTCCTCTACCGCAAAAACACTTGATGAAAGGAACCCGCCATGCCCCGTTTTTTTGTTTCCGATGAGCAGATTTCGGCAGACGGAAAGACCCTCTCTATTGTGGGGGACGACGCCTATCATATCGCCCGTGCGCTCCGCGCGGCGGTGGGCGACCCCCTCACGGTCTGTGACACCAAAGGCACCGTCTACCGCTGTCGCCTGACCCGCATCCGCGACGAACGGGCGGACGCGGAGATCCTCTCGACCGAACTTTCTGCCGCCGAGCCGGCGACCGAGATTCGTCTCTTTATGGCGTACCCCAAAGGGGATAAACTCGAAACGGTGATTCAGAAGGCGGTCGAACTGGGAGCCGCGCGCATCACGCCGTTTTTGAGCGAATACTGCGTCAAACGCCCGCCCGAGGAAAAACAGGCGCGATTGCTCGAACGGCAGAGAAAGATAGCCGCCGAGGCGGCGAAACAGTGCGGACGCGCCCGCATCCCTGCGGTGGACGCCCCCCTCCCGTTTGAGGACGCCGTATCACAGGGCGTGGGGACCGAACTGCCGCTCTTTTGCTACGAGGGTGCGGGGACAAAAAGTTTACGCGCCGTCCTCTCCTCTCACGTTTTGCCCGCGACCTGTGCCGTGATGGTCGGTGCGGAGGGGGGATTTTCGGAAAAAGAGGCGAAGATGCTCGCGGACGCGGGGTGGATCCCCGTCAATCTCGGTCCCCGCATCCTCCGCTGTGAGACCGCGCCTGCCTATGCGCTCTCCGCGCTTTCCTACGCCTATGAACTCTCCGATACGGCTCCGCTTTGTTGAAAATTGACAATTCTGTCAAAAAAAAATACGAATTTCAATAAATATTTCAAATTGACTATTGAAAAACGACAAAAAAACCGTTAAAATATAGTTCGATATGAACAAAACAGACGGAGAGAGGAGATCACCCCGTGTTCAATAGGATGTTCCAAAGCATGATTCATCAGATGAAAGACGCGATCGGACGCGTCATCGGCATCGTGGATGAAAATGATATTGTGGTGGCTTGCAGCGATCTGCAACATATCGGCGAGGTGCGTCAGGGGATCCGCGAGGATCTGACCTTCCGCCCCGAGGGGGTCACCACGGGAGGCGTTACATACCGCGCGCTCGTCATGGCGGGGAAACCCGATCTCATCGTCTTCGTCGAGGGGACGGATAAGACCGCGGAGCAGTCTGCCGCGCTCCTTGCCATCGCGCTCGGAAACATGAAGAGCCTCTACGACCAGAAGTACGACAAGGCATCCTTTATTAAGAATGTCATGCTCGATAACATTCTGCCGAGCGACATTTACGCCAAGTCGAAGGAACTCCGTTTCTCGACCGAGGAGCGCCGCGTGGTCTATGTCATCAAATACCAGGGGTCGTCCGAGCAGTTCCCCGTGGAGATTCTCTCCGGGATGTTCCCCGACCGCGCCCGCGACTATGTCATCAATATCGGGGAGCAGGATGTGGTGCTCGTCAAGGAACTGAACGACGCGACCACCCCCGAGAAGATTCAGGAGATCGCCGAGAGCATCATTCGGACGCTGAACGCCGAATCTCTTGTGAATGTGACGGTCGGTATTTCCTCGGTCGTCAATAATATCAAGGACCTCGCCCGCGCCTACAAGGAAGCGCGCATCGCGCTCGAAGTCGGCAAGGTGTTCGACACGGCGAAGAACCCGATCTCTTATGAAAACCTCGGCATCGGGCGGCTCATCTATCAGTTGCCGACCACGCTCTGCGAGGCGTTTTTGCAGGAGGTGTTCCGCCGCGGGTCGCTCGACTCGCTCGACGAGGAGACGCTCGAAACCGTCCGCGCCTTCTTTGAATACAACCTCAATGTCTCCGAGACCTCGCGCAAACTCTTCGTCCATCGGAACACGCTGGTCTATCGCCTCGAAAAGATTCGGAAGATCACGGGGCTCGATCTCCGCGAGTTTGACCACGCCGTGACCTTCAAGGTCGCTCTGATGGTGAAAAAGTACCTCACGAGCAAACCCACCAAGTTCTGAGTTCGACAAATTGTGCGCACCCCGCGTGATAGGATAGACGGTGTGCGTTCTTCTCCCCGACCGTGACGGAGGTCACGGTCGGGGTCTCATGTATCAACCGTAACGATGACCCCCTCGACGGAGGTTTTTATGAAAGAGAAATCCAAACGACTGATCCCGATCATCGCCTGCGTGGTGACGATTTGTGTTCTGACTTGTCTGTTCCCGTTTCTGTTCTCCGCGAACACGGCGACGCCCGACCCTTCCGCGCCCGCGGACGGGGGCACGACGAACGGGGGTTCTGCCGCGCTCGACGATCGGTTCCGGGAACTGCTGGAAGCCATCAATCGGTATTCCTATTATCCGAACATTGAATATTCGCCCGAACTCGCCGCCGCTCTGCTCGCATCGACGGGGGACCCCTACTGTCAGTATTTCACCAAAGAACAGCTGGACGACTACACCACCGATCTCAGCGGTAATTTCGTCGGCATCGGCGTGCTGATCGAAAGCACGAAGACCGACGGCGGGGAGCCGGCTCTGCGGCTCCTCTCTGTGTTCACCGACTCTCCCGCGCAAGCGTCGGGGCTCCTCCCCGGCGACCTCATCGTCGCGGTGGACGGGAAGGCGTCCTCCGAATTTGAGAGTCTCAGCGACATGACCGCCGCCGTGCGCGGCGAGGCGGGGACAGAGGTGGTTCTCACCGTCGAGCGCAAGGGGGTCGATGACCCCATGACCGTCACGGTCACGCGCGGCGCGTGCGTCAAAGATACGGTCTATTCCGAACGGCTCCTATGCGGAGAGACGGCACTCGGCTATGTGCGGGTGACCGACTTCGACGAGATTACGACCGAACAGTTCGTCCGCGCGGTCTCCGCTCTGGAACAGGAGGGGGTCTCGGCATTCATCTTCGACCTGCGGTATAACGGCGGCGGCTATCTCGATACCGTCAACGAAATGCTCGCCTACCTTCTCCCCGACGGGAACCTCTGCTCGGTCGACCACGCGTCCTCCCTGCTCACCGACTATACCCTGTATGCCGAGGGAGACACCATCTATCAGACGGGCAGAGACGGCTATTACCGCAAGAGCGAAGCCTTCACCCATCAGATTTCGGTCCCGTCCGCCGTGCTTGTCAACGGGGCGACCGCCTCGGCTGCCGAGCTCTTTACGGCGGGGCTGCGCGACTACGCTGCCGAGGGGAAAATCCCGCCCGTCACCATTGTCGGGGAGAACACCTACGGGAAAGGGTGTATGCAGAGTGTATTTCCCCTCCCGAACGGGGACTATATCAAGGTCACCATCGCGCTCTATACCCCGCCCTGCGGCGTGAACTATCACGAGGTCGGCGTTGCCCCGACCGTCCCCGTCACGGCGAACGATAAGACGAGCGCCGACCTGTATCTCAAAGAGACCCCGGGCTCGTCCACCCTGCCCGACGGCGCGACCGATACGGTGCTCGCCGAAGCCATCGCGCGCCTGACGGCGAGCGAATGACCGTCTCGGTTCCCCCATATGCGTTTCCCTTGCATTCCATTATTTCATTTGATCATCCTAATGATTTGAATAGATAAACGAGGAGAGTATCTACCATGGCAGAAACCAAATTCTATTCCCAGGGCGAGTACAAGAAGTTCATGGAGGACAAAGCGTACTGGGAGGTACAGCTCGCGGAGAGAAACCGCGTGTACCAAGCGCTGATTGCGTCTTCCGACACGCTCGAGACCGAAAAAGAGACGGCGGTCGCCACCCATGCCGAAGAGGTGAAGAAGATTCAGGAGAAGCTCGACCACCTCGCGAAGGTGATGAAGAAGCATCCGGTGGAACCCTATCAGGGACCCGAAGGGGCGGATGTCAAGATGGTGTCCGAGCCGCAGCTTCTCAACAAAATGAAAGAACTCGCACAGAAGAAACTCGACCTCGAAAAGAATAAAGAGGATATTTCCTCCGCGCGTGCCTACGGAGACCTCTCCGAGAACAGCGAGTACACCGAGGCGAAGGACGAGCAGACCAAACTGAACAGCCAGATTTCCGCGCTCGTCGCCGAGATCACCCACGCCGCCCTGATTGTCGGGGAGACCGTGGACTATTCCAAGGTCAGCATCGGCGCGTATGTGACCGGGGTCAATCTGACGAAGAACAAGCCCTTCCGGTATCATATCGTCGGCTCCTATGAGACCAACCCCCTCTCGGGCGAGACCTACCGCCCCATCTCGGATGAGTCCCCCATCGGCTCCGCCATCATCGGACACGGCGCGGGCGAGACCGTGACCGCGGTCATGGCAGACGGACAGACCAAGATGGAGATCAAAATCGAGTCCGTCGCGCATCAGACCCCCGCGGACGCACAGTAAAGGAACACTATGGAACAGAATCAGAATCAAAGTACGAATGAACTCGAAGTCAGACGGGAGAAACTCGCCGCCCTGAAAGCGGCGGGAGAAGACCCGTTTGAAAAGACAAAGTACCCGGTGACCGACACCGCCGCCGAGATTGTCGCCCACTTCGAGGAAATCAAGAGCGACCCCGAGACGGGTCTTGTCGGTAAGACCGTCCGCATCGCGGGGCGCATGATGAGCCGCCGCGTCATGGGTAAGGCGTCGTTTCTGCACCTCATGGACGGGAGCGGACAGATTCAGCTGTATGTCCGCCGCGACGATGTCGGAGACGAGGCGTACGCCGCGTTCAAGAAGTGGGATATCGGCGATATCTTCGGCGCGGAGGGGTTTGTCTTCCGCACCAAGACGGGCGAGGTGTCGGTACACGCGACCTCGATTACCCTGCTCGCCAAGTCCCTGCTCCCTCTCCCCGAGAAATACCACGGACTCACCAATACCGATATGCGGTATCGGGAGAGATATGTCGACCTGATTGTCAACCCCGAAGTCAAGGACACTTTTGTCAAGCGATCGCAGATTCTCCGTGAACTGCGCGCGTACCTCGACGAGCACGGATTCTTGGAGGTCGATACCCCGATTCTCACCCCGTTTGAGATCGGCGCGAGCGCCCGTCCGTTCAAGACCCATCACAACACCCTCGATATGGATATGTTCCTGCGCATCGAGACCGAACTCTATCTGAAACGACTGATCGTCGGGGGGTTCGACCGTGTGTACGAAGTGGGACGCATCTTCCGCAACGAGGGCATGGACACCTCGCATAACCCCGAGTTCACCTCGATCGAACTCTATCAGGCATATACCGACTATCACGGCATGATGGATTTGGTGATGGACCTCTATACCCGTCTCGCCGAGCGGGTCTGCGGGTCGACCAAAATCACCTATCAGGGCACCGAAATCGACATGGGACATTGGGAGAAGCTCACCATGGTCGAGGCGGTGAAGAAGTATGCCGAGGTCGACTACTACGCATGGCAGACCGATGAGGATGCCCGCGCCGCCGCGAAAGCGCATCATTTGGAGATTCCCTCCGACGCGACCAAGGGCACCTGCCTCATCGCCTTCTTCGAGGCGTATGTCGAGGACAAACTGGTACAGCCGACCATCATCTACGACTACCCCGTGGAGAACAGCCCGCTCGCGAAGCGTAAGCCGTCCGAGCCCGCCTTCACCGAGCGGTTCGAGTATTTCATCTACTGCCGCGAGATGGGGAACGCCTTCTCGGAACTGAACGACCCCATCGACCAGAAAGAGCGCTTCGAGCGTCAGGTCGCCGCCAAGCGCGCGGAGGACCCGACCACGACGGCGCGGGTGGACGACGACTATGTCCACGCGCTCGAATACGGACTTCCCCCCACGGGCGGTCTCGGCTTCGGGGTCGACCGTCTCGTCATGCTTCTGACCGACAGTCCCTCCATCCGCGATGTGCTCCTCTTCCCGACGATGAAACCCATCGACTGAACCGACGGGCGCACGCCGCACCCGATTCTATCCCTGCCGCTTCCTAAGACGGCGGCACAACCAACGCATATTTGACCGGGCAGTCTCACGGGATTGCCCGGTTTCAATTAAAAGACGAAAAGAGAATGTCATGAAAAAAGTGTTGTATATCCACGGGAAAGGCGGGAGTGCCGCCGAGGCGGAGCACTATCGACCGCTGTTCGCGGGGCGTGAGGTCGTCGGGGTCGATTACCGCGCGCAAACGCCGTGGGAGGCGAAAGAGGAGTTCCCGCGCCTGTTCGATTCGGTCGCGGGGCAGGGAGATTCGGTTCTTGTGGTGGCGAACAGCATCGGGGCGTATTTCACCATGTGTGCGCTCGCGGAGAAACCCATCGAGCGGGCGCTCTTTATCTCCCCCATTGTCGATATGGAACAGCTCATCTCGGACATGATGCGGTGGGCGAATGTCACCGAGGAGACCCTCCGAGACCGAAAAGAAATCCCGACCGCCTTCGGGGAGACCCTGTCTTGGGACTATCTCTCATATGTTAGGGCGCACCCGCTCGCGTGGAAAACGCCGACCCATATCCTGTACGGGGCAAACGATACCATGACTGCGCGCGGCACGGTCACCGCGTTCGCCGAAAAGATAGGCGCACCCCTCACCGTCATGGAAAACGGTGAGCATTGGTTCCACACGGAGGAGCAGATGCGCTTCCTCGACGCATGGGTGCAAAAGTCGGTTTGACTTGCCCTGCTCTCTTCCCTTTTCACTCTTCACTCGTCACTCTTCACTCTTCACTTTAATCCTTTATTATCAACATCTTCCCCCGGGTCTGACGCCGGGGCTTTTCTTTCCGTTTTCCGTTTTTCATTTTTCATTTTTCATTTTTCATTTTTCATTTTTCATTTTCCCCCTCCTCCCTCCCGCGGTTGCAAATAAAAAACGAGTATGTTACAATGATGGCATACCGCCCCCACCGCGCACGACGGGGGCTAGAGGGAGAAAAGAACAGGCGGAAATCCGAAAACCCCCGCAAAAGACCCCCTCGCGCGAGCGGAAACCTGCGGAGCGGGACGGCGGGAGGGACAAAACCAAACGAAAGGAGCCGAGCGATGGCGTATAACGAACTCATCAAAAATTTCGAAAAAGTCAGAGCGTATATGCGCGAGTTCTATGTCTACGGATTCAAGAGCCGTAGCGAGTACGATGCCAAAAGCGCGCGCTCCTATGACGACGAGCGCCGTCGGCTCGAAAGCTGGCTGGGCGACTATATGCGGTTTACGCAGACGGCGGAGGGGAAGAATGTCTTTCTGTCGGTCGACAGCCGTGTCACGCACAAGAACCCTTTCTACAAGGCGTGGAAAGCAAAGAGTTTCACCGACGGGGATATCACCCTGCACTTCGTGCTGTTCGATATTCTGAACACCCCCGAAGTCAAGAAGACTCTCGCGGAGCTCATCGAGGAGATTGACGAGCGACTTCTCGCCCGCATGACCTTTGACGAGTCCACCGTCCGCAAGAAACTGAAAGAATATACCGAAGAGGGGATTATCCAAACCGAAAAGGTCGGGCGCAAGGTCTATTACAGCCGTACCGCCGACACCGACCTCTCCGCCCTCGACGATGTGATCGACTTTTTCAGCGAGGTCGCCCCTTGCGGCGTGGTCGGGTCGTATTTACAGGATAAGCAACCCGCACACAAAGACCTCTTCTCGTTCAAGCACCACTACATGACGCAGGCGATGGACAGCGAAGTGACGGCGACCCTCTTCGACGCCATGCGGGCAAAATCACATATCACGGCGGACAATTTCAACAGAAACGCTCGCCCCGCGTCCAATCCCGTCTGCATCGTCCCGCTGAAAATCTATATCAGCGCGCAAAACGGACGGCAGAATCTCATCGCCTACCACGAGCGGGCAAACGGGTTCGTGACCTATCGGTTAGACTATCTCTCGAATGTCCGCATCGGGGAGCCCTGTGAAGCATACGACGCGCTGCGCGAGCAGCTCAAACGGGCGGAGGCGCATATTTGGGGCGTGAACTGCAAGCGGAATACCAAGCGGACCGAGCATGTGGAATTTGTCCTCAAAATCGAGGACGGCGAGCAGTATATCGTCCGCCGCATGGAACGCGAGAAACGGTGCGGCGAGGTCGAGAAAATCGACGAGCACCACTACCGCTTTTCGGCGGATGTCTATGACACGACCGAGATGCTGCCGTGGATCCGTACCTTCATCTCCCGCATCACGCAGATGAACTTCTCCGACCGCACCGCCGAGAACAAGTTCAAGGCGGACATCCGGGAAATGTATCGTATGTACGGCATCGACGGAGGGGACGCATGATATTCAGTGAATTGTATTCGGTCTATTACAATACGGTCGCCAAGATTATGGAGACGGCGCTGCGCCCGGGCGCGACCGAGCGGGACTTACAAAAATGCGTCACGGAACAGGCGTTCTCCGAGAGCGTTCTGACCATTCTGCCCGCGCTGAAAACCGGGAGATGGCCGCTCCTCTCGGAAGACCTCACTCCCGTGCTGCATCACCCGCCCACCATGCCGCTCACCACGCTCGAAAAGCGCTGGCTGAAAGCCATCTCCCAAGACCCGCGCGTGCGTCTGTTCGGCGTCGAGTTCCCCGACCTCTCGGATGTGGAACCCCTCTTTTGCGAAGAGGATTACCGCGTCTACGACCGCTATGCGGACGGGGACCCCTTCGAGGACGAGACCTATATCAAACATTTCCGTTTGCTGCGCGATGCGATCGGGAGCGGTCGCCCCGTCAAGATTACCATGACCGATAGGCGGGAGAGGGAGCTGTGGGTGCGGTTCTTCCCGCGGGGGTTCGAATACTCCGCCAAGGACGATAAGATTCGCGTGATTGCCGAGGGAAGCAAATTTAAGCGCTTCAACCTCGCCAAAATCGAGAGCTGCGTCTACTACAACGGGCAGGGATCGTGGAAAATGAAACCGCCCGTCGAACGGCGAAAAGACCTCACGCTGCTGATTACCAATCAGCGCAACACCCTCGAGCGGGCCATGCTCCACTTCGCGCACTTCGAGAAGCAGGCGGAGCGGCTGTCGGACGGCAGATACCTCTTGCGGCTAAAGTATTACGAGAACGACGAGACAGAACTCGTGATTCGCGTGCTCTCGTTCGGTCCCTACATACGGGTGACCGCGCCCGAGGACTTCGTCAACCTCATCAAAAACCGATTAAAATCTCAAAAAGACTGTGGACTCAAATGAGTTCGCAGTTTTTTTTCCGTGAAAAACACAGAATCCATGCGTATAATGAGCATGTCAACGGAAAACGGAAGACATTTCCAAAGCCCGAAAGGCACGAACAGCAAACGATTGGATCTATAAATAATAGCTTTGCGGGTTGATTCCCGCCCCTATGTGCCTTGTTCCCAAAGACGCGTACAGCAAATATGCGAGACTTTTATTACGCCCCGAGTCGATTTCGTCTCCCATCTGTGCGGACAGAGAGACGGGCTCACCGGTTAAGGCGTCTTGTTTTCGAGAAATTGGGAAGTTCCGTTTTCCGTTCGGTGTCGAGAGACACCGTTTTTCGATAGGGTCTCCCCTGCGGGAGACCACTGAATGCAAAACACAAAAAAGCCGACGAAAGGAGAACAACCGTGTTTGAGATTATCGGAAAGATGAACACCGCTCTTTGCTATGCGACCGTGGTCGAGGATGAAGCAATCGAGCAAATCAAGAGGATGTGCGACTACGAATTTACGCAGGGCGCGAAAATCAGAATCATGCCGGATGTTCACGCCGGCACGGGGTGCACCATCGGTACGACCATGACCATCGTCGATAAGGTGGTGCCCAATGTGGTAGGGGTGGATATCGGATGCGGCATGTATACCGTGGAACTCGGACGGGTGGATATCGACTTCGAGCGCGTCGACGAAGCGGCGCACTACATACCGAGCGGCAAAAACACCTGGGAGGGCAGAACCGAGCGTTTTGACCTGACCGTCCTCCGCTGTTATCGCTATTTGAAGAACGCCGCGCGCATGGAGAGAAGTCTCGGCACTCTCGGTGGCGGCAACCACTTCATCGAGGTGGATGAGGCGAGCGACGGCACCAAGTATCTGGTGATCCATTCGGGGAGCCGCAACCTCGGCAAGCAGGTCGCAGAATACTATCAGCATTTGGCGATCGACTTAAACGCCGGCAAGGCGGACCTCTTCGAGAGAAGAGATGAGCTGATTCGCACCTACAAGGAGCAGGGGCGCCGCAAGGAGATTCAGGCGGCACTCAAAGCGCTCGAAAAGGAATGGACGGCGAAGGAGCCGACCCTGCCCCCCGACCTCTGCTATCTCGAGGGGAGCTATCTCGATGACTACCTGCACGATGTGGAGATCTGTCAGCAGTTCGCCCGCCGCAGCCGCGAGAGAATGGCGGAGATCATTCTCGCACGCACCGGCATGACTGCGGTCTCGGCGTTCCACACCATTCACAACTATATCAATGTCGAAGAGCGCATCCTCCGCAAGGGTGCCATCGCCGCGCATGAGGGCGAGCTCGTCCTAATTCCCATCAATATGCGGGACGGCAGCGTCCTCGCGAGAGGGAAAGGAAACCCCGACTGGAACTATTCCGCTCCCCACGGCGCGGGTAGACTGATGTCGCGCACCAAAGCCCGCGAGACCCTCGACATAGAGGAATACAAGCAGATGATGGAGGGGATTTATTCCACCTCGGTCTGCGAGGAGACCATCGATGAAGCGCCCATGGCGTATAAGTCGCTCTCCGACATTATCGATGTCATCGGCGAGACCGTCGAGGTCCTCGAAGTCCTGAAACCCATCTTTAATTTCAAGGCGTCGAACTGAAAGGTGACCGCGCCGTAAACGAAAGGAGAAACCTATTATGCTGCAAGCACTCAAAGAAGAGTCGAACACGGCTCTGACCGAAAACGGCGCGGTCACCTACGCGAGTACCCTGTCCGACTGTCTCGACCTGTTCGCTGTCATCGGCGCGCTCCGCGATGCGTCCGACGACGATATTTGCGTCCGCTTCCTCGATGCGTACCGAGAGGACCCCGACCTCGCGATGAAGATTCTGTTCTTCGCGCGTGATGTTCGCGGGGGTCTCGGCGAGCGCCGCGTGTTCCGCGTCCTCTGCCGCCGTCTGGCGGACTATGCGCCCGACTCGATGCGGAAAAACATCACTCGGATTCCCGCATACGGGCGGTACGACGATCTGCTCGCACTTTTGGGCACCCCCTGTGAAGAGGACGCCCTGCGGCTCATTAAGGAGCAGTGGGAGGAGGATATGTCGTCGGACGCGTCGGACGGCGCGGTCTCCCTGCTCGCCAAATGGCTCCCCTCGGTGAACGCCTCGAACGAAAAAACCGTGCGGATGGGAAAGCGGGTTGCCCGCGCGCTCGGCATGACCGACGCGCAGTACCGCAAGGCACTCGCCCGCCTGCGTCGGAAAATCCAAATCATCGAGAACCATCTCCGCGAAAAGGACTACACCTTCGACTACGAAAAGCAGCCCTCGCGGGCGATGTTCAAGTACCGCCAGGCGTTCTGCCGCAACGATGCGGCACGGTATGAAGCGTACCTCGACAGCGTGCAAAAGGGCACCGCCACCATGCACACTGACGCCCTGATGCCCTACGATATCATCACGCCCTGCTTTGATGATTGGATGGGAACCCGCAAACTGTCCGCCTCCGCGCGCAAGGCGATGGATGTGACATGGGCTTCCCTCCCCGACTTTGCCGGCGATGAGAACGCGCTTGTGGTCGTGGACGGCTCCGGCTCCATGTATACGGATTGCCGTCCCCTGCCCATCACGGTCGCACTGTCTCTCGGCATCTATTTTGCCGAGCGGAACACCGGCGCGTTCCGCGGACACTTCATCACCTTCTCCGAGACCCCCCGCCTCGTCGAAATCAAAGGCAAGAATATCGCGGATAAGGTATGCTATTGCGCCCGTTTCAGCGAGGTGGCGAATACCGACCTCACGGCGGTCTTTCGCCTGATTCTGGACGCGGCGGTGAGACACGCTGTGCCGCAGGATGAGATGCCGAAACGGCTTTATATCGTTTCGGATATGGAGTTCGACGGTTGCGCCGAACACGCGGACGAAACCAACTTCGCATACGCGAAAAAACTCTTCGAGGACAGCGGCTATCATCTGCCCGAGGTGGTGTTCTGGAATGTATGCTCCCGTCATCGGCAGCAGCCCGTCACCCGAAACGAGGCGGGCGTCGCGCTGGTCTCGGGCTGTACCCCGCGGCTCTTCTCGTCTGTCGCGGGCGGCACAGTCTCGCCCTACGCCGCGATGATGGAGATTCTGTCGGACGA
Organism: Clostridia bacterium; assembly: GCA_028720145.1. Taxonomy (GTDB): domain Bacteria; phylum Bacillota; class Clostridia; order Oscillospirales; family CAG-272; genus UBA1740. The sequence goes on from JAQYLJ010000030.1 coordinate 22,667, forward strand.
ACGCTATGCGGACATTTCCGCCTGACCTCCGGCGGCGGTTCCCTCTTCCCTCTTCACTTTTCACTCTTCACTCAATAATCGGGAGACGACATGTTGATTCAAAAATTCTTCAAAAACATAAGGAAATGGGTCATGAGAAAGAGGGACGATTTCCCCGGCTCCATACTCCCGACAGATGACGAAAAACCGAACCGCGCATCTTCCTATGATACGGAATGCTTTTGGGAGGACGCGGTGATGCAGACCGAGCCCCCGGTGTACATGCGCCGCACCAATCGCCCCGCGTACATTCCGGAGGACCGGAACTTTTCGGAATACGACATATACAGTTGACCGCCGTTGGGGCAAGACTCCGCAGAGAGAAGTGCCTCTCTGCGGTTTTTCTGTTCCCGCGCCCCGCGTTCCCCCCGCCCCTAACTATTCGCGATTCGTTCTTCATGATTCACGATTCATCCGTTTCTTTTCTTCCGCGGGAGTTTACACTTCACGGTTGAAAATGCGGGGGGAGTGTGTTACAATGGAAACCACGGCGGCGGGGCGACCCGCCGTCGCCGAGAACAGTCACCAAATGAGAGGAACGCATGAACAGCGGGGCAATAGGCGCGCATAAGCGCGGCGGCGTAGACATGACCGAGGGCAGTATCTTTCGACACCTGCTCCGTTTTGCATTTCCGCTCCTTGTCGGAAATGTGTTCCAGCAGCTCTATAACACGGTCGACACTTGGGTGGTCGGCAACTATGTGGGGGACAACGCATTCTCGGCGGTCGGGACGGTCGGTCCCATCATCAATATGCTCATCGGGTTCTTCCTCGGGCTGTCGAGCGGTGCCGGTGTGGTCATCTCGCAGTATTACGGCGCGAAGCAGGAGAAAAAGGTCGAGGAGACCGTCCATACCGCGCTCGTTCTGACTTTCCTCTTCTCGGTGCTCTTTACGGTCATCGGGATCGCGATGACCCCGCTCGCCCTGCGACTCATGAAGATGCCCGCAGAGGTCATGCCCGAGGCGAAGACCTATCTCACCATCTACTTTGCGGGCATCGCGGGACTGCTCTTTTACAACATGGGCGCGGGGATTCTCCGCGCGGTCGGCGATTCGATAAGACCTTTTATCTTTCTCTTGGTCTCCGCGCTCACCAACACGGGGCTGGACCTGCTGTTTGTCCTGCGCTTTCATATGGGGGTCGAGGGGGTCGCGTACGCGACTGTCATTTCCCAAGCGTTCTCGGCGGTGCTGGTGCTCCTGATTCTCGTCTGCTCCCGCACCTGTGTCAGGGTCTCGTTCCACAAACTCCGTCTCCATGCGGACCTCTGTCGGAAAATCCTGTTCGTCGGACTGCCTGCGGCGTTGCAGGCGGCACTCACCTCGTTCTCCAACATTTTCGTACAGTCGTATATCAACTATTTCGGTCCCGATTGCATGGGCGGGTGGACAGCGTACGCCAAGATCGACCAGTTCATTTTGCTCCCGATGCAGGCGGTCGCGCTCGCGTCCACCACCTTTGTCGGGCAGAACCTCGGGCACGGCGATACCGCACGCGCAAAGCGCGGGGTGAGTATTTCGCTTTGGATGGCGCTCATTTCGACCCTGCTCCTCATGCTTCCCATCGTGGTGTTCGCGCCGCCCATCGTCTCGTTCTTTAACGACAAGCCCGAGATCGTGGTCTTCGGCACACAGTTCTTGCGTACCATCTCCCCGTTCTATCTGCTTTGCACCATCAATCAGATCTATGCAGGTGCGCTCCGCGGAGCAGGTAACAGCCGCGCCGCTATGCTGATTATGCTCTTCTCCTTCGTCCTCTTCCGACAGGGGTATCTCTTCATCGTCTCGCGCTTTATCTCCAATACCGTTTTCCCCATCTCCATGAGTTACCCCGCGGGGTGGGGGGTATGCAGTCTCTTAACTCTGATATATTATAAGAAGTTCAATTTCGGAGGGAAATCTCTGCTCGGCACCCCGCCCGCGGACGCGGCGGACACCCCCGCGGAACAGCGGTAACGGTTTCCTCTCTCGGGTTTCATCCCACCCTCACGACAAGAAAGGAGTTCCCATGGCTGACGAAAAAGACCCGCGGTTCCAAAAGAGTGATGACGGTGCGGAGCCGGATTATCGGGCAAAAGAGGTCACCATTGCCCCGCGCGGCAAGTTCGGGCGGGCCCTCGAGAACCTGTGGTACCACTACAAGTTTCAGATAGTCGCCGGTGTGGTGCTTCTGACGGTGCTCATCGTCTGTCTCGTGCAGTGTATCGGTCGCGGAGCGACCCCCGACTATATCCTCTGCTACGCGGGGCGAAAAGACCTGCGCCCGACGACGAGCAACACCGCACAGGCGGATATGGCGTCCTCGCTCACGGGATTCCTCACCGAGCAGTCGCTCACGGGCGAGGGAGTGGAGATTTACCCCTACCTCATCACCGACGGCTCGACCGACACGGCGGTGCAGCCCTACAACAAGACCAATCTCGAAAATCTTCGGAACGAACTCGCGCTTGCGAATACCTACCTGTTTCTTTTGGACGAGTCTCTGTTTCTCACCCAGACCAAGACGGGAGATGAACGGTACCTTGTGCCGGTGGACGCCTATCTCACCGAGGGGAAAACCCCCGAGGTCACGCCCGACGGGTACGGGGTCTATCTGCGCTCCCTTTCCCTCTCGACCCTCCCCGGGTTCTGTGACCTGCCCGACGATACGGTGGTCTGCCTGCGCGTGGGCTACACCCTCAGCGGCGGTAAGTCGGCGGAACGGAAATTTGAGCGCTATGAGGCGCTCTTCCGCGCCCTGCTCGCAAATCCGCTGTAACCGCGTAAAGCGGCGCAACACAGCGCGCCGCGGTGAAGTTTCGTCTTATGACGAAGTGAAGTTTTGCTGACGCAAAGTGAAGTTTTGTCTACGACAAAGTGAAGTTTTGCTGATGCAAATGTGACGCTGCGGCGCGGTGCGCCGCGGGAAGTTTCGTCTTGCGACGAAGTGAGATTATTCTTGATTGTAGGGCGGGGCTTGCTCCCGCCGCTTTTTCGTTGGAAAACAAAAAACAAGGGTATGGTCGGGAACGATTCATCGTTTGACAATCTTTCCGAATTTGGTAGACTTGATTTCGTTTTTTCGGAGGGCGCAAGCCCCTGCCCTACGGCAGAAGCAATACGGGGCAACCGTCGCCTTCCGGTCTGCGTGCCGTTCGACTAAACACAAAAGAAAAAAACGGGGGAGCCGATTTGGCTCCCCCGAAAGTGTCGGGTGCGGGATAGGGGTTAGGCTTCTGCGACGAGGGCGAGGAAGTCCGCGTAGGAAATCCCGTAGTTGACGGCGTAGGTCGCGTTGACATACACCTGACCGGCATTCGCGTCCGCCCACTTGCTGTCGGTGATGCGGAACTCGTGTCCGGGATTGACACCGATGACATTCCAGTCCGCGCTCCAGGTCGACGGCAGGGCATCTGCCGAGGCGAGATCGGTGCCGATCGCGAGGGTGTCGGAGCAACCGCTGAACAGACACCGTCCGACACCGTCCTGCCCAATCAGGGTGCTCGACGAGAGATAGACGGCTTTCAGCGAGGTGCAACCCGCGAAGGCGTAGTCGCCGATGGAAGTGATGGACGAATTGATGACGATCGTCTCAATGTCGGTTCTGCCGTAGAACGCATACGCCGAGATGGAACCGCCGCCCGGGATGGTCGGGAGCACCACATTCTTCTCTGTGCCGCGGTAACCGACGATGACCTTCTTGTTGTAGATGAGGAAGCCGTTTTCATCCTCTTTGATGAGGGAGTTCTTCATGCTGTTCTGTTTGCTCGTGACATGCGAGTTTTTGTCGGTCAGGTTACCGATATTCGCACTCCCGAGATTCACGACCTCGGTGAGGTGCGGGCAGTCCGCGTACCAGTAGTTCCCGAACGAGGTGACCGATGCCGGGAATACGCATTGAACGAGCGAGGTGCAACGGTTAAAGCAGAACGCACCGATGGACGCGAGCGTGTCGGGGAACGAAATCTCGGAGAGGGCGGAGCAACCGGCAAAGCAGTTCATGCCCAGCGCGAGGTTCGCACCTGCCGAGATGGTGACGACGCGCAGATTCTTACATTCCGAGAAAGCGCCGTCTCCGACGGTCGAGAGGACCGTGCTGTTCAGGGTAATCTCGGTGAGAGGCGTATTCGAGAATGCGTGCCCGTCAATGGCTTGCAAGTTGGTCGAGAGGGTCGCAGATTCGAGCGCGGAAGAATCGAAGGCGTGTGCTCCGATCCGAAGGATTCTGTTGCTGAAAGTGACTTTCGTGACCGCGGAGTACGCAAATGCGTAGGGGGCGACGGAGTATCCGCTCCCGTTGTAGTTCGCGGGGAGGGTGATCTCGGTTGCGTCTCCGGTGTAACCGAGCAGGTAGTACATGGTTCTGGTGCCGGCTCCGCTCTCGACTTCCATCGCATAGAAGAGATAGTCATTGGTCGCGAGGATGCCCGAGACGGTCGTAACGGAAACCGCGTTACGGGTAAGTCCGCCGTTGGTGTAGGCACCCGCCGTCAGGGTGAGCGCGGTGTTGTTATGGTTGACGACCTCCCAGAGGTAATGGCAACCGTTGAACGCGGAGGTGCCGATATCGGTAAGACCCGCACCGACCGTCACGCTCATCAGGCGGGAGCAGTTTTCAAACGCGTGCGCGCCGACCGTCTCTACACTGTCGGGCAGGACGAGTTGCAGGAGCCGCGCGTTCTCGTAGAACGCGTATTCTCCGATGGTGGTGAGAGTGGTCGGGAGTGCAAAGTTTTCAAGACGGGAGCAACCCGTAAACGCATAGGGAGCGATCGCGGTGACCGCGCCGTTCGCATTGACGGTTTTGAGGTTCTCGCAACCCGAGCAGAGCAGTTCGGGGATGGAGGTGACACCCGTGCCGAGCGTCAGGGTGACAAGACCGCTCTCTTGGAACGCGGATACCCCAAGGGTGGTGACGGCGTTCGGGACGGTGACACGCGTGAGTGCGGAGCAGCCATAGAACGCCGAGTCCCCGATGGTGGTGAAGCCGCTCGAGGTCGGCAGGGCGATCGAGGTCAGCGCCGTGCAGCAGGCGAATGCTTCTTTCCCGATGGCAGTCGGTTTGGCATTGGTAGCGTCAACCGTTTCGAGAGAGAGACAGTCGGCGAATGCGCGGTTGCCGATCTCGATGACTCCCGCGGGGATGGTGACGGATTGCAGACCGACACAGCCGCGGAACGCATTTTCGGAGATGCGATAGGATTTCCCGTTATAATCGGCGGGGAGGGTCAGGTCGGTGTCCGTGCCGGTGTAGCCGATGAGATAGACATTCGAGGCGTTCGAGGGGTCTGCCATGAATACGAATCCGTCCACTTCGTCGAGTCGGAATTCATCCAGCGAGCGACCGATGGTGAAGGGCGTGTAACGCGCGACATTCCCGCAACTCGATGTGCCTTTGTTGACGCGCAGGGTACCGTTGTTGATGACATCCGCCAAGCGGTAGCAACCGAGGAATGCCGCAGAGTCACTGCTGATGAACGTCTCCTCTCCGATGATGACCCCGAAGAGCGAGGTGCAGTCGCGGAACGCGCCTTCCCCGATATCATCGACCGAGGAGAGGTCGACCGTATGGATTGCGGTATTCCGGAACGCATTCCGACCGATTGCCGTGAGGGAGGCGGGGAAAGTGACATTCGAGAGCGCCGTGCAGCCGCGGAACGCATCTTCTTTCACTTCGGTGAGCGACGAAGACAGGGTGACCGACGAAGGCAGGGTGACCGAGACGAGTGAAGTGCACCCGCTGAACAGTCTCTCGGGAATCACTTTCAGCGTGTTCGGGAGGACGACCGAGGTCAGCGCCGTGCAGTTCGCGAAAGTGGCGGCGGGGATGGTCGAGACCGACTTCCCGATTGTAAGAGAAGTCAGCTTCTGCGCCCCTTCAAAGATGCCGCTCGCGGAGGCGGAGGCGGTTGATTTCTTTGCGTTCCAGGTCAGCGTTTCGAGTGACCGACAGTTCGCGAACGCGTCGGCTTTGACCACCATCACGCCTTCGCCGACCGAGAGGGTCTTCATCTCGGAGCAGTTCGCAAAGGCGGAAACGCCGATGGTCTTCACGCTGTTCGGGATGGTGACCGAGGTCAGCTGGGTATTTGCGTAGAATGCGTAATCGCCGACAGCCGTCGCGGTCTCGGGGAGGGTCACTTCGGTGGCTCTTCCGTCGTAGCCGACCACGATGGTCTCTTCAAACAGCAGAAAGCCGTTCGCATCCGTCTTGATGGCGGAAGCCCCGGGCGCGACGATCTCCTGAATCTGATCGCAGCCGGAGAATGCGGCGGTCGCGCTGCTCTTGATGGCGTCGGGAATCTGTACCGAGACGAGGGACAGGCAGTTCTCGAACGCCTTCGATTCCAAATTGGTCACACCGTCGAGATTGACCTCCCGCACACGGTAGCAGTTGCGGAACGCGCCGGTCATGATCGACTTGACGCCCCCCGCGGTGATGACGCGGCGGAGGTTCGAGCAATTCTCAAACGCCCCTCTGCCGATTGCCTGAACGCCGCCGAAGTCAATCCAGACGATGGCGTCCATATCGGAGAACGCGTAGGCGGCGATGTCCTTAACATCCCTCCCGAAAGTCAGAGAGGTGACCTCGGACGCATATTGCTTCCACGCCGGGGTCTCGCCGTTCAGGTCGTAATTGTACATGGTGTCGACCATGCCGTCCACCACCATGGAGCCGTCTGCGTAGATCTTCCATGTCGCGCCGTCGGACGAGGTCCCCTCATGCACCACGGCACCCGACGCGGTGAGCGAGAGGGTCGACCCGTCTCCGTCTCCCGGAATCGCGGCAACGCAGGAAAAGAGACAGAAGACCGAGAGGGTCAGCACGAGCGCCAATCCAAACAGTGTTACGAGTTTCTTCATAGGTTGCGCCTCCAAAAAAGTACTGTCTTGCCCGCCGCGCGATGCGCGCGCGGACAGAGCAATTTTAAGTGAATAGATTATACATCATCTATCTTTCCCCTTGCAAGAGCGAACGGGCATTTTCTAAAAAGCTGACAAAAACAAATTTTCTTTTTGTGCGAATTGCTGTTTCACGGGCGGGGGCATGGGCGCATAAGATGCTATCGGGGGTTCTCCCGCCAATCTGAATAAAGGGGCGACCGCAATGAAAATCGTCGTGGTACATTCTCCGCGGATTCTTCGACCGCTGCTCCGCCGTCTGTTCGGGATCAAAAAGGTCTAGCCCGACAACGGCAGGGTTTTGGGGTGCCCGTCTCGGCAGGGTCTCCGGGGTCTCTCGGGGGCGGAGTCGGGCGGACGCCCCTGATTTGGTCTTCGCGGTGCGGCTGTGAGCATCTCTCCCTCAGCACCCGTCTGCGCAAAACGAAAACACGAAGAGTTGCCGTATTTTCGGCTCCTCTCCGTGTATTTTTGTTCTCTCGCGACTCGTGCGGGTATGGGGCAATATCAGGATTCGTTTCGCCCGAGATAGACGAGTAGCACACCGATATCTGCCGGGTTTACCCCGCTGATTCGCCCTGCCTGCCCGATGCTGAGCGGGCGCATGGCGGCGAGCTTCTGCGCCGCCTCGATACGGAGCCCCTTGATGGACAGGTAGTCGAGGTCGGGGGGGAGAACACGGCGTTCGAGTTTCTCCTGCCGCTCGACCTCCGCGAGTTCGCGCTTGATATAACCCTCGAACTTGACCTGCGTCTCGACCGTGGTAATCACCGCGCGCGGGAGTGCGGGGCGGCTCGGGTCGAGGGGCGCGAGGTTCTCATAGCTTACCTCGGGGCGTTTGAGAAGTTCCGCCAGTTTGATGCCGGTTTTGATGGGCGCGGTCCCGAGGGACGCGAGATAGGCGTTGTGCTCTTCGGTGGGGGTGACAACGGTGGACTCGAGCCGTTTGGTCTCGCACGCGATTGCCGTGCGTTTTTGCTCGAACGCCGCGTAGCGCTCGTCTCCAATGAGCCCCACCCGTCGACCGAGGTCGGTCAGGCGCAAGTCGGCGTTATCCTGTCTGAGAATCAGGCGGTACTCCGAGCGCGAGGTCATCATGCGATAGGGTTCGTTCGTCCCTTTGGTGACGAGGTCGTCAATGAGGGTCCCGATATAGGAAGAGGAACGGGTGAGCACGAGGGGCTCTTCCCCTTTGACGGCGAGGGCGGCATTGATACCTGCGACAAGTCCCTGTGCCGCGGCTTCCTCATACCCCGAGGTGCCGTTGAACTGTCCCGCGCCGTACAGCCCGGGGTAATCCTTGAATTCCAGCGTGGGGAGCAGCTGCGTGGGGTCGATGCAGTCGTATTCGATGGCGTAGGCGTAACGCATGATCTCGGCGTTCTCGAACCCGGGGAGGGTCTTAATCATCTCTTCCTGTACCGAGACGGGGAGCGAGGTCGAGAATCCTTGCAGATACATTTCCTCGGTATCGCGCCCGCAGGGTTCGACGAAGAGCTGATGCCTGTCCTTATCCGAGAAGCGGACGAGTTTGTCCTCGATGGAGGGGCAGTAGCGCGGACCCGTGCCGTGGATCTTCCCCGAGTACATGGCGCTCTCACCGATATGCTCTCGGATGACGCGGTGGGTCTCGGCGTTGGTGTAGACGATATGACAGGGCATTTGCGGAATATGTGCAAATTCTTCGGGGTTCGTATCCGCGGAGAACGGGAGCGCGGGGACATCTCCTCTCTGTTCTTCCAGCGCGTCAAAGCGGATGGAGCGGCGATGCACCCGCGCGGGGGTTCCCGTCTTGAACCTGCGGAGGGAGATGCCCGCGGCGCGGAGCGAGTCCGAAAGCCCCTCGGCGGGCATCATACCGTCGGGACCGCCCGGATAGGAGACCGCGCCGACAAAGATGGCGGAAGAGGCGTATGTGCCGGTCGCCAGAACGATCGCATCCGCCTCCCAGATGTCTCCGAGCTGCGTCTTGACGCCGACGGCGCGCCGCCGTCCGTCCGGCTCCTCCTTGAAGAGAATCTCGGTCACCATCGCCTGTACGAGCCGCAGATGCGGGGTTTTCTCGACGGTGTGCTTCATACGGATGCGGTACGCCATACGGTCCGCCTGTATTCTGCGGGAATGTACGGCTCCGCCCCGTCCCGCGTTCAGGGTACGGGACTGCAAAGTGACGGCATCCGCCGCCCGCCCCATCTCGCCCCCGAGGGCATCGATCTCATAGACGAGGTGGCCTTTCCCCGTCCCGCCGATCGACGGGTTACAGGGCATATTTCCCACGGCGTCCAACTGAATCGTGAAGAGGACGGTGTCGAGGGAGAGCCGTGCGGCGGCGAGCGCCGCTTCAATGCCCGCGTGCCCCGCGCCGACGACAATGACGCGGGTGTGTTTTATTTGGTCTGCCATAGCGTTTTGCTCCGACAAATGGTTTTACGGGAGAAAAGTGCCGTCGCCGGCACTTTTCCAAATGAAGTTTTCGGGGGTGGGGTTATGCCTCGACCTTTTTGGAGGACTTTTTCCGTGCGGGTTTCTTCTGCGCGGAGACATCCTCGGGGACGGGCTCTTCGGTCGGAATGACCGTGATGTCCTCGACCGGGACTTCCTCGGAGGTCTTCGCCGCGCGTTTCGCCTTGGCCTCTTCGACTTTGGCTTTGATTTCATCCGCGACCTCGGTGACCTTCTCCTTGACGGCGGTCACGCCCTCGGTGACCTTCTCTTTGATTTCGACCGCCTTGTCCTTCGCGGCTTCTCCACAGGTGCACGCCTTCTCTTTGGCTTCCGCGCACTTCTCTTTGGCGTGAGAGAAGGCACCTTTGATTTTCGCCACCGTCTTTTGGCAGACCTCGGAGGGGATAATCACACGGCACGAGCCATGCTCTTCTCCCTCGGCTGCTTTCGTGGCTTCTACGCGCCAGAGGAACGCGTCGACCGATACTTTCTTCGGCGCGTTTTCTTCTTCGCTCGCGGGCGTGACCGCAATGCGATAGGGGATGACAGCGGCGACCGCCGCGATTTTCAGAAGAGTTTTCAGTTTACACATAGGAATGCTCCTTTCAAGTTCGGTACGGTATTCTTTACTTTGATAGTAACACAGGATAAGGAAAAATGCAAGTGCCGCACGGGAAAAAGGAAACCCGCGGCATTTTCTTCCGCTCGGCTCTCGGATAGCCGGCGAACCGTCAGACGGGGGAATCTTCGGACGGCGGGAGCAGAACGGTTGCGGAGGCGTAGCGGATGCCGTGCGAGTCGAGGGGGTAGCTCACCTCGCGGGATTCGCCCAAGGCGATGAGACGATCTGCCTCCCGAAAGTCTGACGAGCCCTCCCCCGTTGCTTTCCCTGCCGCTTCGGTCAGGCACCAAAGGCGGGTAAAGACCCGGGGTTTCTCGGATTCCGCCGTGCGTGCGAGCTCTTCCATGAACGACGGGGAGAAGAAACGGTCTGCCGCACGGCATCTGCGGGCAAAGGCATCCCCCGACACAATCTCTTCAATATCCGTCCCGACCCGCGGGGCGACCCCCGCCGCGCGCACGAGCGCGACACACGCCATACCTGCGGCGTGGGAGAGGGAGAACGAGAGGTCGGGTCGCGCCCGAAAATAGGGTTTCCCCGTGGGGGTATAGGCAATTTCGAGATGCGCATAGGATTCTCCCGCTTCCCGTAACACACGGCGCAGGGCGACCTCCGCCGCGAGACGGCGGGCTCGATCCTCGACCTTCCTCGGACTGCGGATGCGGGCGGCGCGCGAAAGCGGTAAGAGGGAGAGGAGCCCGTCCCGCTTCGCGTCGTCGAGATACGGATACATCTCTTCGGTCGTAAAGAAAAATTCAAACGGACTCATTTGACAAACAGCCCGACTATGTTGTCGAGGAAATTCATGACGATGAACCACAAAACCACCGTGATGACCGTGGTGTACAAAAGCCCCATGTAATCGTCGAGCGAGAACTTGGCGGCTTGTTCCTTTACATAATCGAGGCGATCTTCGCGGATATAGAAACGGGTGTCCTCACGGACGGAGAGCACGAGACCCCGGCGGCGCAGCTCGCGCGCGTGTTCCCGCGTCTCTTTTTGCGCGGACTTATTGTTTGCGGATTCGGGGGCGGGAGAACCGTCCGACGCCGTAATTTTCGGCTCCGCGCCGTCTTGTACGGCGGGAGATGCGTCGGCTGCGGGTTCGGCTTCGGGTTCGGTTTCGCTCTGCGGCTCCTCCTCGCCGAATGCGTGTATCAAGGCGTCGATTTCTTCGGTCGACAGATTGCGGTAGAGCATACAGGCGGGGGAGCGCATGAGACGCATGAGGAGACGCGTGCGGAGTTTTTTCGGCGGGTAGCCGACCTCCTCGAGCGTCTTCCCCGCTTCCCGCCCGACGGCATCCGCGTCGCAGAGACGCGAGAGAAGTCGCGATTCCTGCGCGCGCCAAAAGGTGAAATAGGCGGCGGCGAAGAGGATGGCGACAGCGGCGGCGGTCACCAAATACGGGAGAAACGCGTATGCCCCGTTCCCCGCTTCCACGGTAAAGAGGTCGGCAAAGTAAGACCCTGCCGCAAGACAAAAGGCATGCATGAAAGTCAAATCTCGTCGAGGAATTCCGCGCCGCAGATTTGGGTCAGGAGCACCTCGAGGTCTTCGTTGTCGTCGTAGAACAGGGTCACGGATTTCTGTACGCCGCGGTCGGAAATCGAGACCTTGCGTCCGAGACGGGTCATCATGCGTTTCGCGAGGTCGGCGGCATAGTCCACCCGATAGGGTTTCTCTTTTTCGGGTTTCTCGGGGCGGTTCGCCCGCTTGACCGCTTTTTCGAGGTCACGCACCGAGAGACCTCCGCCCGCGACCTGCCGCGCGAGCAGAATCTGCGCTTCGGGGTTTTTACAGCCCGCCAAAGTGCGCGCGTGTCCCGCGGTGATGGAGCCGTTTTTCAAAAGCATGAGCACCTCTTCGGGCAGGTCGAGCAGGCGCAAGGCGTTCGCGATGGCGGGACGGCTCTTCCCGACCCGTTCCGCGAGCTTTTCCTGCGTGAGGTCAAAGTTGTCCATCAGCGCGCGGTAAGCCATCGCCTCTTCGAGCGGATTGAGATCCTGTCTCTGAATATTCTCGATGAGAGAGATTTCCGCTGCTTCCGCCTCGTCTTCATCGACGATAAGGGCGGGAATCTCATCCAGACCCGCCATCTTGCAGGCGCGCCAGCGGCGCTCCCCTGCGACGATCTGATAGCGGTCGTTCGGGAGGGGTCTGACCAAGATCGGCTGTAACAAACCGTGCACCGAAATGGATGAAGCGAGCCCGGCGAGCGCGTCTTCATCAAAATCTTTGCGGGGCTGGTCGCTCTTCGGCTCAATCATGGGGATGCGGAGGGTGCGGAGGCGGCTCTGCTTCTCCTCGTCTCCGCTGTTATCTGTGAAGAGGGCGTCGAGACCGCGCCCGAGACCTGTCAGTTTGCTACTCATGACGATTCTCCTTTATTTTGAACGAGTTTTTCTTTTGATGGATGGGAAACGCCGCGACGCGAGTCGTCGGCTCACGGGTAAAGAGGATTTTCAGAATGCGATTGTCGGAGTGTCAACTGCGGGATTTTCCGATTTTCCGCTCACTTATCGCGAATTACAAGCTAAAAAGCGCAGTTTACGGACAAAAATGTGCGTTTAACAGATGTTTTTTGCAAAATCGCAAGCACTTTATTATGGTAAAGCATTTGCCGGATTCCAACATGTGCATGGTGCCCCGAATGATACTCAAAACGGTGCGTTCCGTAATGGAAGGCTCCAAAACGAACCGTTCTGCTCACGAAAACCCCGTCAGATCCGCTCGATGAGCTCCACTGCGGCGGCAGTATATTCCTCGGCGCTGCGGCTCTTCGGGTCGAGATAATGAATGGGTTTCCCGAATCCGGGCGCCTCGGACAATCGCACACTGCGGGAGATGGGCGTACGGAACAGCTTGTTCGGATAATACTTCTTGATTTCCGCGATCACCTGACGGGTGAGCGTCAGGCGACCGTTGTACATGGTGGGCAGAATCCCGACGAGCTGCAGGGAGGGGTTGAAGTTCTTTCTGACCCGCGCGATATTCGGAATGAGCTGAGAAAGCCCTTCGAGCGCATAAAATTCGCATTGCATAGGTACCAGTACCCCGTCGGAAATCGCGAGGGATGACAGGGTCAGAAACCCAAGCGACGGCGGGCAGTCCACCAAAATATAATCATAGTCATATTTGACTTGTTTCAGCAGGGACAACGGGTTGTTATCCTTGGAAAAGCTCCCTGCGAACTCCATTTCCGCGCCCGCGAGGTCCATGGTGGTCGGCAGAATGTCGACTCCCCGATAGACGGTGGATCGAATTGCATCTTTTAGGGACATACCGCCGGTGATGACACGATAGACCGTGCCTTCCAGCCCCCGCTTATCGACCCCGACACCGCTGGTGGTATTTCCCTGCGGGTCGTAGTCCACGAGTAGGACTTTTTTATCGAGAAGTCCCAATGCTGAGGCAATATTGATACAGGTGGTCGTTTTGCCGACCCCGCCTTTTTGGTTAGAAAACGAGATTATTTTCCCCATAGTATGTATATCAATGATGATTCTTTCAGAAATGAGATGGGATTCCCCACAACAGTAACAAGGCGCTGCTGTGGGACGATTTTGTGTGCGAACGCACGATTTTGCGCTGTAAGCGCGGTTCTATAAGGAAATCCGCACGCAGAACAGAATCTACAGAGCGGAGTTTCCCAATAAGATATACGGTTCAATCCGTGACTCAATAATGTTTCACATGAAACAATGGGTCCAAGAAACACCACAATCGATAAATATATATCGAATATATCGATATCTGTCTATTATTATTATAAAGGAAGCAAAACAAAAAGTCAACGAGCCGGGGATACCAATCGCAAGAAAATTTAGGCATAATTCTACAAAAATCGTGCAGATTCGGACAGACGAGAACGAAAATACAAGGAAAAACAACAAGGGAGCCACGTGAAAGCGGCAGGACGGCTATAAAAAGCGTTCGGGCGGAAAATTGCGCTGATAACAAGTGCGGCCGCTTATGAAACGCAGCCGCGCGAGTGCCTCCACGGATAATCTATTGTCGGAATGCTTCATAAGCTGCGCTGCAGGAATCGGTAAACACGTGGCATATGTCATGTGAATAACGAGGCGGCGGACCAAATTCGATGGTACAGCGCGCATCGTGCCATTTGTCGACGTTTGTCCGCCCTTCGCTTTTTGGTGTATAGCACCGCGCTGTGTGTCAAGATGCGCTCGGAGGTTTTGCGTGCGATGAACACTGCTTGATTCAGGGTTTTACAACGGGGCTTTTAATGGGGGTTCTATACGCCAGATGATAGTTTGTCCGCGCCGGAGTTACCAAAAGTCCCAAACGCTCTATTCCGGTTATGCTAGGCCGTTGCCGGATTTTCACTTCCCCGCTCTGAAATACTTCCCTTATACCGACATCCGACGGGCGCACTGTCAATAGGGCTTATCTCGACAGGAAGAAAAGAAATCAGCCTTGGATTGCGGTATGTGTGGAAACAGGAAGTGATTTGCCTCTCGACGATAGAGGCTGTGTACTTTTTTCGCGAAACAACAATGTTTCATGTGAAACAATGGGAAAAAGACATAGTTCTTCGCGGCGAGGGATGTTTTACATCTCCTGCTAAAACGGGCGTACAATGATGTCAAACGATTGGAAAACGCAGTCTTTGCGTGACAATGGAGCGGACAGAACATCATGAGGGGAAAAACGGAAAGAAGGCGCGAATTTTCGCGGTGCGACCTATCAAAATGCGATTTATACGAGTTGTTTCACAGAATAAATGGACAAATGCTGTCATAAAGAAAATGTTTCATGTGAAACATTCTGATGACGAGCCGATCGGTGCGGAGAAAATAGCCTAGACAATTGTATACGCGGGGAGCGGGATAATCTTTGCTTAAACGGATTGAAAAGCGCTTTTGAAATACAAAAACATGGGATATATATGCTGTCAGCTATGTCGTCTGCCATGATGTCGTCTGCCATGATATCGTCTGCCATGATGTCGTCTGCCATGATGCTGTCTGGTTGCGGGTGAAACAATGAGTGTATTTGTTTTGTTTGGTGCTCTGAAAAACTCGGGAAAATGGGAGACGGACGCCTCTCGGGTGAAATTGGTCGAGTTTTTCTAGGGGTTTGCGGGTTTTTCGGGTTTTACGCCGCGTTTTTGGCGGGTTTCGGGTCTTTTTCGCGGGTTCTATCGTCTTTTTGCTTTTGCAGACGGTATTTTGCTAAAGCATTCTATGCGTTGAGATGCGTTTTGGTATGCACTTGGGATTTATAGCACATAGATTGATTGCTGTTTTGCAGAAAATCGCCACAAAACAGTTTTTTCGACCGAAAACGCCAGAATATGACCGATTTACCGCACAACGGGCGAGTAATACGAACCTGTGGCGAGATACGCCGTTTCCCTATTTTCTTCTATCCGCCTCTTCGCTTCTTTCGGCGGGGACGCCGAGTTACTGACAAACTGACAAATCGAATTGTCAACGGGTCGACATTTTGCGTCGTTTTTCGCCGTTTCATTTTGCGTTCTCTCTGCGTGGTAACGGTGCGCTATTTTGTCTGTAAGGCAATAAATGCAATCTATATATGAGAGTTTATGCCTCACTGAAAAAGCTTGGAAAACACGGGAATCCTATGCGTTTTCGGTTGCTTTTTTGATAGTTCTGTGCTAAAATAAATTCAAATATGTCGCGGCGGGCAATGTCGTGCATAAGAATGGATTGCAACACCGCTGAAAGACGTAGAAATTCGTCTGTTTTTGCATACCCGGCGGAGAAGCTGCCGTGCCCGAGAATGCGCTTTGTCGTCGAGAGAAACATGACGAAAACACTGCGCGCGACTGTTTCTCAAGAAAGATTGTAAAAATTGCTACCATGATACACGTTTTCTTTTTGCGACACGGGCAGAGCTTGGGGAACCTGGAACGCAGGTTCCTCGGGCACACCGACCTGCCGCTCTCCGACCTCGGACGGCAGCAGGCAGACCGCGCGGCTTCCTATCTCGCGGAGCAGGGAATCACCTCTGTTTATTCTTCGGACTTGCTTCGAGCGCGCGAGACCGCCGCGCCCATTGCGGAAAAACTCGGCTTAACGGTGAAGGCGTGCAAGGGTCTCCGCGAGATTTTTGCGGGCAAATGGGAGGGGCTTCCCTTTACCGTTCTCGCCGCCGAATACGCCGACTCTTACCACACTTTCCGCCGTGACCTCGGACTCGCTTGCCCCGACGGAGGGGAATCGACCCAAGAGGTCGGGGACCGCGTCTATCGGACGGTTCTCGAGATTTGCCGCAAGCATGATGCGGCGGGAGACACCGACGCGACCCTGCTCCTCTCTTCCCACGCGACCGCTATCTGTATGTTCGCCTGCCGCGTCCTCGGATTGGCTCCCGCTGATTGTAAGCGGCTCTATCTGCCGGCGAATGCGTCGGTCAGTCTGTTCGACTATGAAGACGGCAGGTTCTACCTTAGGCAATATGCGAATGACGGCTATTTGGGGGAACTCCGTTTCCTGCCCCCGCCGCTCGCGTAAGACCCGCCCGAAGCGCCGTTTGCAAGTCCTTTGAGCAGCGCAAGCGTAGCGTGGGGCAAGCGCGCGGGTCTTGCGGGTGTGTCAGGTTTTTTGATAGATGCGGATTTGCCCGTCCGATTCGGTCGCGCACGGACGCATTTGTGTTTTGAATCGTATGATAACGATATCCGTTTATATAGCGAGACGGCGAATGCCGAAGCACCGCTCGCTTGGAATCCGATTCGGCGAAAAGGAGATAAAATGAGTAAGTCGCTTTGGACGAAAATCAAGGATTTCAAATGGGGGTATCTGCTGTTCGCCATCCTCTTCGCGGGGGCGGGCATCTGTTTCCTCTCGTTCGGTGAGAATGCCATCAAAGGGGTGAAGATCGGGATCGGCGCGACCGCAGTCGTGTTCTCGGGCATCTACATCGCCCTGACGCTCGCAAATAAAGAGCGGGGCTTCCGATTCTGGGCGCGCATGGTCATGGCAGGGACCGCCGTCGCCGCGGGCATCTTCTTCATGATTCCGATTAACGGCGCGTATGCGTATATCGTCATGCTTGCGGGGCTGTATCTCATCATCGACGGCTCTTTCAAATTGCAGACCGCGGCGCTCTCGAAACGCTATCGCTCGGCGTTCTGGTGGATCATGTTGGCGCTCGCCGCCGCGACCATTACGCTGGGTGCCGTTATGCTGCGCCGTCAGTTCGACTTCGAGACCGAACTGCTCGCCGCTTCGCGTCTGCTCGGGGTCGGTCTGCTCATCGACGGGGTACAAAATCTGCTCTCCATCGGGTATCTCACCTACATTGAACGCAAGACGCGGCAAGAGGTCATCGATGACCTCCGCACCGAGGGTATGATTGCCACGGTGCTCGACGGCGACACCGCGCTCTCCAAGAAAGAGGAGCGCGCCCGCAAGAAAGCCGAAAAGAAAGCGGCGCGTCTCGCCAAGGGACACGCGGGAGCGATTGATACCACGGCACCCGTCGAGGTCGCTGTGAAATGCGAGGAGGAGCCGCAAACGGCAGAAGCGCCGTCCGCGTCAGACGCGCCGGAAACGGCTGTCGCGGAACCTGTTGATATCAGCGCGGAGCCGGAAAAATCGGCGGCACGCGGTGAAACGGATGCACGAGAGTAACCCGAGTGTACCATCACGCCATGAATTGCAACCTCACGGTTGCATGAATTGAAAGCCGAGCTTTCATGAATTGCGTGCGGCATGAATTGTGCCTGCGGCACATTGGTTGCAATTCATGGAGGAGGCGGCGTGCCGACGAGAAATCATGGCGAACGCCAATTCATGATGCGCTAGCATCAAATCATTCTGCTTATCCTGCGAGATGTGTTAAGTTGAGAAATCTCCCTACAATCAAAAATCCCACAGACCTATCAAACGGTTTGTGGGATTTTATGTTTGCGGGAACTCTGTATTTGTTGGATTCTGTGTTATCGGTTACAGCAACGGCAATACCACGCCTTCTCCCGCGGGAGAAGGTGGCAGCCATCGTCTGACGGATGAGGCGTTTTTCTTAGATTCATCTTTGACGCGAAGTATTGTTTTCTTCACTAACTCCTCATCCACCGCTGACGCGGTCCCCCTTCTCCCGCAGGAGAAGGCAGGAAAAAACTCGAAAGTTCCGCTTACAATTTATGCAACTTATGCAACCGCAGGTTGCAATTCATGGCGGGATTGTCCGCTTGGGACATCAGGCATATCGCGTGTCGCGCTTACGACAGCGGGACAGGGTATGCCGTGCCGGTGTGCAACGCGTAGAGCAGGATTTGGTCGGGGGCGCGACCGAAGATGCGTTCGACCGCCGCCGCGTAATAGTGCATCTGCTCGCCGTGGCGGGAGATGAGTTTTTTCGCCGCGAGGGCGGGGTTCCGCCGTTCCTCTCGGGTCAGACGGTCGGTCTTATAGTCGATGAGAACCAAGGTGCCGTCGGCGCGCTCGATGAGCGCGTCAATCACCCCTTGAATAAAGAGAGACTGTCCTTTTACGGTCTCGCGGAGCGCGGGACTTGCGGTGAAGTCCTCGGCGGGGAGGAACATATGGAATCGAAATTCCCGTCTCACGCGGGTCGCCGAGAGTAGGTCGTCGAGCAGGGCGGAATTACGGAAAGTTTCGAGCTCCTCGGGGCGGGTGAGCGCAGCGGTCTCGGGCGAGAGGAATTGCTCCTCCGTCAGTCGGGTCATCTCGGCGTCTACCCCTAAATCTCTCAGGCGTCGGAAATCACAGAACTGCATAAAGAGGTGGGTGGCGATCCCGCGCTCGGTCGGGTCGGGCGGACGGGTACCCGCGTAGGCGGCGGGCATCCGATAGTATTTCTCGTGCGGGTCGTTCTCCCCCTCGTCGGGGGTGTCGGGTGAGACGGTGGGGGTAAGATCGGTCTCCTCGTCCTCGCTCCCGTCGAGCAGGCGGGGATAGAGCTTCGAGACCGCGAGTTTCTTCGGGAGCCGAACACCGCCGACTGCCGCGCGCGATGCGTCAAATGTTCGCGTCAGTTTATCTTCCAATGCGGCGACCTCATGCTCGTCTCCGACCGTCTCGGCGACTTCTTCGGTATAATCGGGGACAGGGACCGCCTCACTGATCAGACGGAAATCAATGGGGTCTTTCCCCTCGGTCATGGAGACGGCGGTCATCCATTCGAGATACGAGGTGCAATCCAAAACCGCGTGGCGGGTCTTTTGCTCCGCGGCGGCACCGGCGCGCTCGGAGATAACCTTTCCGAATTGAGACCGCCCGGGCACCGTACCCGTGACATACAGGCGTTCACGCGCACGGGTGAGGGCGACATAGAGGAGACGCATTTCCTCTTCATGCCCTTTTTCGCGGAGCGCGTAGGCGAGCAGTTTCCGTATCGGGTTCTCGACCGAGACCTGTCCCGAGAGGACACGGAGGGGGAGCGCGGCGCCGAGACGGCTGTCAATGAGAATGCTCTCCTTCTCATCTTTGTGTGAGAAAGTCGCCCCGCAGTTGATGACAAAGACGACCGGAAATTCGAGCCCTTTGGAGCCGTGGATGGTCATGATGCGTACCGCGTCTGACGCCTCGTTTTGCGCGGGAGTCTTGAATGAACTGCCGCTCTTCGATTGACGGGTGATGTATTTGAGGAATCCGTAGAGTCCGGGATAGTCCGAGCCTTCAAACGCACAGGCGTAATGATAGAGAAGTTTGAGGTTCTTTTCCCCCGGGCGACCGTCCGTGCCCGCAATGCTGAGGAGCGGGGTCTCGGCGAAGATGCGGCGGATGAGCATAGAGACGGGAGAATCTTCCGCCGTCTCTCGGAGCGACGCGAGCTGGGAGAGAAAGTGTGCCCCCGCGGTAAAGTCGGGATGGAGCGTACAATAGGTGCGGAGTGCGTCATAGAGGGGAATCCCGCCCGTGGTCTCCCGCCGTATCGCCGCCAAATGGTCGGGGGTGAAACGGTAGAGCGGGGAGCAGAGCACCCCGGCGAGGGGGACATCCCGCAGGGGGTTGTCGATGACCTCCAACAAACTGACCGCGAGAAGTACCTCGGGGTTCAAAAAGAAATTCTTTTCCTCGGGCAGGGCGACCGGAATGCCGTATCGCGCGAGCGCTCGGACAAACGGGAGGGTCTTTGCTTCTCCCGAAACCGAGCGGGAGAGCAGGACGATATCGGAGGGTCTCAACGGGGTGGTGCCGTTGTTATGGCTCCCCTCGGTCAAAAGGCGGTGAATCTCCGCGGCGACCCACGCCGCTTCGTCGGTGATCCCCGTCGGGGAGGTCTCGTCGTCGTCTTGTGTGGCTTTCTCAGCTTCCTGCGCAAGGTCTTTCGCCGTCGGAAGCCCGTCTTTTTCGGCGGTTTCTTTCTCCGCCGCCTGCCGCGCCGCGAGTGAATCGAAAATCACGACCTCGGGGCGGGGGAACAGCGTCACGCCTTCGTCCGACTTCGCATGGCGGAGACAGTCGTATTCGTCACGGTACCCGATGCTCTCGCCCGCGGCACCGAACAGGGTGGAGAAAACACGGTTGACAAACCGCACGATTTCGCGGTCGCACCGAAAGTTCTCGCTCATGAAGTGCGACACCATCGGCTCGTCCTCCGCACCCGCGGGGACCTCGCCCGTATTTTCGTCATAGGCAAGGCGGGGATAGTTGTTTCGGAGCGCGGCGAAAATCTCCGGCTCCGCGTGGCGGAACCGATAAATCGACTGCTTGATGTCCCCGACGAAAAATCGGTTGCGCTCGTCGGAGATGGCTTCAAAAATCGCGTGTTGCAGCGGGCTGACATCCTGATATTCGTCGACGCAAATCATGTCGTAGCAGGCGGCGACCGACTTCGCTGTCTCGGTGCGCTCGCCGTTCTCAATCAGCAGGTCATAGGTCGCACGCTCCAATTGGTTGAAGTCGAACGCGCGGCGGCGGAGACTCTCGGCAAAATAGCGGCGGTCAAATTCGGAAAGAACCGCGGAAAGCGCATGAAGAACCTCCGCGAGGTCGCGGTACAAAAGATGCCATTCTTCTTCGGTATAGGTGAACAACACCTGATCTTTTTCTTTCCCGAGCAGCGCGGTGCGCGCCGCTTTATACGCCTTGCGGCGTTCGTTTAGCTCGTCGATCAGGGGTTTCCATTTTGCGTTGTGTCGGTTTTTATAAAAAGTGGGAACGGGAAAGAGGACTGCCTCCCGACAGGCGGTATAGGTGGTGGGGGAGGCGAGTTCTTTCAGGGAGGGGAGCCAACTCCGACACAAATCGGGAACGGTGGAATCGACGAAGGATTCCATCGGGAAAACTTCGGTTTCAAAATATTCGATTAAGTCTTCCGCCGCGCGGTGCATACGCGCTTGCGTGAGGTCTTTCAGCATCTTGCCCCAAGTGGTCTCGAATACGGGCAAAGTCGCGTCGGTCGTGTAGCGGTCGGCGAAGTCGTCGAGGGTGGCGACCCCGCGCTCATAGGTCGACAGTTTCCGATAGAGGTTCAGAAACGTCTCGGCGAGGTTCTTTTCATCCGAGACCCCGACCAAGCGGTCGGTCAGGCGTGAGAAGTCCTCTCCCGAGAGCGAGGGAATCTTCCCTGCGTATCCGGCGGCGATGGTATCTTCCATCTGCTCTGCACAGTAGTTATCCGCCTCCGCGGCATCGGTCACGCGGAATCCCTCGGGGATGTGTTCGCCCCCGTAACGGCGGAGAATCTTATGACAGAAGGCGTCGATGGTGGAGATGTCTGCGGCAGGGAGGAGCCGTAATTCCCGCGCCGCCGCGTCGCTGTCTCCGCTCTCCTGCACGGCTTTCGCCAAGGCGGAGCCGATGCGCGAACGCATCTCGGATGCCGCCGATTCGGTAAAGGTCGCAGCGAGCAGACGGGAGATGGAGAGGGGGGAGACCGGGTCGGTCAGGGCGGCAATCACGCGCTGCGTCAGCACCGCCGTCTTTCCGGACCCTGCCGCCGCGGACAGAATCAGAGAGCGGTCGCGGGTGTCGATCGCCGCTTTTTGTGCGGGGGTGGGTGCAAATGCCATAGGACTCCTTTCTCGGCGGGAGAAACCCGTCGCATACAATCAAAAGTTTACATAGGTCAGAGGGATGGGTCAGTACACGGCTTAGAGCGCAAAGAGCTTGACTGTTTTCACGCGCTCGCCGTCCTCCGAGATTTCACCTAGGGCGAAGAATCCGCTCTCGTCCGCAAGACGCACGCGGGTACCCGCGGGATACGCGCATCCGAGTTTCTTCTGCAAGACGGCCTGTCCCGCACGGAGAAGACGCGAGAAGAATGCGCCGACGACCAACTCCCGGTAGGACGAGAACAGGGTCTCGACCGGAATCACGCGGCGTTCGCGTTCCTCCTGCGACATGGCGGCGTATTCGTCGAGGGTCGCGGCGCCCGCGAGCGGGAACCCCGCCGCTTCGAGACGCGCGAGCGATGCCATCACGCCGCCGCAACCGAGTTTTTTCCCGATATCGGCGCAGAGGGTGCGGATATAGGTGCCTTTGGTGCAGACGACATCGAGCGCGTAGTCCCGCGCATTCCGTTTCTCGGCGGAGAGGGAAAAAATCTCAATCGGGCGGGGGGTGCGCTCGACCGTCACCCCGCGGCGCGCGAGGTCGACCAGTTTTTGTCCCCCGACTTTGAGCGCAGAATACATGGGCGGGATTTGGGTCCCCGCGCCCACAAATGAGGCGATGGCGGTCTGGACGGCAGGCTCGTCCGGCAGTTCGTCGGTCTCGGTGAGAATGGTTCCCGTGGTGTCCTCGGTATCGGTCGTCAGTCCGAGACGGAGGGTCGCGAGATAGTGCTTATTCCCCTCGGTGAGGTATTCGCTCGCCTTGACCGCCCGCCCGATGAGCACGGGGAGCACCCCGGTCGCCATGGGGTCGAGGGTGCCGGTATGCCCGGCTTTCTCCACGCCGAAAATCCGCGCGAGCCGCCGTACCGCGGTCTGCGAGGTCATGCCTTCCTGTTTGTTGAGAATCACTACGCCGGAGAGCGCCATGGAATACCTCTTTTCCTGTCTCGCGATCTTATTCCGCAGACCCGAGAGCACTCGATAAATCTTTTTCGACCGTCAGCGCGAGATATGCGCCTCCGCTCTCACAAGAGAGAAAATAAGGGATTTCCCCGTCCCCGCGGAAACGCAGGGTGTAGACCGTTTCGCCTTTGGCAAGAACGGCGGTGCGCCCCTCTTCGGTCTTGTCGATCGACATGACCTTCGCGTCCCGCGGAATGGAGAAGAGCGAGAGGGGGAGCAGTGTATCTTCGTCCGCCGCGACGGTATGCGCGCCGTAGGACGCGGAGACGGTCCCATTCGTGCGCCCATAGCAGACACCCCGCACGGTCTCGGGAGAAGTATAGGTCACGGTGAGATCCCGTCCCTCGCCGCCCGCGGCGAGCCAGACCTCGCCCGCGTAAGTAACGCCGCCGCGCTCATACGAGACCGCGAGGCGCATCTCGCGCGCCTGATAGGCGAGCAGGTCGGTTGCGTCCCCGCCGCAACCCGTGATAGTGAAACAAAGGGACAAGAGTAAAAGGAGCGGGAACCGTCTGAATATCCGTTTCATAAGACACCCTCCGTTTTTAGTATTCTATTGCCGGAGGGACTTGTTTAGACCCCGCGCGGGGGGGGCGCCGCGCTACGCGCGGAGTAAAACGAGAAAAGACTGTGTACATTTTATCACACGTGCAAGAGCTTTGCAAGAGACGGCAAGCGAGCTGTGGGGGAATGCCGCCATTCCGTCCTCGCGCGTGACGGGTGGGAGAGGCAACGTCAAAGAGCCACGCACCGATACGCCACCGCGACCGCACGGAGACGGTCGCACCGAGAGGGAGCGGTCACATACCGTGCCGCCAACCGAAATCCTATGTCGGTGCCCGACATGAGATGAAAAAAATTCATCGCAAAGACCGGGCGGAACCGACAAATACGGCGCCGCTTTGACATGGCACGAGGAAAGCGCGGGGGAGTGCGGACGGATTCTGTCGGAAAGAAGAAATCGTCCTTGTCGCCTCTTCGACAGGATATGCGCGCCCCGTCGGG
>JAQYLJ010000031.1 GCA_028720145.1 Clostridia bacterium
CGACTTTAAGAACACCATCCTCATCCTGACCTCCAACCTCGGCTCCGAGGCGATCCTCGAAGGCATCGACCAGAACGGCAATATCACGGACGAGGCGAAAGCCACGGTGAACGACCTGCTCCGCCGCTCGTTCCGTCCCGAATTTCTGAACCGTCTGGACGAAGTGGTCTTCTACCGTCCGCTGACGCGTGAGAACATCTCGAAGATTGTCGACCTGATGCTCGAAGGACTCCGTCAGCGCCTCGACGAAAAACACCTCAAACTCGAAGTCACCGACAGCGCCAAAGCGCATATCATCGGCGCGGGCTATGACCCCGTCTACGGTGCGCGTCCGCTCCGCCGCTATCTCCAAAGCGCGGTCGAGACCCTCGTCGCCCGGAAGATCATCGAGGACGACCCCGCCCCCGATACCGTCTTCACCCTCGATTTTGACGGCTCCGCCTTGACTTTGAAGTAAAGTGACACAGCAAATTCCCACACGCAAAACCTACCCGCTCCGCGGGCGTGCGAGACGGTTCTCCCGTCTCGCACCTTTTTTGTCCCCGCCCGACCGATTCGACATTTTTCGACAAACCGCACGGGCGCGCCGCGCGTATCCGACTGTATTTTCATATCCTTCGCCGTTTCCCTTGATTTTTGCCTCGCGTTTCTATATAATGGTCTAGGCTCCGAAAAACACACGTTTTTCGCGGGTGACCTCCCCTGTCGGAACGGGCGTTTTCCATATCGCCCTGTGATAGGGGAACCCGCAGGACAAGCACGGCATCGAAGCGAGCAAGGGCGTTTCGTGAACCGCCCTGTGAAACTCCCGCCGACGGCGGGAAGCGAATGTAAAAGAATCGCGGTGAGTATTGTGAAAGAACAGACCATTCAAACGACGCGCAAAAAAGTATTCATTTGGATTTACGATATTCTGTACGCCATTTTCGCGGGTGCCGTGGTCGGTACCGCCTATTACTTTTTCCAGAACAGCAACGGGTTCGCTCCGGGCGGGGTCGGCGGTCTCGCGACCATCACGCACACTTTACTCGGGGGGAGGGTCAGTTGGTCGATTTTGATGGTGGCGTTCAGCCTGCCGATTTTCATTCTGCTCTCTGCGTTTGTCAACCGAAAACTCGGGTTTATCCTCAGTATCTACCTTCTCGTCCAGTCCTTTTTGCCGGATCTCTATGCCCTCATCGGACTGCCCCCCTACTCTCTTTTGACGAGCGGCGAGGACTTCAATATCCTCTTCGCCTGCATCGCGACGGGGGTCATCTCGGGGTTCGGCTTTTCGCTCATGTTGCGGCGGTTCGGCGCGAGCGGCGGCACCTACGGCATCTCCGCGCTCATCAAACACGTGAAACCCGAACTCAATATCGCCTATGTCTCGTTTCTCATCGACTCCTCCGTCGTACTCATCTCGTTCTTCGTCTACGGCATGAAGGTCACCCCCGCCATCTGCACCCTGCTCAACCTGTTTATCGCCAATGTCATCGTGGATAACGGCATCAAGGGACTTAAAAGCGGGTACAAGTTCGAGATTGTCACGAACCACCCCAAAGAGTTGTCGCGAGAGCTGCTCACCCGCCTGCACCACGGCGTGACCGAGGTGAATGTGCACGGCATGTATTCGGACACCGACAAATATATGTTGGTCTGCATCATCAACAAGCGCCAGCTCGGCGAGATGATGCGTATCATCAAGAACACCCCCGACACCTTCGCCAGTTTCGAGAAGGTGAACGAAGTGTTCGGGAACTTCAAGAAAGTCAAATAATTCTCGAAGGCAACCCCGAGATAACCGCCCACGGAGATGGGCGGTTTTTTCTGTCAAGTGCCCCGATATACGGAGCCGCAAAACGGCGCCGCGCAAGCAAAAATTCGCAAGATAATGCGAAATTGTATGTTATTTATATGAATTGTTCTTGCTATTTTGTGAATCTTCCTCTATAATCATCTTGTATGATATTTCCGAATACCGGGTGCAACCCACCCTCGCAAGGGAGACCTCTCATGGCGCGTCAAATCTGTTACGCAAACCTGTGGAAACTGCTCATCGACCGCAAGATCAGCCGCGCGGATTTCCGACGGGCGGTCGGAATCTCGCCGAATACCCTCACCAAGTTCTATCGGGAAGAGCCGGTTTCCACCGAAATTCTGCTCCGCATCTGCGACTACCTCGACTGCGACCTCTCGGGCATCGTGACCTATGAGCGGGTCGCGGACGAGCCGCACAAAGAAACACGAGAGGAGGCGCATCCATGCGAGTGACCGAATCAAATAAGCGAACCGGCATCCTGCCCATCGTCATTCTCTGCATTTTGTTCGTCGTCGCCTGCTTCATTCAGGCATTTGATGACCGTATCGATTCGCGGGAGATACGGCTGTTCGCGACCTTAGCCGCCCACTTTCTCTTTATCGGCATTTTCGCCTATTGGACGGTCTCGCTCATCAGCCGCGTCTCGGTGAGAGAGATCCGCATCGGGCTGACCTCCACCATCGCCCTGATGGGTCTACTATTGTTCTTGCGGCTCCTCAAATATGAAATCTTTTTCGGGGAGACCGCGACGCGGTATCTGTGGTATTCCTACTACATCCCACGATGTCTCGCACCCGTGGTGTTGCTTCTCACCGTGCTCGGCACCGCGCGCAAAGACGGGAGACCGCTCCCAAAACCGTGGTACTTGCTCTTTGTCCCCGCGGCGGCACTCATTCTGCTGGTCTTCACGAACGACCTCCACGAGTTCGTATTCTCCTTCCCCAAAGGACTGGCGTTCGCCAATAAAATCTATAAATGGGGACCCGGCTACTATCTCGCCCTCGCGTGGATGGCGGGCTTATTCCTCGCCGTCGGGATTCTGCTCTATTTCAAATGCCGCATTTCCCATTGTCGCAAAAAAGCGTGGATTCCGCTCGTCCTGTTCTTTACCTGCGGGGCGCTCTGTATTCTGCGGGAGGTGTTCGATCCCTCGTTTTTGAGAGCCCCGGAATCGTTGACTTTCAGCGTCGTGATTGTTTGCGAGAGTCTTTTGCGGATCGGGTTCATCCCCACGAATGTCGAACATGCGAGGTTCTTCGACCTCGCGAACATCTCCGCGAGCATCGCGGACTCCTCTTTGCAGATGGTTCTGCGCTCTCGGTCCGCCCCCGCCATCACCCCCGCACAGGCGACCGCCGCGGCGGAGAACGGGAAAATTCTGCTCCACGACGACCTCGTCCTGCGGGCACAGGCAATCCGTGGGGGCGAAGTCTTTTGGACCGAGGACCTCTCGGTCATCCACCGCATCAATGAGAAACTCGCCGACGCGAACGAGACCCTCTCGGAGGAGGGCGACCTCATCTCCGCCGAAAACAAACTGAAAGAACAGCGCTCGAAAATCGAGGAACAGAATAAACTGTATGAAGGCATCTTCACGCTGTTCCGCCCGCACCTGAAGAAAATGCAGATGGTATTCTCCCAAGCGGACACCCCCGAGGAGAAAGACCGTGCGCTCCGTACCGCCGTCGTGTACGGGGTCTATCTGAAACGGCGGAGCAACCTCGCCATGCTGGCAAAAGACGGCGGAGCGCGGTTCTCGGAACTCGTGTATTCGGTGCGGGAATCCACCGACGCGCTGTCCTTTTACGGCGCCGTCTCGTCGGTGGTGAGTGAGGGAGACGGGGTGTACCCAATTGAGAAAATCTCCTTTCTCTATGAATTTTTCGAGGACTGTGTCGAGCGAGCGCTCGCGGGTCTCTCCGCCTGCTTCGTCCGCCTGACCGCGACGGGCGGGGACCTCGCCTGCCGTGTCGCGCTGGATAACCCCGCGACCCGCTTCCCCTCCGACTGGCGGCGGGAGGACTGTGCGCGGCTGGGTGCCGCCGTCACGCAGGATAGTGGGGACGAGACCCTCTATCTCACGCTGACGCTTCGCGGAGAGGAGGTGCGCGCATGACGCCATTCATTCACTCTCCGGAGGTCATCTTCCGCGGCACCTACATCCTGCTCGCCCTTGTGGGACTGCTCGCCACGGTCTGCATCGCCATGAGCATCTCCTATCATCTGAAACCCCGCTACGCGCTGACCGGTCTTGCCGCCATGGCGCTCTCTTCGGCGTTTTTCTGTGTCCTGTCTGTCGGCATTATCATCCGCGATCGAGGAGGCACGAAAGAGGACCTCGCCCATGCCGCCTGCTCCATGCCCGCGTGGGGGGTCGTCCTGTTGACCGTCGCGCTCGCGCTCGTGGTCGGAGGGCTGTTCTATCTCATCGTCAGACGGAGAATGCACACCCTGACCGCCGTGTCGGTCAAAGAGGCGCTCGCGGTTCTGCCCGTCGGCCTGTGCTTTTACGATGAGACGGGGCGGACGCTCCTGATGAACGGGCAAATTGATGAAGAGTGCCGCGAGACCACCGGGTATCCGCTCTATGACGGCACTGCGTTTTGGTCGGATATGTGTCGGGGGAAGACCCGAGACGGGGTCACCTGTCACGCCGAGGGCGAGAGTGTCATCGCCGAGAGAGCGGACGGGCGCGTCACCTGTTATCGGCGGATTTGCCATGATTTCGACGGGAGACCCGTGTGGGAACTCACCGGCGCGGACATCAGCCGCGAATACGCGCTGAAAAAGACCCTCGAAGAAAAGAACGCGTCTCTCCGCCGTATGAACGACCGCCTGCGCGCCTACGGAGAGACCGTCACCGAGGTCACCAAAGAGCGGGAGACCCTCGCGGCGCGGGTCAAAGTCCATGACAGCATGGGTTCTCTCATTCTGACGACCAAGAAGGCGCTGTCGCAGGGCGATGCCGCAGCCGATGAACTCATCGCCACCTGGTCCGACCTCGTCTCGTTCCTCGCCGTGCCGACGGGAGAACCCGCGGACAAATTCGCCGAGGCGGAGACGACCGCCGAGAGTGTCGGGGTACGCCTTGTCCTGCGGGGCGAGCGCCCGCCCGAGGGGAGTCCTGCCGAGGAGATCCTTGCGACCGCTCTGACCGAATGTATCACCAACACCGCGCGTCACGCGGACGGAGACGAGCTGACGATGGAAGTGTCGTACCTTGACGGCAACTTACGCGCCCGCTTTGTCAATAACGGAGCCCCGCCGAAAGAAGAAATCAGAGAGGGCGGCGGTCTGTCCTTTCTCCGCACCATGGTCGAAAACGCAGGGGGCGAGATGAGAATCGAGAGCGCCCCGCGCTTCTGCCTGACCGTCACACTTCCAAGGGAGGAAAACAAGCATGAATGATGAAATCAACATGAACGACAAAATCAATGTGATGATCGTCGAAGACCAGGCGATGCCCCGCCAGCTGTTCGGTGCCATCGTGGAGAGCTGTCCCAAGCTCCGTCTTGTACTCTCCATCGACGACGCCGCCATCGCGGATATCTGTTGCGCCCGACACGAGATCGACCTTGTTTTGATGGATGTCGTCACCAAGAACGGGGCGAGCGGTCTCGCCGCCGCCGAGAAGATCAAGGCGCAGAACAGTCGGGTGAAAATCATCATCGTGACGAGTATGCCCGAGTGCTCCTATGTCGAGCGCGCCCGGAAGATAGGCGTGGAGGGCTTTTGGTATAAAGATTTCAGTCGGGAGCCCATTCTCTCCCTCATCGAGCGTGTGCTCGCGGGCGAGCGGGTCTATCCCGAAGAGACCCCGTCCATCTCCCTCGGGCTCGCCGAGAGCAGCGAGTTCACCGCGCGGGAACTCGATGTGCTGCGGGAGATGACCGGCGGATTCACCAATGCGGAGATTGCGGAAATCCTCGGCATCTCCGAGAAGCGGGTACGGAACCATGTCACGAATATGCTCGAAAAGACGGGATTCCGCAGCCGTACCGAACTCGCCGTGCGGGCGAGGGAGACCGGGCTCGTCATTCGGGACAGGAACGAAGAAGACCTCTGACCCGCGCGTTTTCCCCGCGCCGTCTTTTCCTCGCACCGCATTTTGCCCTCGTCGTCTTTTTTTCCCGCGACCTTTTGCCGGCGCCGTGTTCTGCCATCGCCGCCTTTTTCCCTCTCTTCCTTTTGCCTGCGCCGTATTCTGCCCCCGCCGTGCGGGGAGCGCCCGCCCAAAAGGCGATTCCCCGTTTTCCCCTGTATATTTCTCCCGCCTGCGCGGGGAATCCCGTTTCAGAGCCGACCGCCCCGCGGTCGGTTTTTGTTTTTTATCAAAATTTTTCTAAAAAAGTGAAAAAGGGGGGACATTTGACACTCCCCTTTTTGTTTTGATTCCTATACAATAAAAGCCCGAAAGAAAGAAAAGGGAGCCCTGCTCCCGAAAGGAGGAACCGCCCGAGATGAAAAGAGTCGTTCTCGCAATTCAGAATACGCTCGTGTGTGAAGCGGTGCTCGGCGCGCTGAAAAAGAGCGGATTTCATACCGAAAAAACGCTCTCCCGATTGCCCGACCAAATCGCCACAGTGTGCGACTGGTTTTTCGCGGATATCCTCCTCATGGATGTCAATCGGGCGGGAGACAGCGCGTTCGACGCCCGTATGAAGACCGTTCGGCTCGTGAAGAAGCACGCCCCGTCCCTCAAAATAGGACTTCTCTGTGATAATGTCTCCGACCCCGAAATCGCCTACCGCGTCAAACAGGCAAGAGAGGCGGGCGAGATCGATGTGTTTTTCTACGAATCGGTCGAGACCGATTACCTCGCCGATGTGGTGGACTCTCTGTGAGAGCCGCCCCCGTTTCCCTCTCATAACCGGTTGTATTCGTCACAAACCATATAAAAAGGAGAAAAAAGTATGAGAAAGAGAATGGTCATGGCGCTGCTCGCGCTGCTCTGCATCTGCGCGTGCCTCTTCGCATTCGCGGCGTGCAAAGACGAGGAGACCCCGCCGGCAGACACCGCCCATACCCACGCATACGCCACCACATGGTCTTACGACGGTGAGAACCATTGGCACGCCTGCACCGGCAGCGACTGTGACGGCAAGAGCGACTTTGCCGCGCACGCATACGATAACGACGCCGATGCGACCTGTAATGTATGCGGTTATGAAAGAGCGGTGGTGCCGACTGTCAAAACCTATACGATTACTTTCGTGACGAACGGCGGAAGCCCCGTTGCACAAATCGAGGCAGAAGCGGGCGATGAGATCACCGTACCGGCTGCGCCGACAAAGAGCGGAGAGCGTTTTGTCGGTTGGTACGAAAGCACCGACGGCGGCGTAACGCTCGATGATACCGCATTCGTATTCTCCTATATGCCGGGCAAAAATGTTACCCTTTATGCGAAGTGGCAGGACGCGGTGATAGGCAGTTGGCAGACCTATCAGATCGTTTTGCCCGCAGAAACCGAAGGGGATCCGGAAACCGTTTACAATTTGGGAGACACATGTAATTTCCCCGTAAACAATACGACTTTGGCACAAAACACTTATCAATTAACGGTGAGTGATACGAACATCACTTTGGCTATGTTGGGAGGCGCGCTGAACGGCTCCGGAACCTACACCAAGACCGACGGCGTTTACAAGGCAGACATCGCCGTAGCTTACGGAAGCGGGACGGAAACCTTTAAGACGCAGACGACCTACGACGCGACACACGACAGATTGCTCTGCAATATCGTCTATTACGAAGACGAGACAACTACACTTTATTACACGCTGATTCTCACAAGAGTACCCGATGAAGCATAAAAATTTAAGGAGGAAATCACAATGAAAAAAAGACTGCTTACAATCATTCTGTCGCTCGTTATGGTGTTGTGTCTGACATTCGCGCTCGCGGCTTGCGGCAAGAAGACCGACACGGACTCGAACGGCGGCGGTTCCGACACCGCCCATACCCACGCATACGCCACCACATGGTCGAACGACAGCGAGAACCATTGGCACGCCTGCACCGGCAGCGGCTGCGACGGCAAGAGCGACCTCGCCGCGCATGTGTATGACAACGACGCCGACACCACCTGTAACATTTGCGATTATGAAAGAGCGGCGCACACGCACACCGCAACCGTTTGGGCGAACGATGACACCTATCACTGGCACGATTGCACCGTGAGCGGTTGCGGCGAGCAATTCGACAAAGCGGAGCACACCTGGAACGCGGGTGAAATCACAACGCCCGCAACGGAAGCGACCCCCGGTGTAAAGACCTATACCTGCACCGTCTGCCAAAAGACGAGAACCGAGAGTGTTTCCGCGCTCGGATATACCATCGCGTTCGATTCGCAGGGCGGTTCTGCCGTTGCGTCGATCACCAAGGACGCCGGCGAGACGGTGACCGCTCCCGCCGATCCCGAAAGAGCCGGCTTTGTATTTTTGGGCTGGTTTGCCGATAAAGACCAATCCATCTTTGAAGGTGCAACCCCTTATGTATTCGATACAATGCCCGAAAACAATGTCACACTGTACGCAAAATGGGCGCTCAACCTTGCTGTCAGTTATGAAGGTCATGATGCAACTGTGGCAATGACTGCGTTCAGCGTGACCAAGGCGAACGAAGATGTGATGTTTGTCGTTGATTTTGAAAAAATCAATTGCGATAAGAGTTACATAGGCGTGCCTATGTACCGATACGAGGGAGAGACCAGAATAGGTCTTGACACGGAAGTTGCAAAAATAGACTCGACATATGTATCGGCCGTTTTCGACGATGCGATGCAAAATGTGTATGTTGAGGGTGATGAATTGCGGCGTTACGGCGCGGGCGACTTTTCCATCAAACACGATTTTAGCGAAAACGGAAGATACTTCATTTCGATTAAATACGCAACGCCCGGCGAATACGAAATAGGCGTTAATGTATATAACTGGAAGGCAACCCCCACGCTTGAACTGAAAGACGGCGTAAGCAAGAATAAAACATACGACGGTCAACCCGTGTCCGTAACCGCGGACGATTACGCAACAAACAGCGACGGCGAGGTCACCGTACTCTGGTATGACTGGTCCAAAAATGCTCTCGCGAATGCACCCGTCAACGCCGGCGTCTATTATTTCAAACTCCAAGTTTCGGAGACTTCCACCGCCGACGGGGACGCGACGGAATTTCGTTCCAAAACAACCGACTATTACAAAGTTGTCATCAGTGCGGTTGAAGTCAATGTCGAAACGCCTCATAACTTTACTTATAACGGAAATACCGAGTATTATGTCGATTATTCCTCTTCCGCGGTCAACGGCGAAAGATTGATGGCCTATTTCGTTTTCGCGGCTTACGACGGCGTGATAGAGCTTGATGACTGGGGATTTGAAGTATGGGGTGAAGAAACAACCGAATATTCTTACAACTATGTGCTTGTTTACGAAGGCAGCGGAGACATGGCAACGCTCACTCAAAAAGTGATTTCCAATCTGACTCTGCGTGTGAATTACAACGGCACGACTTCGTTCACCGGTATCGCGGGAGACAAAGCGACAAGTACCGACATTATAAATAAAAATGGAATCAACGATTTCGAGAATCTGATTTTCTCGGTTAAGACAAGTAATAAAAACGCAAGTGCCACCGCCTATACGGTCGATTTCGCGAATGTTGTAATCGGCGGAGAGGCTGCACCGTTCTACACCTTGGCGGAAAGCGGCAGCGCAAGCGTTTACATTGATCCGAGAGAACTGACAAATCTCAACCTCGCCACAACCGAAGCATGGACGGAAAGCGGAAGCGTTGAAATCACGCTCACGGAAACAAACGGAATCTGCACGGGCGATGTCGTGAAAGTCACCATTACCAACGGGAATTATCAGGATATGACTATCGCCGGCGAAACTTGCGATCTGGTTCTCGGTACGGCAGGTCAGGGTCAGGAAGTCGTTGCGCTTGTGGCAAGCGGAGATTACGGCAACTATGTTCTTGCTGAAAACGACGACGGTATCGTCGGAACGGTTATGATCGTAGGCGTGATTAAAAACATTTCGTTTACCGCGTCTGACATCACAAGTATTGTGAACAGAGGCGGCATGAATGTCATAACCATAAATCTGACAACCGCACACGGGATCGTTGCAGGTCATGATGTTTATCTCGAAATCATGACAACCGCCACGACGGGAACGATTAGCATTGGCTCCACAACAAACACCGTCGTCAAAGGAACCGACGCTGACAAATACGCACTCGGCACGGGATGCACGGTTAACTTTGATGTCACCACGCTTTCCAACATTTCCTTCACTTCCTCCGATATTACCTCGGCAACTCCCGACGGCAGTAATGTTGTGATTAAAATCAGTCTGACCACAGCGCATGGGATTACAGACGGCGATACCGTCGAGCTCCAAATCACGGTGTCGAGCAAAGATATAACGAATAAAGCCACGGTTACGCTGACCTCCGGGAATACTGTTATCTCCGGAACGGATGCCGCGAAGTACGCACTCGGTACGGGATGCACGGTTGCCTTGGGCTAATGGCTTTGCCGACGGCGTAAAGCAAGGAGACTTTGTAAAGAAAAGAATATATACGATATCATCCATGATATTTGCCGCCGTGTTATGCCTTGTCCTGTGCCTTGCTCTTGCGGGCTGTGGCGGTGAAACGACGGTCAATCGGTTGATATCCGATTACGGCATCACGGTGGACGGCGGCGACTTTGATAAAGACGCTTCGCTCGTCGCCGCCCCCCCCGCGAGAGCCGAAACACACCCCCGAGAACAAAACACACCATGCAACCCCAAAATAACAGCCCCCGTGCCGCGGCACGGGGGTTCTGTTATCACGGGGGGTTCTGTTATTTAGCCGAATAATCTACAAATCTAGACTTCATTTGCCTGTTCCCTCTCCGCCTCCCTTGTGTAAAGGGAGGTGGCACGGCGGAGCCGTGACGGAGGGATTGTTGAGCGGTTACCAAACTAACATCACCGCATCAGGAGCGTTTCCAGTAGTAACTGTAATAGCTACTCACAAGGTTGGTCGCGTTGGTGGATGCGTTCGTTACATCCATCGAGGGGCCGCTCGTCGCAGTGCTGTCTTTGGTACAGTACCACCCGGAGGTGTTGGCGAAAGTCACTGAGGTCAAGCCCGTGCAATAGGAGAACGCACCATACCCGATGCTCGTCACGCTGTTCCCGATGGTCACAGAGGTCAAGCCTGTGCAATCCTCGAACGCATGATCCCCGATGCTCGTCACGCTGTTCCCGATGGTCACCGAGGTCAAGCCCGAACAACCATAGAACGCACCGTACAGTAATTGTCCGCCGGTGACCGTCACCTCTCGCAGAGTTGTCGGGATATAGTAGGTCGTATAAGAGGAAGAAGAGTAATACTGTTTTGTTTCCGTCCCGCCGGTATATGCGGATGTGCCGAAGATGTATCCAAAGAGGGTTGATGAGGACGCACTGGTCGCACCGGCACTACCACCCACAAACGGAATCGTGAGTGAGATCAAGGAAGAACAACCGGAGAATGAAAAAGACCCGATGCTCGTCACGCTGTTCCCGATGGTCACCAAGGTCAAGCCCGTGCAACCATGGAACGCGTACTCCCCGATGCTCGTCACGCTGTTCGGGATGGTGATAGAGGTCAAGCTCGTGCAACTGGAGAACGCACCATCCCCGATGCTCGTCACACTGTTTGGAATGGTGATAGAGGTCAAGCCCGTGCAACCGTAGAACGCCCAGCCCCCGATGCTCGTCACGCTGTTCCCGATGGTGATGGAGGTCAATCCCCTGCAATTGTAGAACGCATACTCCCCGATGCTCGTCACACTGTTTGGAATGGTGATAGAGGTCAATCCCGTACAATCGTAGAACGCATACCTCTCGATGCTCGTCACGCTGTTCCCGATGGTCACGGAGGTCAATCCCGTGCAACCCGAGAACGCACCGTACAGTAATTGTCCGCCGGTGACCGTCACCTCTCGCAGAGTTGTCGGGATATAGTAGGTCGTATAAGAGGAAGAAGAGCAATACTGTTTTGTTTCCGTCCCGCCGATATAGGAAAAACCGCCGAAAATATAGCCAAATAAGGTCATATAGGACGCACCGGTCGCACTTGCACTACCACCCACAAACGGAATCGTGAGTGAAATCAAGGAAGAACACCCCGAGAATGCAGAAGACCCGATGCTCGTCACGCTGTTCGGGATGGAAATGGAGGTCAAGCGCGTGCAACCGTAAAACGCCTTTTCTCCGATGCTCGTGACGCTCGATGGAATCGTAACCGATGTCACATTCGTTTTGTTTTCGAAAGCACCCATGCCAATGGCGATGACCGGTTTCCCATGGCACTCGGAAGGAATCACATAGGTATCAAGGGTTTCCGTGGTGCCGGTCACCTTATATCCATTTTCCTTCCGAACCAAACGCAATCCGTCAATTTCCACGGGGGCTTGCTGATACACTACAATCGCAATCAGCACCGCCAGCACAATGACAACGGTGGCGCAGATGGCAATTACGATTCGTCTGTTCTTGCGCTTTTGCTTTTCCCGCAGTTCTTGTGCGTATATTGCCGCAGTTCTCTTATCTTCGTACCATTGTGCCAGCCGTTTTTCCAGTTCTGCAATGACATGATCTACATCTTTATATCCTTTGATGGTATTCAATTCGGATATTGCTTGCCGTAGAGTTACATCATCTATATAGGCAGATTTTGTATTCTTTAATACTCGTGTGTAAATGCTCTCTTTCCGCGCGTCTTCTTGTGCTTGAATCCGTTTGGCAATCAATGCCGAATAGTTTAACCATTCTGTTTTTGTTTCCTCGGTCGCGAACCGAAGCGCTTTGCGGTAGTTCGGGTCGTCCACGATGGGGACACCGGCTTCCACCAGTGCATCTGCGGTCAAACATTTTCGCGTGACAAGGAGTTTTAAGAAGTACGCATCTGCGCATCGCGGGTCGATGTCGAGGATCCGCTCACAGTATTCGTTTGCGCTGTCCCAGTCTTCGTCCTCGAGGAACAAATGTACACGATCAAATAGAGAGGAGATTGATGCAGAAGCAGTACTCGCAGGAGCCACGGTTGCAGCCGCGGTCGATTCCGCAGTCTTTGGCGCGGCGGGACGGTCGCTGTCGAGAATCTTCCGAATCCCGCGCACGAGGTCCTGTAAAAAGCCGATGCGGGACATATCGAGGGCTTGGAGATGGGAGAAGTCGTCGGGGAGGTCGTAGGGGTCCATATCGCGGTAGGCGGGAATCAGGGTCTTTTGCGCGCCCTCACGCATGAGCGACAGGTAACGGCTCCATTCGTTCTTGACCCAAACGGCTTTGAAATACTCGGGCTTGGTACCGAGAGCAACCATGACCTTGGCGGAATGGAGGGCGGCGAAAATGTAGGGCTCATAGGCGGAGCCGAGTTTGTTTTCCAAGGTGATGCGGGCGAAAAAGACCTTCATGCCCTCATTCGTCAGCGCAAAATAGAGGTCTTGTGCCAGAACGCTGTCTTTGGTTCTCGCCCCGTCGTCCCCCGTCTCTTTGTAGCAGATAAAGACATCAAAGGGTTTCTCTTTCTTCGAGATGGCGAGGATCTCTTTTTGCAGGCGGTCGATCTCTTTCGCCTCGGACTCGAGGACATCCCGTTGGTAGCCGTCGGCATGGGACAGGGCGGACAGGTAGTCCTCGTCTGCGAGGATGGAAGTATACTGTGCGCGGTGCACGGTCGGGACGCGCTTATGGGTCGTCGGGTCCTCGACATACTCGATGCCGTAACGGCAGAGGACAATCGACCAGTACGCCTCTGCGTCTGTCGCGTCCTCCGCGAGAATCTGCTCATAGAGCGCCATCGCCTTATCGTAGTCCCCGATACGGCGGAAGTGGTTGGCGCGGTCGTAGAGGTTCGCGCGCTTCTCGTCCGTCAGGCGCGGTACGGTCTGTTTCGTCCCGCAGAACGCACACTC
>JAQYLJ010000032.1 GCA_028720145.1 Clostridia bacterium
GATTCCCGTGGGCGGGTATCTCGAATATGCCGACCCCATCACCCTGACGCAGGCGATTCAGGGCAGAAAGAGTTTGTGAGGGAAGTATGGCAAGTAAGAATTCTTCCGGCGGCGGACAAAGGTCTGTCCGCCGCGCGGTCAAAAGACAGGTGAAGAAACTCAGCACCGGGCAGAAAGTGATTCTCATCATTGTCCTGATCGTGGTGCTTGCCGTGTGTGTTGCGCTCGCGTACCACTTCGGATGGTTTAGTCCGCAGGAGAACAACACGCCGACTCCCATCTCCGACGGGACCATGTCGTTCACTTTCTTGGAGACGGGGAACAAATATGCCGGGGACAGCATCTTCGTGCAGGTTGGGAACATCGATATTCTGATTGATGCCGGGTCGAAGACCAACAGCATCCCGACCATTTCCAAATTTCTGAATGAACATATGGCGGACGATTTACTGGACTATGTCATCGTCACGCACGCTCACGAGGATCACTATGCGGGGTTTGCCACCTCGGAGGGGACCGACAGTCTCTTTGATCTTTATAAGGTCGGCACCATCATCGACTTCTCGATGACAAATCAGAAAGACACCGCCGCAATGTATCAGAACTACCTGCGTGAACGGGACGAGGCGATCGCACGGGGAGCCAATCATCTGACGGCTGCGGAGTGCATCCAACAGAATAAGGCGGTCTATTCTCTCTCGGATACCGCCACCATGCGGGTGCTCGACAGCAAGTATTATTATGAGAAAGCCTCGTCGGGAGAGAATGAACACTCGGTGTGTCTGCTCTTCACGGAGGGGGATCATCATTTCCTCTTCACCGGTGACTTGGAAGCCGCAGGGGAGCGCGAACTCGTGAAGCGCAACAATCTCCCGCAGGTCGACCTCTACAAAGCGGGGCATCACGGCTCTAAGACCTCGTCCTCGGCGGAACTTATGGAGGTCATTCAGCCGAAAGTCATCTGTGTCACCTGCAACGCGGGGTCGCCCGAGTACACCACCGAAGCGGAAAATCAGTTTCCGACACAGGCATTTATCGACAGGGTCGCCCCCTATACGAGCCGTGTCTATGTTACGACGCTGTCCATCGACTACAAGGCGGGTACCTACACTTCCATGAACGGTGTCATCACCGTGACGATTGCCGGTGGCGAGGTGGTCGTCAACTGCTCGGAAAACGATACGGTCCTAAAGGATACCGACTGGTTCCGCGAGAATCGGACCTGTCCCGCCGCATGGCAATAAGAAATCGACGCAAAAAATGTTTTTGCATCGCGGTTTCCGAATGATTGACGCACAATTGTCTTTTTCAAATCGCATACGTTTTGTATTGCATCCGGATTGCATCAAAAAATCCGCTGCCGGAAAGGGGTAACACTCTTAACGGAGAGATTGAAAACCCAACAAAGTGCGAGCGCCGCATTTGACAGGTCAAATGAAAATTGGGTAAGTACTCCCCTTATATAAGCAGAAAGAGCAAGAGTAAAAGGATATACTCCTTCTATTCTTGCTCTGTTCTTTTTGAAATGAATGGATGCTACCGCATCATGAATTGGCGTGCGCCATGATTTCTCGTCGGCGTACCGCCTCCTCCATGAATTGAATTGCAACCCATGTGCCAAAGGCACAATTCATGCCGTAGGCAATTCATGAAAGTATTTCTTTCAATTCATGCAACCTATGTGCCAAAGGCACAATTCATGCCGTAGGCAATTCATGAAAGTATTTCTTTCAATTCATGCAACCGCAAGGTTGCAATTCATTGCGTGTTCTCCGTTAAGGATAACACGCGAAGGGCAGCGGATTTCTGTTTTGTATCATTCTTTCAGCCGAGGTGGTATTTCAGACGCAGGTTGTCCGCTATCATCGCGATGAACTCGGAGTTGGTCGGCTTCCCCCGACTGTTCTGTACCGTATAGCCGAAAAAAGAGTTCAGCGTATCGAGGTCTCCGCGATCCCACGCCACCTCAATGGCGTGACGAATGGCACGTTCCACGCGGGAGGTCGTGGTCGAATACTTCTTCGCGACGGACGGATAGAGGATCTTCGTCACCGAATTGATGATATCATTGTCCTCGATCGTCATCAGAATGGCAGTGCGGAGATACTGATATCCCTTGATGTGTGCGGGGACACCGATCTGATGGATGATCTTTGTGACCTGCGCCTCCATATTCACGGGTGCCTGTCCCTGCGAGCGGGATTGTCCGCGCGCGTTCGTCATCAGGGTCTCGATATGCTCACAGAGACTGTGATAGTCGAGAGGTTTCAGCATACAGAGGTCGGCGCCTGCAAGGGTCGCCTCAACGAAAGTAGAGGGACTTGACACCATGGAGACTAAAATCATGATGGGTTTTTCCTGCGGAGAGAAGGGAAGTTTCTTCGTGGCGCGAATAATTCCGATTCCGTCCATTTTTGATAACCACAGATCGACGATGACAACATCCGGATGTATTT
Source organism: Clostridia bacterium (assembly GCA_028720145.1). Lineage (GTDB taxonomy): Bacteria > Bacillota > Clostridia > Oscillospirales > CAG-272 > UBA1740. The sequence goes on from JAQYLJ010000032.1 coordinate 2,457, forward strand.
TGGTAATCTTCTGAAGAGCATCTTCGCCGTTGATCGCTTCTTCAATATAGACATAACCGGCTTTCTTCAGGTTTTCACGCGTTTCCTCTCGCAGCTCCTCGCTTTCATCTACAATGAGTATCTTGGCACTTTTTTCCATGGGGTCTCTCCTTTGCAGTTTGATTTCGATATTTTTTTGTTTGTCAACATATTACCATAAAAAACTATTCGATGCAATGATATTCGTACACAGTTTTTTTACAATTTATTCGGTAAAATTCGTAAACTTTAACAAAATTTTAATATATCAGTTACAATTTTGTAAAAATGTGTCGAAAAATCGTGTACGTTTTTCCCGAAGCCGCACTCTTGTGGTGGGATTGGACGGAAATATGTAAGGGGAGACGCCTTCCCGTGCGTCCGTGCACTCTGTTTCGGCATATTACACGGTAAATTTACAGATTTCACCACATACATCGCTTTTCGGCAGAAACAAAAAGATTAATTTAATTAATGGTATAATTAACCGTCTTACATATGGGAATCGAACAGGAAGCCGATTGCTATCGGAAAGCCGCATCTCGGACAATTGACATGGGGAAAGCGAATGTTTCCTTTCAAAATTCGTGTACGGTCGCGGAGCAATCGCAAGGTACGTATATGAGTCATAACGGACACTTTTTCATAGATGAAAAAAGCAAGAAAAGTTACAATTTTTTCGGCATTTCCGCGCGAGAAGCTCTTGAAAACGAAAGAAAAGAGTGATATAATGATAAACGTGAAGAGTTGGGCATTTTTTGCACAATTCCGCAAAGCTACGCATGATTTGGAAATAATCAATATATTCAAATATTAGGGGGAGAATCTATGAGAAAGAACGCATTTGTGGACGCATGGATCGCCGAAATGGCGGCGATGACCTGTCCGAAAGAAATCGTTTGGATCGACGGCAGCGAGGAACAACTCGAAGCGCTGCGGAAAGAAGCTGTTTCTACGGGAGAAATGATCAAACTGAATGAAGAGAAACTCCCGAACTGCTATCTGCACAGAACGGCTGTGAACGATGTCGCGCGTGTCGAGAGCCGCACGTTCATCTGCACGCCGACGCAGGAAGAAGCGGGGAACATCAACAACTGGTGTGATCCCGACGAAATGTATGCGAAGCTGAAAAAACTTTATACCGGCTCCATGAAAGGGAGAACCATGTATGTGATCCCGTATTCCATGGGCGTTGTGGGGTCCGAGTTCTCCAAGATCGGGATTGAGCTGACCGACTCCATTTATGTGGTGCTGAACATGGCGATCATGACCCGTGCGGGCGCGGACGTCATGGAGGCACTCGGCGACTCTCCCGACTTTGTGAAAGGTCTGCACGCGATCGCGGATTGCGATCCCGAGAACCGCTATATCACCCACTTCCCGCAGGATAACACGATTATGTCGGTGAACTCCGCATACGGCGGGAATGTGCTGCTCGGTAAGAAATGCTTTGCGCTCCGCATCGCCTCCTACCTCGGACGGAAAGAGGGCTGGTTCGCGGAACATATGCTGATTCTCGGCGTAGAGTATCCGAATGGGGAGACCAAGTACGTCACTGCTGCATTCCCCTCTGCCTGCGGGAAGACCAACCTCGCGATGCTGATTCCGCCCGAAATTTACCGCAAGAAGGGCTATAAAGTTTGGACGGTCGGCGACGATATCGCTTGGCTCCGTGTGAAAGCGGATGGCAGACTGTACGCCATGAACCCCGAAAACGGGTTCTTCGGTGTCGCTCCCGGCACGAACGAACACTCCAACCCCAATGCACTCGCGACCACGAGACGGGATACCATCTTCACGAATGTCTGCCACAACTTGGACGACAACACGGTTTGGTGGGAAGGACTCGACGAGAATCCTCCCAAACACGCGGTCAACTGGAAGGGCGAGCCGTGGGATTACCGCACCTACGACAAGGCGGATAAAGTCAACACTTCCGGCGCCCATCCGAACTCTCGGTTCACCGCATCCGCGAAGAACTGCCCCTGCCTGTCTCCCATGTTCGACAGCCCCGAGGGGGTTCCGGTCTCCGCCATCATCTTCGGCGGACGCCGCGCCAAGACCGCTCCGCTGGTCTATGAATCCTTCAACTGGCAGCACGGCACTTTTGTCGGCTCCATCATGGCATCCGAGACGACGGCAGCCGCCGCAGGCGCAGTCGGTGTTGTCCGCCGCGACCCGATGGCAATGCGTCCGTTCGTCGGGTACAACATGGGCGACTATTGGAAGCATTGGCTCTCGATGGGCACCAAGATTGCCAATCCGCCGAAAATCTTCCATGTCAACTGGTTCCGCACCGACGACGAGGGGCACTTCATCTGGCCGGGCTTCGGGGATAACTTCCGCGTACTCCTTTGGATTCTCGACCGTTGCGAGGGGAAAGTGGATGCGGTCAAGACGCCGATCGGCTATGTGCCGAATCCCGAGGACATCAACCTCGAGGGCATTTCCGGCGTGACGACCGAGACGGTCCGCGATCTTCTCTCGGTGGATACCGAATCGTGGCTGGAAGACATCGGGAATATCCGCGACTTCTACGAGCAGATCGGCTCCCATGTACCCGAGGAACTCAAAGAAGAACTGGATGCACTCGAAAAGAGACTGAAAGCGTAAAATCCCGGGGGGCAGAGAATGCCCCCCGTTTCTTTTTCTTGTTACAAACGGCAGAGCGGTGTTTTTTGACTTCGTGTCCGGTGCCTGTAACCGATTGACAACGCTAATTATTTATGTTATATTAGAATTTGAAATAAGAATACTATACGCACGCGCGTAGGAGCGGACAGAAAGGTGGGAGATGCGTTGATAAAGAGAATTGTATTTTTCCTTTTGGCAGTCCTTTTGCTTTTCGCGACCGCGCTCCCTTGCTTTGCGAGTGAGAATATCACGCCCGATTTCAAAGAGCGACCGTCCCCCACCATTTGCGTCAAGGATCAGGAGAATTCAGACGGACCGTTTGTAGGGGTCTACTATAATGATAACAGCGAAACCCCGTACTTTGTCCGAGAAGGGGGGATTCAATTGGTTTCCTACGCGGAGCGGGCGACTGCCACCGAGATGGTGAGGAACGCGTTGCAGACCGCGTACGCCTCCATTGCCCGCGCGACCTACCTCGGCGAGCTGAATCCGAAGCTCGATGACGAGGCGCATTATCGCGACGCTTCCTTCTCATCTGTCGTATTTGTCGCGTCCGACCTTTTCTATATCTCTCTCGCCGATGTCACTGCTTCGACGCTCATGACGAAGGATAAAGCCAATTTGGTCGTCGCGTTTTCCTACGATTTGCCCGAGAATAACCTGCCGCTCTATGTCATGTGTCAGGACCCCGTCGAGAAAACATGGCATTTGCTCGAAAACTCGCGGGTGCGTACCGATGAGAACGGCGAACTCACGATTGTCTTTGACCGTCTCGCCCCGACCGTCATTCTCCGTATGGACCCGACGAGACTCGAAAAACGGGCGGATATTCCGGACGCCGGATTGATTTGGATTTGTGTCGTCATAGTGCTTGTCGCGGTTCTCGGCAGTGCCGTCGCCCTGATTGTCGTGACGCATTTCCGAGACAAGAAGAAGGCACAGGGCGTGAATACTGCTATATCGGACGACACGGACGCATCCGAGCAGCAGAAAAAAGATGAGTAAAAGAATCAGGGAAACGGTTATGAAAACAGGCGAACAAACGGAATCCTTTGTTCTTTGCGATTTCCATACACACCTTCTCCCCGAAACTGACGACGGCAGCCGCTCCTGCGACGAGAGCCGAGAGATGCTCCGCATCATGCGGGAACAAGGGGTTCAGCGTGTGATTTTGACACCGCACTATTACGCATGGCGGGAATATCCCGAGGCGTTTCTCGAACGGCGGACAAAAGCCGTTAAAAAACTGAAAACGGTGCTGTCTTCGGACGACCCTATCCTGCATATCGGTGCGGAAGTCGCATATTTCCCCGGAATCGGGCATTCCGATGAAATCGAGAAACTCTGTATTGGGGGGACGGATTGTCTGCTCCTCGAAATGCCGTTTGAGAGATGGCACGAGGAACAGTTTGAGGACATTGAGACGCTGATTCGACGGGGGCTGACCGTTGTAATCGCCCATATTGAGCGCTATCCGGAGGGCAAGAAACGCAAGATTCGGAACCGTCTCAGAGCGTTGGGTGCCCACTTGCAGTGTAATGCGGGATTTTTCCTGTCCGGCGCGACGTTTCGTCATGCGAGAAAGTGGCTCGCGCACGGGGAGATCTCCTTTATCGGCTCCGACTGTCATCGCAGCGACACCCGCACGCCAAACCTCGGAGAGCTGTGGCACCTTAGCTTGAAGCCGAAAGAACGCGAACGGGTATCGCACTTGTTCCGGCAAACAGAGCGACTTTTATGCAATGCAAAAACTATTGACGATATCGTATGAAAGGGAAAGGATTATGAATCAGGTTACAAAAGATATTCTGTATGTCGGTGTGGACGACCATCGGGTCGATTTGTTCGAGGGACAGTATCGGGTACCGCACGGTATCTCCTACAATTCCTACGTGATTCTCGACGAGAAAATCGCGGTCATGGATACGGTCGACGCGGCATTCACGCACGAATGGCTGGATAGGCTGCAGGCGGCGTTTGACGGGAGACAGCCCGACTATTTGGTCGTCCAGCATATGGAGCCGGATCACTCCGCCAATATCGCGAGCTTTTTGAAAGCGTATCCCGACGCGAAGGTGGTCGCGAATGAAAAGACGGTCAAGATGATCGGGAATTTCTTTGATACGCTCGACCTCACCGGGCGCTGCGTCACGGTCAAGAACGGGGAGACCCTTTCGCTCGGCGCGCACACGCTTCAATTCGTTTTTGCCCCGATGGTGCATTGGCCCGAAGTTATGGTGACTTACGATAGCAAGGACAAAGTCCTCTTCTCGGCTGACGGATTCGGGAAATTCGGCGCATTGGATGTGGAAGAGGAATGGGCGGACGAGGCGAGACGCTACTATATCGGCATCGTCGGGAAATACGGCGCACAGGTACAGGCACTTCTTCGTGCGGCGGCGGAGCTGGATATTCAGAAGATTTGCCCGCTCCACGGTCCCGTCCTCTCCGAGAACCTCGGGTATTACCTCGGACTCTATCAAACATGGTCCTCGTATGTCCCCGAGAGCGAGGGTGTGGTGATTGCCTACACCTCGGTTTACGGGAACACCCGCCGTGCGGTGCGCGCACTCGAAGACAAGCTGAAAGAGAACGGATGCCCCACGGTAAAGGTCTATGACCTCGCGCGGTGCGATCAAGCGGAGGCGGTCGCCGACGCATTCCGATACGGGAAACTCGTGCTCGCCACCACGACCTATAACGCCGGTATTTTCCCGGCGATGCGGGATTTCATTCTGCACCTCACCGACCGCGGATTCAAGAATCGGACGGTAGGCATTATCGAGAACGGCTCGTGGGCGCCTCAGGCGGCTAAGACCATTCGCGATCTCCTCTCTGCGTCGGAGAATCTCACATGGCTGGATACCACCGTGCGCATTCTCTCCGCCGTCAAGAAAGAGAACCTCGAACAGATTGACGCGATGGCAAAGGAGCTTTCGCGCGAATATATCGCGGCGGGCACCCATGCGAACAAGAACGATTTGACCGCGCTCTTCAAAATCGGGTACGGACTCTATGTCGTGACCTCGAACGACGGGAAGCGGGATAACGGACTCATCGTCAATACGGTGGCACAGGTGACGAGTACGCCGAACCGCATCGCCGTGACCATCAACAAAGAGAACTATTCGCACTATGTCATTCGTCAGACCGGTAAACTGAATGTCTGCTGTCTCAGCGAGGACGCTCCGTTCTCGGTCTTCGAGTGCTTCGGTTTCCGCAGCGGGCGGAATGTCGATAAATTCGAGGGGCAGACCGTCTGCCGTTCGGACAACGGACTGGTCTTCCTGCCGCGGTATATCAACTCGTTTATGTCTCTCCAAGTCGAGGAATATGTGGACCTCGGAACCCACGGGATGTTCATCTGCTCGGTGACCGAAGCGCGCGTCATGAACGACCGTGAGACCATGACCTACACATACTACCAGAACCATGTCAAGCCAAAACCCGAGACCAAAGGGAAGAAGGGGTATGTGTGCAAGATTTGCGGATATGTCTATGAGGGAGAAGAGCTCCCCGAGGACTTTGTCTGCCCGCTCTGCAAGCACGGCGCGGCGGATTTTGAGCCGATCTCGTAACGAAAAATACAGGACACTCGACCGCCGGGAAAACACGGGTCGGGAAAAGAGGGAAAAATGATTGTATCCTTATTGATCGAGGTATCTCATTCGGATAACAGCGGAATAGGGGTCCTGGACCGCGCGGTTCAGGATCTGACCGACACAGGGATTTTGTCTTTGCTTAACAAAGCCGAAGAATCCGCGATGTTTTCTTATAATGAGTTGCAATATTCGTTTTCCGATATCAAGGAGCTGGTCGATTCGTATTTCCGGCAGCACACCGATTTGTGCTTGGTCTCGTACAGGGTCGTCCCTTACGATCTCGGTGCGGTTCTTTTCGGGACGACATCCGATACTTCGGATGAGACCGAGCCGGTAGAAGAGAAAGAGGAAGTTTGCTCTCCCGAGGAGGACGACGAGACCGAAGATGAGGAGCTCCGGGAAGAGGAAGAGAGCGACGAACCCCAAGAAGAGCGTGCCGAACCTCAGCAAGACGAAAAAATCGAGGATACGGTCGATGCGGGGGCGAATTGCGGCGAGGACGAAATCGCACGACAGATCTCTTCCTTGAATATGCTGCTTTATTCGGAGACAGGTACCGAGACGACGGAAACGGTGCAGTCTGCGCAGGATCACAGCGTCGCGAAGCCTCAGGAACGCGGGAGCGGAAATTCCGTCCCGGTCGACAAACTTCCCGAGGTGCAGGCGAAGATACAGGCGCTCGTGGGCGGGAATGCGTTTAAGGATTTGACGCAGGAGATCATCACCATTGCTCCGCAGATCATCCAGAAAAAGTCGCAGGGGGTCCTCACCGCGCGGACCTACTTATTCTCCATCAATGACGGATACGGTCTGACTTCCTATCTCGGGATTTTTTCAGAACTTATCTCCGCTTTGCATATTTTCGGCGACAAACGCACGGGACCCGTCTATGAGGCGGTCGCGCGCTACGATCGCAACGGGAATCTCGATGCCGGTGAACTGGAAGGGATGAATATTCCGAAGGATTCGTACTGCGTCTGCTGTTTGGATATCAGCGAGGTGATGAATGATGTCAACTCGCCCGCGTTCCGCGAGATGCTCGTGCGGTTGCACAGCGACAGCGCCAACCGATTCCTGTTTTTCCGCATCCCCTATGTCGGGAAAGAGATTCAGGAGGACATCAGACGCGCGATTCGCGATGTCATGACCGTCACGGTCTTGGCGATTCCTCCGTTCTCGCAGGAAGAAATCCGCGCATGGGCGTCCCACGAGTTTTCGAGCCGTAACTTCACCTTGACGGATGAGGCATGGGAGTTCTTCCTGCGCCGCATCACCGAAGAGAAGAATGACGGTCGGTTCTACGGCGTCAACACGGTGACGAAGGTGATTGACGAGTTCATCTATCAAAAATTGCTCTCGAATGCGCGCAGTCGCACGAACGATACCGAGATCGGACGCGCGGACGCCGAGATTCTCTGCCACAGCGCGGGTGAGGAAAAAGTCACGGGATACGACCTGCTCGACCGTCTCGTCGGCGGTGCGAGAATCAAAGAGCGCGTCGTCGACATTGTGTCGCAGATTGTCTACGCACGGAAACAGGAGAGCATCAAGACACCGTGCATCCATATGAAGTTTGTCGGGAATCCCGGGACGGGGAAGACCACGGTGGCGCGCATCATCGGACAGATTCTCAAAGAGAAAGGCGTGCTCCGCGTGGGCGGCTTCTACGAGTGCTCGGGGCGAGACCTCTGCGGACGGTATATCGGTGAGACCGCGCCCAAGACCGCGGGCATCTGCCGCGACGCGTATGGGTCGGTGCTCTTTATCGATGAGGCATACTCACTTTTCCGCGGTGACGGGAATGATCGCGACTACGGGCGCGAGGCACTCGACACTCTGATTGCCGAGATGGAGAACCATCGGTCGGACCTCGTCGTTATCATGGCAGGATACACCGATGAGATGGAAATCATGATGAAAGGAAATGCGGGTCTTGCCAGCAGAATCCCTTACACCATCGAATTTCCGAACTTCACGCGGGAAGAACTCTATCAGATTTTCCTGTCGATTCTGGGTGATAAGATTGCCTACGACGAGGACCTCTTACCCGCGGTATTCAAGTACATTCAGGAGATCCCCACCGATGTTTTGGAAGCAAAGGAATTCAGCAACGCGCGGTTTATCCGAAATCTCTTTGAGCGGACTATTGCAAAAGCGGGGACTCGGTGCCAGCTCGACAATGACGCACCGCTGTGCCTGACCGCAGCAGATTTCAATCAGGCGCTCTGCGACGCGGAGTTCCGCTTTGATAAAATGGCGAAAACCAGAACCATCGGGTTCTGATGCATTTTCAATCCATAACGAACCCCCTTGTGCCGACGGCACAAGGGGGCTTTTGATTTGCTTTTTTGGAAACAGACTACCGACCGCTGTCAGCAAGAAGCGAAAACGGAAAATGGCAATTCTCGCTATTCACAGAAAAACTGTGAGGGGATTAGGCAATCACATTGTAGTCTTTTTCCTGTTCCTCGGGCGATAGGTCGTCGAACGGGATGAGACAGTAGTGTAGGCGTGCGAGCGTGTCAAACTTGCGCGTTTCGTGACTCCCGCCGGTTTGGTATCCATCACAGCGGACATAGGCGCTCCAACGGCGGTGCTCGAGGAGGGCGAGTGCGCGTTTTTCCGTCGCCTGTTCTTCCGGGGTCATACGGGAGAGCGCTTCTTTGTCGGTCGCGGGCATCCCGCACTTGCGACGGAGAAGTCTGTGCATGGCTGCAGAGAAAGAGGAATTGTAGTTATAGTCGTCGTAGTAGAAGTTTTCGTCGGTGTCGCCGTAGGCACGGTGGATTTGCAGCGCCTCTTTTTCGAGTTCGGTATCGAAGAATGTGGAGAAAGAGTAGAACGAATCGAGGGACCCGATGCAATGGATATCGTAGGCGAGATTTTTTCGGTTCTTCGCTTGCCCGATCCGCTGATTGGTCGCAGGGTCGTATATGACGGTCTGAATATACGGCTTACCGCTCGCGCGGTTTCCGTCTCCGCTCGCGTGGATACGCTCAAAGATTTCCCGTGTACGGTACGCAGCGGCTACATTCGCCTCGTCTGTGCCGAGGGAAATAAAGACGAATGTCGCGTCTTTTGCGTGGTCGCAGACGGTGGTTTCATACGCCTCTCCTTGCGCGTCGATGCCGCCGAACAGGCGGATATCATACTGCGCGTCTCCTGCGATGCTTTGCCCGTTGATAGCGGGGTCGAACACTCCGGGGCAGGTGGCTTTGAAACGGGAAATCGTTTCGTCCGAATAGTCGAAACCGTTGATTTTCAGGCGATAGCCGTACATTTGGCACGCCCAAGTCAGAGTTTTCAGCATCTCCGCACCGTATTGACCCAAGCCGACG
>JAQYLJ010000033.1 GCA_028720145.1 Clostridia bacterium
CTTGCAGACTACAAGTTTGATAGGTCGCAGATGTAAGCACAGTAATGTGTTCAGTTGAGCGATACTAATTGCCCGAGGGCTTGAACCGCATCCTTGCGAGTTCAAGTACGCGAAGAATACTTGAGTCTCGTTCTTTATTCGGTTTTTCAATGTGCATTCCTTTTTTATTGTTATGCGGGGTTGTCCGAACGGGCAGCCCCGCTATGAATTTTCATTCTTCATTACAAGGCGGAGCCGCAAAAACGGCTCCGCTTTGTGAGTGTTTCGGCTCCGCCTCGACGGTTTTGGACGGCACGCGGATTTCCCGACAAGAGGGAACGCAGAGAACACATTGAGAGAGCAATCCGGAGAAAGCCTCTCTTGTGGAGTGCGTGGAAGCAGCATAAAAATGCGTCGTTGCGGTTGCATTTGCATCTCTCTGCTAAGACTTGACAGTTATATTCTATGAGTGATATAATAATTCAGTAATGAAATATCATATATATTCCCTTTTTGGGGTTCGGTGCGCCTTCGACGGATAAGGAGAAAGGAACTAAAATGCAGGAAAACGGATTTGACTTCAAGCAGTTGGGAGACATCATTAAGCGTTTTTGGTATGTCATTTTGATTGCGACGCTTTTGTGCGCGGTCGCGGCAGGCGTGGTGACGGTGGTCTACGAGAGAGCCAACCCCGTCTATTCCGCGACGACACGATTCCTCGTGGTCTCGGACGACTCGAATACCAGTGCTTATCAAGGGACTCTGCTGACGCAGGAGCGCGCAAATGACATCGCGGATATTTTGACATCAAACAAGACCGTCATGTATTATGTGGTCTCTTCCGCGGCACCCGAAGAGTCCGGCGACGCAGGGCTCAAAGTCGAAAATCTCTCGAAATACCTGAAAATGCTCTCGGTTTCCGAGGACACGGGGAACTCGATTATTCGGGTATCCGTGAAAGGCTCCGATCCCGCGGTTGTGAAAGAACTCACTCTTGCGCTGGAAATGTATCTCCCGCAGTATATCTCCGAAGAGGTGTTCCGTAAGGAGCACACCCGTCTCGAAGTGGTCGATAAAGCATTTTTGACCCCCGATGCCGCCCCGCAGAAAGCCGGCTCCAACATGGTGCGGAACGCGTTCATTTTCGCGGTACTCGGACTGGTGATTTCCTTTATCGTCGTTTGGGTATGCAACCTGTGCCGTGAGACGGTCTACCGCGCCGATGACCTGAAAAGAGCATTTTCCGACATTCCTCTGCTCGGCTCGATCCCGACGACAGGAGAGAAAGAGAGCAAAAATGCAAGAAAAGCCGAAATCACGAACGGCACGCGCGACTATGACACCAAGGTGCTAAGCGACAAGACCGCCTTCTCTGTGGTGGAGGCGTATCGCGGACTGCGCACCAATTTGAGTTACTTCCTGCCGAAACACGGCACGGGAGTCGTCTACGGCATCACCAGCGAGCAGAAAGCGGAGGGGAAAAGCTTAACCATCTCCAACCTCGCCATCTGCTTCGCGCAACTCAAAAACAAGAAGATCCTTCTTCTCGAAGCGGATATGCGGATGCCGTCCGGAGGAAAAATCTTCGGCTATAAAGCCGAGCGAGGTCTGACCGATGTCCTCGCAGGTCTGGAATCCGACTATCACAACTGTCTCGTCCGACCGGATGGGATCCCGAACCTGCAAATCCTGCCGGTCGGTCAGCTGCCCCCCAACCCGACGGAACTTTTGGCTTCCGAGCAGATGAGCAAACTGATTGACCTTCTCCGCGAGGAGTATGACTATATCCTGGTCGACCTGCCCCCGATCGGACTTGTTTCCGACGCGGGTGTCCTCGCGAACTCGATCGACCGCTATCTTGTGACGGTGCGCGCGAACTATTCGAGCATTTCCGGTATTCGCAGAATCCTCGGAGAGATGGATAGAATCTCGATGGATGTCGGCGGATTTATCCTGACGGATGTACCGGTGAAACACAAGACCTATTATCAGTACTATAGTAATAGTAATTCCAAAAGCAAAGCGTGATTCCGGGTCATCGGTGTCATTTGGAATGCGGAGGTGCGAATGAAGACAATTTGTGTACTCGGAGCCGGGACTTGGGGGATTGCCTTGGCGGAAGCGCTGGCGGGTGACGGTCACGCGGTGACGGTCTGGTCTGCGATCCCCGAGGAACTCGTGCGACTCGAAAAGACGCATACCCATCCGTTTCTCCCCGATGTCAAACTGAACGAGAGCATTGCCTATGAAGCGGATATCGCAAAGGCGGTTCCGGGACATGACCTGCTCCTCTTTGCGGTGCCGTCGGTCTATCTGCGGAGCACCGTCGAAAAAGCGAAACCCTATATTCCCGCGGGACAACTGATTGTTTCGGTCGCCAAGGGGATTGAAGAGAAAACCCTGATGACCATGACCGAGGTCATAGAGGATGTGATCGGGGGTACGATCCCCGGCGTCCGTGTCGTGGCGCTTTCAGGACCGACCCACGCGGAGGAAGTCGCGGCGGGATTGCCTACCGCCATCGTCTCTGCTTGTCGGGATCTCGATTCCGCACGGGAAGTGCAGAATATCTTTATGAGCCTCCAATTCCGTGTGTATGTCAATGCGGATGCAAAAGGCGTGGAACTCTGCGGCGCACTCAAGAATGTCATTGCGCTCGCATCCGGGATTTCTCACGGCATGGGATTCGGCGATAATACCCGTGCTGCCATCATCACCCGCGGCATGGCGGAGATCGCGCGCCTCGGGCAAGCGATGGGGTGTGTCCCCGACACCTTCTTCGGACTCGCGGGCATCGGCGATCTGGTCGTGACCTGTATGTCCGCCCATTCGAGAAACAACACCTGCGGGATTCTCATCGGACAGGGCGTCTCGCTTGATGAGGCCATCAAACGGGTCGGCATGGTGGTCGAGGGGGTGAATACCCTCCCTGCCGCACTGCGTCTTTCTGAGAAATACGGCGTGGAACTCCCGATTATCTCCATTGTGGACAAGGTTCTCTATCACGGGATGTCGCCCGAGACGGCGGTCAACACCCTAATGGGACGCGCCAAAAAAGCCGAATGAAAAACGGCGCGAGCCGGAACAAAGCAAAAGAGCGGCGAAAAGCCGCTCTTTATTTTTTTTCGGTGAAGATGCTATCAAGTGTTACCCATCACTTGAGACAATTCACTTTTACTCATCCGATGCGGGTACTTCGGGAGACGCCGAGGAACCTCCGTTTTTCTTTTTGAGGAGCCGATCGACGAGCAGCCAAATGCCGAACGCGACCGCTGCCGACGCGAGAATGAACAGGAAATATACGGCAAGGTATGCCGCCTGTCCTGCCGCGAGCCGCAGTTTTTCAAGAATTGGAATGAAGGATTTGGTGATTCCCGCATAGTTCCATTTTAGGAGCAGCGCGGCGGGGATGGCGACGCTCGCCCACAGAGCGAGGAACGAGGCATACCGCAGAAAGTCGAATCGTCGATGGATATATTCTCGGTTCATGAGCATCACGAGCCAAAGGTGAATGACCACCATGTGATAGACATAACTGTATGTGAGGTAGAAAGAGGAGAACATAGCCGCAGGGTCGCCGACCACGGACATGGGGTTCGTCGTCATGGTGACGAGCAGGAGAGCCCCCCCGATATACGAGGCGCAGGCGCCGAAATGCCTGACCCGTCCGCGTCCGAACGCGAAGAGGCTGAATGTGAGATAATAGGTGCTGGAATAATGAAAGGGGAGATAGTTCGGAGAATAGGCATGGAGGACGGTCATCTGCTTGATGAACTCACAGCAGAACAGAAAAATCATTACGCCCCTGACATAGCGCAGCCGCGTCTCCGAGGATAAACGACGGGTGAAATAGGCACCGACACCCACGGCGAGATACCCGAGCGGAATTGTAACAAAATGCAGAGGAAGCCACATGAGACCCGTCTCCTTTCTTCTGTCGAGAGTATCACATGATTATAAACTCAATTTATTGCAAATATGTACAAACTGTGTCGAAAAAGAACGCGCTGCGGTCTTGAATTTCATGGGTGCGCGTGGTAAAATAGAAAAGTAAGTTTTTTCGGGCAAAGTACCGGAGAGGAGTATGGCATGGTCAGAGCGATTGTCGGCGCCAACTGGGGCGACGAAGGAAAAGGAAAGGTGACGGATGTCCTCGCGGGGCAGTCCGATATCGTCATTCGGTTCCAAGGGGGGTCCAACGCAGGACACACCATCATCAACGAATACGGAAAGACGGCGCTCCATCAGATGCCCTCCGGCGTATTTTATCCCAATGTGACCAACATTATCGGGAACGGGGTTGCCCTCGATATCGAGAAATTTCTGAAGGAACTCGACGAGGTCAAGTCCAAGGGGGCAGACCCGCATATTCTGGTCTCCGACCGCGTGCAGGTGGTGATGCCCTACCATGTGCTGTTCGATGTGTATGAGGAAGAGCGTCTGAAAGGCGCGGCATTCGGGTCGACCAAGTCGGGGATCGCTCCGTTCTATTCCGATAAGTATTCCAAAATAGGCTTTGAACTCTGTGAACTCATGGATGAGGAGTACGCATATAAGAAACTCACGCGCGTCATGGAGGTCAAGAATCTGCTCCTCACGAACCTGTACCACAAAGACCCGCTGGACGTGGACGAACTCTTCCGTCACCTGATGGAGCTCCGCGACCGCGTGAAGCCTTATGTCGGCAATGTGTTCGCGTTTTTACAGCAGGCACTCAAAGAGAATAAGACCATCCTGCTCGAAGGGCAACTCGGGTCACTCAAAGACCCCGACCACGGTATCTACCCCATGGTGACCTCTTCTTCCACTTTGGCGGGGTACGGTGCGGTCGGTGCGGGTCTGCCACCCTATGAAATCAAAGATATCATTGTCATCACGAAAGCGTATTCTTCCGCGGTCGGTGCGGGCGCATTTGTCAGTGAGATTCTCGACGCCGACAAGGCACAGGAGCTCCGTCTCCGCGGCGGCGACGGCGGGGAATTCGGTGCCACCACGGGCAGACCGCGGCGTATGGGTTGGTACGACTGTGTCGCTTCCCGCTACGGCGTGAAGGTGCAGGGCGGGACGCAGGTCTGTCTCACTGTCGTGGACGCGCTCGGGTATCTCGACGAGATTCCGGTCTGTGTCGGGTACGAAGTCGACGGAGAGGTCATTCGCGACTTCCCGACCACCCCGACCCTCGAACGGTGCAAGCCCGTCTATCGGGTGCTCCCGGGCTGGAAGTGCGATATCCGCGGCATCACGCGCTATGAGGACCTGCCCGCGAACTGCCGCGCGTATATTGAGTTCATCGAGCGGGAACTCGAGACCCCGATCACCATGGTCTCGAACGGACCGAGAAGAGACGAACTCATTTATCGGTGATTTGTCTACAATACAGGGGCGACGCTCACATTGTGTGCGGTCGCCTCTCTTTTCAGAGGAGTGCTTATGTGGGGAGAAGTCGGTATGCGCGCGCTCGACGATTTTCGGCGTGCGTCCGAGCGGGTGTATCTCGGTGAAAAGAACGAGAGACCGGATACCATCGGGATTCGGAAAGAACATCGTCTCCATGCCATCCTGAAATATTATCTCTCCCCGGACGACCGTTATCACGAGGTGCGGGTCGGAAAATATTGGGCAGATATCCTGCGCGACGGGCATATCTATGAAGTACAGACCCGCCGTCTCGACCGCCTGAAAACAAAAGTACAAGAGTTGCTGAAAGACTACGATGTCACGGTGGTCTATCCCGCCGTGCGGGAGAAAACCCTCGCATGGATCGACCCGAGCGACGGCACGGTGACCTCCCCGCGGAAGAGTCCCTTG
Source organism: Clostridia bacterium (assembly GCA_028720145.1). Lineage (GTDB taxonomy): Bacteria > Bacillota > Clostridia > Oscillospirales > CAG-272 > UBA1740. Next base: position 5,788 of record JAQYLJ010000033.1, read on the forward strand.
CACGGGACGGTGTATCACAGTCTCTATGAGCTGTTTTCTCTCGTGGATTTCCTTGATAATCCCCGCTTTCATGTACGGATTCTGCTGTTCGATATGCAGGAGTATCGTGCGCTGACGGGATACGGTAAGAACCGAAAAATACGCGCCCCGCGCACCGAGCGCATCCCAACGGCACTCGTCGGAGACTACTTGCTGGATTCCCCCACGGATTACGCACATTTTCTCCCCGAGACTTTAACCGAACCCTTTACGGTCAAAATGTACGCAAAAGAGACGGGGGTCTCCGCGGATACCGCGTCCCGCGCGGTCAGAGTGCTCTCGGCGGCGGGGGTCATTCGGAGGGCAGGGAAACGGGGGAATGCGTTTCTGTACGAGCGGGAGGCGAACACATGAACCCTTATGAAGTCTGTACCCTCTGCCCCCGCGCCTGCCGCGTCAATCGACAGACGGGTGGTAAGGGGAGATGCGGGATGACCGCCGAGATACGGCTCGCCCGCGCCGCGCGCCATCACTGGGAGGAGCCTTGTATTTCGGGCACCGCGGGGAGCGGAGCCGTCTTTTTCGCGGGGTGCCCGCTCGGGTGTGTCTATTGTCAGAACCGCGCCATTTCGTCGGGGGAAGCGGGGGCTATCATCCCGCCCGCGCGTCTTACCGAAATCTTTTGGGAACTCAAAGAGCAGGGCGCCCATAATATCAATCTGGTGACCGCGACTCACTTCGCCCCTACCGTCGCCGCCTGTATCCGCGCGGCGCGGGCGGAGGGATTCGACCTGCCGTTCGTCTGGAATACTTCGGGCTATGAGACTCCCGAGACCCTCGCGCTTCTCTCGGGGCTGATCGATATTTATCTGACCGATCTCCGCTATATGCGGGCGGAGACCGCCCGTCTTTATTCGGGCGCGGCGGACTATCCCGCAGTCGCGAAAGAGGCGCTCCGCCATATGGTCGCGGACACGGGTCCCTGCGCGTTTGACGATGCGGGAATTTTACGGCGCGGGACGGTCGTGCGGATTCTCTTACTCCCGGGGTGCCTCGCCGAAGCAAAACTCGCGCTCGTGCACCTGAACAAACACTATCGCGGGAAAGTTTGGGTCAGCCTGATGCAGCAGTACACCCCCATGCCCGGGATGCCCGCCCCCCTCGACCGCAGGGTCACCCCCGAGGAATACGCATCACTCGTCCGCTTCGCCAAGGAGTTGGGTCTGACCAATGCGTATACCCAAGAGCGAGAAGCGGCGACCGAGAGTTTTATACCGCCCTTTGACGAGACGGGCGTGAGAAAGGAACACTCATGAAAAGTCATGCGATATTTTGCCCTAATGCACGGCGCGGAGCCGAAACACTTTACTATTTCGAGAAAAAGATCGACCTCTCCGACCCTCGCGAGGCGGTCGTGCGGGTCATGGCGGACGCGCGGTATAAACTGTGGGTGAACGGGACTTTCGTCGCGGCGGGACCCTGTAAAGGCACCCGCGATATCCGCTACTATGACGAACTGAACCTCACCCCGTACCTCACGCGCGGAGAGAATACCCTCTCGGTGACCCTCTTGGGTCTCTCCTCGTCGAACAGTATGGACTATGGGCATCCGCACCTGCTCTCGGTCATACGGGACGACCGTGCCTACTTTTTCATGGAAGGAACGGTGCAGGACGGGGACCAAACGGTCGATATCGCGACCGACCGCACATGGCTCGCGGCGGAAGAGACGCATGATACCTTTTCCACGCAGTTCTTCGTTGGGATGAACGAACATATCACCCGCGGGTTCGGGAAGACCCTCGCGTGGGAAAACGCCGAGGAAATGCCGCTCCCCGTGCTTGTCGAGGGGGAGGAGGTCCCGTTCGGGGAAATCCTCGCGTCCTATGCCGCGCCCCGTCCCATCCCCATGATGTTCTATCGGGAGAGGGAGTTCTTCTGTCTAGACGGCTATTATGATGCGGGAGAGCTCACGACCGGGTATGTCCGCATGAGAGCCACCGGAGAAGGGAAAATCACCCTGACCTACGGCGAGTGCTTTGTAAAAGGGGATGCGGACCACTTCGAGAAAGGTGACCGCACCGACACGACCGGATTTCTGCTCGGGCATGACGATACTTTTGAAATAGACGGGGAACTCGTCTTCGAGTCCTTTTGGTTCCGCACGTTCCGATATGTCCGCGCCGTCTGCGAGGGAGATGTCCGTATCGAAACCCTCTCCTATATCGAGACGGGCTATCCGCTCACGACCGAGGATGACTATGACTATGGCGACAAGAGAAGAAACGCCCTGTGGGACATCTCTCTCCGCACTCTGCGCCGCTGTATGCAGGAGACCTATGTGGACTGCCCTTATTATGAGCAGCTCCAATATTGCATGGATACCTATTCGCAGATTCTGTATACCTACATGATTTCCCCCGATACCCGCCTCGCGCGGCGCGCCCTCCGCGATTTCGGCTCCACTTGGAGACCCGGCTTTCTCACCGAGGCGCGCGCACCGTCCTCCAAACGGCAGTATATCCCCGGTTTCTCGCTTTTCTATATCTACATGGTGAATATGTATGAGGCGCGCACCGAGGACGATGAAGAAGTCAGACAGTACCTGCCCGTCATCGACGGCATCCTCGATTGGTTCTCGCACAATAAAAACGGGGCAGGGCTCATCAAAACCTCGAATATGTGGGATTTTGTCGACTGGGCGGACGATTGGCGCGCCGAAGAGGGTGCCCCCGTTACCCGCCCCGAAGAGGGGATCGCCGTGTATTCGCTCATGTACGCGTATGCCCTCCAAAAGGCAGCACGCCTGATGCGCGTCTTCGGTCGAGGCGCGACGGCGGAAGAATATCTGATTCGCTCGGACGAGATGTTGGACGCGGTGAGAGCCGCTTGCTTTGATCCCGCGACCGGGCTGTATTACGACAGCGAGCGGCGTGAGCGCGTGTCTCAGCATACGCAGATTTGGGCGGTGCTTACGGGACTTTCTGAGGGAGAGACCGCAAAAACCCTCTTGAAAACCTCGCTCACCCTTTCGGCGAAAGGCGGTTACGCCTACGCGTATCTTTGGTTCCGCGCCCTCGAAAAGGCGGGGTGCTATGACCTGGGTGACGAGATGATGGAGCAGTTCTACGGACTGTTGGATCTGCATTGCTCGACCGTCCCCGAGATGCCGTACCCCTATACGCGGAGCGAATGCCATGCGTGGGGCGCGGTCGCGCTCTACGAGTTCACCACCATGACCCTCGGGGTAAAACTCAGGGACGACAGCCCGCGCTTGCTCAAAGTGGAGCCGTATCCGCAGGGACAACGCCATGCACAGGGCAGCGTCTTTACCAAGTGGGGGAGAGTCCATGTCGCGTGGGAAGTCGTGGACGATACCTTTGTCCTGCGCTTGGAGACCCCGGATGCCGTCGCCGCCGAGGTGACCGTCCCTGCGGGGTACGCGCACTACGCGGTCATCCTGAACGGCAAACAGGTTCCGCCCTACGCCGTCAAATAAACACGAATACCGTCGCTTTTTCTGCCGTGTCCCCAGGACGGGGACACGGCATTCCTGTTTTTTCCGCATGGGTAAAAAGTGGTATTTATGACATACGGTTGACTTTGTTGCCAATTTAGAATATAATATATGTTGTGTTAATATATTATTGCGCGCGCGATTGCGATTGCGATAGAAAGCCCTTTTTCGTGATTGATAGATTGGTATGCTTTCCCGATCGGCGGAGATTCTGAAAGTTAAGGAACCATGTGAAATGGAATCAAGAGAAAAAAAGCAAATTCAGTCGACTGCGGTCGGAACCTCTGTTCTCACGGCAGAACGGGCGACCGAGCAGGTCGAGACCCCCGCGCGCGTCATTCGGGTAGCACAGGTGATCGGCGCGACCGGCTGCGGCGGGATCGAGTCGGTCATTATGAATTACTATCGCCATATCGACCGCACCAAAGTGCAGTTTGACCTCTTTGTCAACGAGACCTCAAAGATCGTGACCGAGGAAGAGGTGGCTGCGCTGGGCGGCAGAATCATTCTGACTCCGAAGATCACCCGCCATCCATTCCGCTACATAAAATTCATGACCGAGCAGTATACGCGGGGGCAGTACGATATCGTCCATGTCAATATCAACGCCCTGTCGGTCTTTCCGTTGCTCGCCGCGAAACGGGCGGGCATCCCGGTACGGGTATTACATAATCACTCGACTTGGGGACGGCATGAGCCGCTCCGCAATCTCGTGAAATTTTTCTTGCGCCCGTTTGCAAGACGGTATGCCACCGACTACGCCGCCTGTTCTCAGCGCGCCGCCGTGTGGATGTACGGGGAACGTAAGGTGAAGGCCGGGAAAGTCACGGTTTTCAATAACGCCATCGACCCGAGCCGTTTTGCGTTCCGCCCCGAGACGAGAACGAAGATCCGTGAGGAGAACGGCTGGGGAGAGGATTTCATCATCGGTCATATCGGACGATTCATGAAGCAGAAGAACCACGAATTTCTCGTGAAGATTTTTGCCGAGGTGGTGAAGCGGGAACCCCGCGCACGGCTCGTTCTGGTCGGTGACGGAGAACTCAGAGAGAAAGTCCTGCGGCAGGTCGAAAAACTCGGACTCGCGGGGCGGGTCTCCTTTGTCGGCACGGTCGCGAATCCCGAGGACTACTATATGGCGTTCGACGCCTTTGTGCTCCCCTCGCGTTATGAGGGGCTCCCCGTCGTCGGGGTGGAAGCGCAGGCGACCGGGCTCCCGTGTTTCTTCTCCGAGAAAGTGACGAGGGAAGTGCTCCTCACCCCCGGGGCGAAGATGCTCCCCTTGGATTCTCCCGCCCGCTGGGCAGAGGAGATTTGCACGTGCGCGCCGCAGTCCGACCGCAGAGACGATACGGCGAGCATCTCGGCATTCGATATTCGGGAGCAGGGAAAGCAGATGACGATGTTCTACGAGTCGATCACCCGATGAGACCACCCATCGTACATCATTTGCAGAAAACAGACGAAAGATGACAGAGTCATGGAAAACAGTATGACAAGAGAGGCAATCGGACACGAGAAGCAGCCCGCTGTAATCACCGGGTTGCTGTATCTGCTTGTCTTTACGATGCCGATCGGTCTGACGGGAATCGGGCTTGTGCCAATGACTTCTTCGCTCGGCAATATCTCGGTCAGTGATTTTTTCCTCCCTGTTGCTCTTTTGGCTCTATTGTTTTTTTCATTTTCATACGGGAAAAGGACGGCAACGAAAAACGGACGGGTGATGAATCGGTTTGTTTTTTTGGCAGGACTCTTCTTATTGATTCCCATTCTCAGTCTGTGGAATGTGATTCGATATGACGGGTCACTTGTCACCGCCCTTTTTGCTGTTTTCAAAATGGCGATTTGTGTGCTGTACGCATTTGTTTTCTGTTATTATCTCTCAAAATGCAATGGTAGGGAATGGAAGAATTTTGTCATTGCCTCCACGCTTGCCGGGGTGGTATTTGCGCTCTCCTGCTTTGTGGGCGTCGCCTTATATTACCGTGGAATTTCGAATCCGTTTTTGGAATCTTGGAAAAATGCTGCCGTCTTCCGCGCGACCGGTTTTCAGGAGGACCCCAACCTCGCAGGGATTTACCTGCTTTTGTCAATCGGTTACGGTTTGACATGGTATCGTTTTGCAAGAAAAAAGTGGAAGCCCGTTCTCTCGATCCTTGTGCTTGTCGGTGGCGCGTTTATAACAGCATCCAAAGCAGTGATGCTCACCCTTGCGCTGACATTCGCGGCATTTGTGGTTTTGATGCTTTTGACCGGGCGTATCAAGGGCGCGTTGACTGTGTTAGGTCTTTCCGCCGTAATGCTGGCTGTGCTGTTGATCGTGAATCACTATACATCGATATTGAATACTCTGATTTTTCGACTGACTGCCGCTGCCGATGGTGATATTACCTCGGCACTGACGGGACGCGATCAAATTTGGACTGCTGCTTTTACCATTATTTTTGCGAATCCGTTGAATTTTCTTGTCGGGGTCGGTCCCGGGATGTTCGGAAACGCTACTTCGTATTATCAGCTGACGGAATTAACTCATGGGTATAATTATGTACATAATACTCTCATATCGTTTTTTGTAGAGTTCGGTATTCTCTATGCCGTCGGTGTGTTGGTTCTTCTTTTGGTGGGGCTTATCTATCTTCTCCGACGACTGATTCGCGAAAAAGAAAATTACGCGCTCGATTTCCTATGGGGATATATCGCAATTCTCATTTTTATGAATTCGGTGACTTATCAATATAACCGTATGGCATATGTCTTTATCGTCTTTACCATGGTTTCCCTTTATAGAATGAAATGCGGCGAACTGAAAGACCCGATTCCGACCGTCCCCTGCAACAGAAACGCGAATGAGCAAAAACGATTTGCAGAGCGGAGGGCGCTCGGAAAAGGAATGACCGACCGATGAGTTTAGTACTGATTGTGAGTATCGTAATCAAGGTGTTCGGTGCCGCACTTGAAATCGTCAATCAGGCGATGATCACCAACTGTGTGGGCATGGATGCCTATGGCGACTACTCGTTCTATATCACCATCGCGGAAATTGTCTATTGGGTGCTGTTTTCTTCGATTGTGAAATGCAACACCTTCTATCTGTCGGACAAGACAAAAGGTATCTCCTCCTATAAAAAACACTATTATTTTCATTTCACACTGCCTGTTCTGCTACTTGCGGTAGGTGTCTCGCTTGTCTTGCGGCAGTATGCGCTGTCGCTCGCTGTCGTGATTTTGATCCCGTACATTCTCATGTACGACCGCAGCAGCACACTGATGGCGCGCGGGCACTATACCGAGGCGCTTATCGGTGAATACACGATCGGACGGCTTGTGAATTGCATAGGGATCGTGATTCTTATGCTGACCGATTCCATGAGTCTCATGGGGTTGCTTCTGTGCTATTTCATAGGGTACATCGCGATTTTGCTGTATTTCTTCGCGATGCAGAAGCTACGTCGTAAAAAAGACATTTCGGAGTCGGAACAGATTGTCATCTCGGGGAAAAAGGCGGTGATGTTCCAAGTCTCCGATATGACGACTGCGGCGGTGGATAAAGCACCGATTGTCCTGCAATATCTCTTTGTGGATGCGTATACGGCAGGATTCGTCAGCATCATTGTGTTGGTCAAACGGTTGGTGAGTTTTGTGACGGGTCCGACGGCAAAAGTTTTCATGCCGGAATTTGCTCGTCTCTATAAAGCGGGGGACAAACAAGGACTTCGCCGGTTTTACGGTCTCGTCATGCGGATTCAGATGCTCTTTATCAGTTGCCTGTGTATTCCCATGCTGGTGTTTCCCAAGACTTTGCTCGGCATATTCGATGATACCATATTGCAATACGAGACGCTTTTCCGCATTGTAGCGCTGATCTTCCTTTTGATGACGACGCTCGGACCTTGTACCAGTCTCTTACAGATGACAGGGCAGGAGAAGAAGGACAATATCATTAAAATCACTTCCATCGTGGTCATGCTGTTTGTTTGGTTTATCTTGCGAAATAACCCGCTGTTCACCCTGTATGGACTTTGCGCGCAGTTGTTGGTCGAGATTATTCCAAAAGTGATTTTGATTTGTGTATATTTCCGCAACCTGCCACAGCCGATTCATAAATACATATGGATGTGGGTGCCCGTGGCGCTCGTTTGGCTGATTGCGTTCTTCACCCATATACCGGACACTTTCCTCTGGATGGTCGCTGCGGAGGTCGTGATGCTCCTCTTGACTGCGGGGACGATGCTTTTGGATAAGGATATCCGTGTCGCGGTCTTATCTCGGTTACACCGGAAACAGAAGACCGCAGACCAAGATCGTCCGTGAGTCGGACAGAAGTGGAATACTCGTTTAGAGAAATGGATAAGCAATATGGATTTAAGAGAATATCAACTTAAACTGCTTCAAATGGCAAAAGATTTCGCACAGATGTGCGATGAAAACGGACTGAAATACTATCTTGGCGGAGGTGCCTGTCTCGGAGCAATTCGGCATCGGGGGTTCATTCCGTGGGATGACGATATTGATATTGTCCTGCCGCGCAAAGACTATGACAGACTGCCGGAGTTGGTCAGGGAGAAGATGCCCGAGAAATACGAACTGTATTTTCGTGAGAATGCGCAGATTTTTCAGTTGCTCGACAAGAGCTGCCCAATCACCATGGTCAACGACAATATGACGATGGGGCAGGGAAACACCTTTCATATGTTTATTGATCTCTTTCCCCTCGACGGATGTCCCGCAGAAGAGTCCAAGAGGAAGAAACTGCTCAAAAAGATTAAGCACGAACGCTTTTTCTTCAAACTCGGTTATGTGCAGTACTGCTATGCGGGCGGGAATCACAGCAGGTTTGAGAATATGGTGATTCGGGTCGCCAAAAAGTTGCATTTGGAGCGGATATTCAAGAAAAAGACCGCGAAACACGCAAAGAAATTGGCTAGTCTTTATAGGAAGTACGACTATGAGACAAGTGATTGGGCAATGGCATCCTACGGCATCTATGGGATCAAAGACACTTTCCCGAAAGAGGTTGTGGGAGAGGGAACCATGGTTCCTTTTGAGGATACCTCTTTTCGTGTTTTTTCGGATGCGGATCGGTATCTGACTCAGATTTACGGGGATTATATGACACCGAGAAAAATCGACGGGAAAGCGCATATTGCTGAAGAATAAGTGCCTGACCGTTTCGCGGGAATCGCCCGATTGCCCGTATGCCGAGGCGAGAGCAAAGTGCGCGGTCTCGGGATGAAGCCATACAAAGGAGTATAAAATATGATAGCAGGAATCCTTGCCGGCGGAACTGGGAGCAGGATGGGGAGCGAGATACCCAAGCAGTTTCTCGAAATAGGCGGGGTTCCCGTCCTTGTGCGTACCGTGCGAATGTTCGCGGAGCGGCAGGACGTCGAACGAGTATTTCTCGTGATGAATCGGGAATGGATGGACTACGCGCGTACGCTTCTCGCGGCGTATTCTTTCCCCGTGGCTCCGATTTTGGTCGAGGGTGGCGATACGCGCTTTGCTTCCATGGAGTGCTTGATTCGCGCGGCGTTGGATTGCCCGCATACCAAGGAAACCGTGCTCATAGTACACGATTGTGCCCGCCCGTTTGTACCGGGAACGGTGATTGACCGTTTGCTTGACGCCATGAAAACAGCCGATATGGCAACGGCATCCATGCCGGCAGTAGATTCGATTTTGCGCTCGCGAGATGGGGTGTACAGTGCCGAAATGCTGACCCGTAGTGAGATTTTCTGTGATCAGGGACCGCAGTGTTTCCGCCTCGATGAAATGAAGAATTTATTAGCGGCTTTGACCGCGAAAGAGAGAGATACTTTCATGGAGGCGGGGGCTGTCTATCTCGCCGCCGAAAAGAAGGTCGCCGTTGTGCGAGGCGACAGACTCTCGTTCAAATTGACTACCCCGGACGATGTGGAATACGCACAGTATTTGTATCAAAAAGGAGTTATCAAATGAAAATAGTCGCGGTGGGAGATGCCTATATTACCCCGGAGATGATGCGGTCTGCGGTTGAACGAGTTCCGGAAATGAATTTAGACGCGACCTATCTTTTCTTTGGGGAAGAGGACAGAGAGCAGATGCGGGATACCGTGCGGCAGATCGAGCACGGTGCCTATGAGCGTTTGCCGCTCCCCGACGGATATTTGGATGCGGTCAAGGACGCGGAAATTTTGATGATTCATTTGTGTCCCGTGACGCGGCAGGTGTTGGAGGCAGCTCCGAACCTGAAATATATTCTCTTGAATCGTGGCGGTATCGAGAATGTAGATATCAATGCCGCGACCGAGCGCGGGATTATGGTGTTGCATAACCCGGCGCATAATGCGAACGCCGTTGCCGAATACACGGTGGGTCTGATTCTTTGCGAGACACGCAACATTGCCCGCGCGGACGCGAGCTTGAAACGAGGCGATTGGCGAGAGGAGTATCCAAACACTTCGACGAACATTCGCGAATTGCATGATATGACCGTCGGTATCATCGGATTTGGATCGGTGGGGAGACTGCTCCTCGAACGGCTCGAAAGCTTTCGGTGTAAGGTGTTGATTTATGATCCCTATTTGGAGGTCTCTGCATTTGATATTTTGAATGCGGAATTTGTCACCTTGCCGGAATTGCTCAAACAGGCGGATGTTATTACCTTGCACGCACGAGCATCTTCCCCTATTTTGACGAGGAACGAGTTTGCAATGATGAAACCGACCTCATATCTCATCAACACTGCCCGCGCTTGTCTTGTCAATACGCGTGATTTGGCAGATGCGTTGAAAGAGCATCGCATCATGGGCGCTGCAATTGATGTCTTTGATACCGAACCTGAGATTCCCGACCTGTTCTACGGACTCGACAATGTGACCATCACCAATCACCGTGGCGGCGACACCATCGAGTCTTACAGCGACAGCCCCGAAATGATGCTGAGGAACCTACTGACCCATTTCAACGGAAGAAGACCTATGTTCTGGGTCAACAAACCGAAACGGGCTTGACCCTTCGGTTCCCGGATATAGAAAAGCCGAAAAAGTGCCTGCGGGCACTTTTTTCTTTTCGGAGCACCCGTTTCCAAAAACTGCATACGAGAAAAGCACGCTCGCGGAGATTAACCGCTCCCCGTTTTGACAATACTGCTCCTGCAAGAAAAAGGCAGGAACAGGATATGAAAAACAATGGGAAAGTCGAAATCTGCGGGGTCAATACGGCGACCCTGCCGAGCCTCTCGGACGCCGAGAAGAAGGACCTCTTGAAGCGCGCACACGCGGGAGACACGGCGGCGCGGGAGAAACTCGTCATCGGGAATCTGCGGCTCGTCCTCTCCATCATCGGGCGGTTCTCCGCCCGACGAGAGAACGCCGAGGACCTCTTTCAGGTGGGGTGCATCGGGCTCATCAAAGCCATCGACCATTTCAATACCGACCTCGATGTCAAGTTCTCCACCTACGCGGTCCCCATGATCATCGGCGAGGTACGCAGGTATCTGCGGGATAACAATTCCATCCGTGTCAGCCGTTCGGTGCGCGATCTCGCCTACCGTGCGCTCAGCGTGCGCGATCAGCTCATCACCGAGACACAGCACGACCCGCAGGTCGAGGTCATCGCCGCGCGTCTCGGGGAGAAGCCCGCCGATGTCGCAGATGCCATGGAGGCGATCGTGGAGCCGGTCTCGCTCTACGACTCGGTCTACAGCGACGGGGACGACGCGGTGTTTGTCATCGACCAGCTCGCCGACCCCGACGAAAACGACGAGACATGGGTGGAGAATCTCACGCTCAAAGAGGCGATTTCTCATCTCTCCGAGCGCGAGCGGCATATCATCCGCGAGCGGTTCTACCGCGGGCGGACGCAGATGGAGATCGCCGAAGAGATCGGCATCTCGCAGGCACAGGTCTCACGTCTCGAAAAGGGCGCGATCGACCGTATCCGCCGCTCGTTTTGATTTCGTTTTTACAAAGAGGAGCCGAAGAACCGGCTCCTCTTTGACTTATCTTTTCTTTTTCGCCTCAATTTTTGCGCCGTTTACGAGAGCGTATCGGGCAGGGCAGAGAGCATATTCTCGAGGAAGATGCCGTACCCGCGGGTCGGGTCTCCGATGAGGACATGGGTCACCGCGCCGACGAGCCGCCCGTCCTGAATGATGGGGCTGCCGGACATCCCCTGGATGATGCCGCCCGTTTTCGCGATAAGGGTCGGGTCTGTGACATGGACCGAGAAACACTTGGTGCCGGTATTCCCGCGCGAGATATCCGAGAGTTCTACGTGGTAGTCCTGTGCGCTGTCCGCGCCGAGGGTACAGCGGAGGATGGCGGGTCCCGCGTGGACGGCATCCCGCCCCGCTACCTCGAGAGTCTCTCCCGTGGTTTTCTCGGGCGAGATGATACCGAAGACCCCCATCTCGCAGTTCTTGATGATGGTTCCTATCTTTTCGCTCCCGAGCGTGCCACGGAGTTCCCCGGGGGTGCCTTCCGCCCCTTTGACAATCTCACGGATTTCGGTCTCCATAACCGCGCCCCGCGAGAGGGGAAGGAGCTCTCCCGTATCGCTGTCGCAGATGCCGTGCCCGAGCCCTCCGAACGCGCCGTTCCCGGGATTCAGAAAGGTGATGGTGCCGATGCCTGCCGCGCTGTCACGAATCCAAACCCCGATGCGGTATTTGCCTTTCTCGTCTTTGACGGGGGCGACCGGCAGGGTCAGTGTCTCCGAGCCGCGCTCGACCGCGAGCGAGATGGGGTTTCCCTCCGACTGTTCGACGATTTTCGTGAACTCGTCGGCGGTATGCACTTCTTTGCCGTTCGCCGAGAGGATGCGGTCCTTCTTTTTGAGTCCCGCGTTTGCCGCGGGGGAGCCGCCGTCCGAAACCCCGACGACGACCACTCCCTCGGTGAATAGGCGGATGCCGAAGGTATCCCCGCCGACTTGCAGTTTTTCGGGCGCCGCGTTGACCTCTTCTCCCGCGTCGAAGAGTTCGGGCAGCCGCGCTTTGATGTCTCCCTGTAAGACGGGAAGTCCGCGGTCTGCGTCCGCGGGAATGACTACGCCCGTGAGCGCTATCAGCAGGAGAAAGACGGCTGTCAGCCGCAAAGATAGTCTGTGTTTCATGGCATTGCTCCTTTTTCGTGTCTCGTTATTATCGTTCCACGGCGCGCAGGAGTGTATGAGAGAAAGACCTTGGAAACCCATTCAAAGATAGGAGAATTTCCGCGCGTGCACCGTATTTGTCAGTAACATGATTTGTTTTGAAAAAGTGAACAATAAAAAACGGGAATCCACTGTGAGTAGGATTCCCGTCAACGGATAAAAATATGGGGGTTCGTTTGTTTCTTTTTTATTATACGAACGCAAAAATCATTCTTGAAAAAACAAATGAACAAAGCCGAGATAACGAAAAACAAATAAAGCGAAAAATCGAAAAATCTCCGCTTTGCTTTTCAGAGAGGATATGCCATCGCTTCGGCGAATGCGTCTGCTCTGACGAGTGTTTCGGTCTCGCAGCGACAGTAGTCGTCGGGCGCGCAGACCGTGAGACGGAACGAGAAGGACACTTCGCTCTCGTGTTTCTCTGTCTCCAAGCGGAACCCCGCCTTTTCCGCCGTGCGCGTGAAGAGTTCTGCGTGTTTCGAGACGGCGGCATCGAATGCGTCGCCGCGGAGCGGCACCCCCGAAAGCGAGAGCCGAATCTCCCGCCCGTCCCCATGCATCTCCGCGTGAAGATGCTCGGCACCGCCCGCTTCCAAGAGCAGACGCGCTACGAGGACAATGACGAAAGTGCAGGCAGATTCCGAGACACCGACCGTGAGATGCGAGGGGACATCCGTGAGTGAAAATGTCACGGTGGTGCCGAAATATTCGGCGAAACGCTGCTTCAGGATCGCGTAGTAGCGCGTCACACGGACACCGGACTTCACGAGTACGGGCGAAAGAGATTTCTTGCCGGACTTTGCGCGTTCACTGACGGTCATTTGTCCTCCTCTGCGAGTTTCGCATAGGTGATCTCCCCGTAGGCATCTTTGTATTCCACCGCGTCACGCCACACGCGTGCCACCTCGTGAATACGGCTGTAACAGAGTTCCTCAAAGTAGAGGTCTTCAATCGCTTCACGCGCCTCGGGCGAGGTGAGGTCGGCGGTGGTCTTTTCCATCCCGTAGAGAATATAGAACCCGTCGGAGACCTCGATCATCTCGCTGAGCTCTCCCACCCCGATGGAAAAGATTTTGTCATAGAGGGTTTTCTCGGTGTCGTCGGTCGCGTTCTTGCCGTAGAAGAGTCCCAGGGCAGGGTTCTCATCGAGGGTCGGAGATTTGGAAAAACCGACTTTGACGAGTTCGTTATAGTCGTCGCCCGCCGCGACCATGGCGGCGTAGATTCTCTCCGCCTGCGCTCTCGCCTCCGCATGAGAGCCGCCGAAGTTGTCATCACCGATATAGACCCGATTCACGCGCGCACAGTTCTCACTGAAATAGAAGTCCGAGAGCGCACTTTCCGTGACCGTCGCCTTTCCTTCCGCGCGGTTCTCGACGACATAGGTGTAGAGAGAGGAGAGACAGACCGAATAGCGGTATAGGAACCGATGCACCGTGTCGGTCGAATGCATGGCGGAGAGCGCGGCGAGATAAGCATCGTGACTGCCGTAACCCTTAATGGAGAAGCCGCCGAGGTCGCCGCCCTCGACATCCAGCGTGACATAGGCATCGACCTGTTCGAGGATGGTGTCGCTCTCGGGGTCGAGTCCCCACTCGCGCAAAACGGCGAAGGTCGCGTAGAGTTCGCTGATTTCATCGACCGCCGCGTCGAGCGCACTTTTCAAGAGTGCGTCCGCGCCCTCTTTCTCCCACACCGAGCGGTCTCCGCCGTCGAACGCGTCAATCTGCCGCCAGAAGAAGAAACGCAGCAGTTCAAAACTGACCTCATCGTCACCCGAGACGAGGACGGTTTTACGGAACGCACGCGAGGACTTGACCTCTTTATAAGTCGTGTCGTCTCCGCAGGAGAAAAGAGAAAAACACAAAAGAAAGACCAAAAGTATGAGTAGCCCTGTTTTTCCGAAACCGTGTTTCATGGTTCGCCCTCCTGCGTATAATGAACCTATCATACCGAAAAAATGTGAATTATTTATGAATAATTTTTTTGAGTTTCCGCAAAATGTCTTTTCTTTTTTGGGGGTTCGTGCTACAATAGAAAAAACGGATTCTGTCGAAAGGAGAATCAAATGGAGAGCAACAGCGGCGTTTCGCTCGATCGGGTCATCAAAGAACTGTCTCTGGAACAGCTCGTCATGCCCCGTTCCGCCGAAACCATTTTGATTACCGTCGCACGAGTCAATCGCCCGGGACTGCCGCTCACGGGTTTCTACGACTACTTTGAAAAAGAGAGAATTGAAATCATCGGGAAGGCGGAGCATCTGTTCCTCGAACGTGAGAGCGAGGAAGACCGCCGACGGACGCTCGAAGCATTCTTTTCGCACCAGCCGGTCGCGGTGGTGCTGAGCACGGGCCTCGACGCGCCCGACCCCATGGTCGAGATGGCGGAGAAATACGGCGTGCCCCTGATGCGTACCCAAGAAAAGACCAGTAATTTCATGGCGGGACTCATCGCGTTTCTGAATATGCAGCTCGCGCCGAAAATCACCCATCACGGGGTTTTGGTCGAGGTCTACGGCGAGGGGGTCCTCTTGCTCGGCGACAGCGGGATCGGTAAGAGCGAGACCGCCATCGAACTCGTGAAGCGCGGGCACCGTCTCATCGCGGACGACGCGGTGGAGATTAAGCGGATCTCTCCGACCTCGCTCGTCGGGCAGGCGCCCGAACTCATCCGACACTATGTCGAACTCCGCGGGATCGGAATCGTAGATGTCCGCCGCCTGTTCGGTATGGGCGCGGTCAAAGAGGAAGAAGAAATCAGCTTGATTATTAACATGGAGCCGTGGCAGGAGGGGAAAATGTACGATCGCCTCGGCATCGATGAGCAGAAGACCGAAATTCTCGGCATCGAGGTCCCCTCGATCGTCATTCCCGTCCGCCCCGGGCGGAACCTTTCCATTATTATTGAAGTCGCCGCGATGAATCTCCGTCTCAAAAAACTCGGGCATAACACCGCGCAAGAATTTAATCGCCGGCTGATGGAGTCGATGGGGTTTGACATGAACCTCTGACGCACCATTTACCCGCCTCTCTCATAAGATGAAATTGACGGTGAAAGCCGCAAATTGAGGGAGGATAGCATATGAACAACTGCCTTTGCTCGCTGTTTGATGATAACTGCACCTGGATCATCATCCTCGCGATTATCGTGGTTCTCTGCACCTGTTGCAACCGCTGACGCCTGAGAGAGGTTCGCAGAAAGCAGGAAAGGAAGTGTCCGACCGACCCGCCTCCCGATGAAAACAGGGAGAGGACTCGTCGGGAGGACTACACAGTCCGAGAAAAGTGCCTTCGGGCACTTTTCTTATTCTTACACGGTGAACGGTACTAGCAAGTGTTGCACTTCATTTGACAATTCAATGCGCCTCTCGCGCATAAGCCGCCCCCGTGCGGCATAGAGTATAATACAAAAACGAGCGGGGGAATGGATTATGTTTATTTGTACGGTGCGCGCGGGTACCTTACGGCTTGCGGGCGTTCTTTGCTTGGCGCTGGTGCTGCTCTTCGGGGTGGCGGTGGCAGCAGACTCCGGGGTGGTGTACAATCCACCGGCGGAAGTGGCGGTAGAGACCGCAAGTTACGCGCGCGTCAAGACGGACAGTGATCGCCTGAAATTCCTCTCCGAAATCGGCTGGCAGACCACGGGCGAAGTGGTGGAAGAAGAGAGTTTCACATTGCCCGAGACCTTTGACCGCGTCTTGCTCGGGTATAACGAAATCCAAAAAGACCAAGGATTCGACCTCTCCCGCTATCGGAAGAAAAAGGTGACGCGCTACACCTATGAAGTGACGAACTTTCCCGACTACGACGGAAAAGTGTATGCCAACATGATTGTCTACCGCGGGAAAATCATCGCGGGAGACATCAGCTCCGCCGACCCGATGGGATTCGTGCGGGGGCTCACCTGACGCCCGAGAGGGAAAGACCGGTGCCCATCGGTCTTTCTTTTTATAAAGTCTATACAATCAGTTAGGTCATTTTACAACTTGTTTACAGGAATTTCATCGAGTTTTCGGTTTTTTTGCCTAGAATAAACATGAAAAAAAGATGGGATGCTCTATGATGAACAAAGGAGAAAGACTATGAAAACCATGAGAAAATCAATCTCTGTTTTGGCTCTGCTTTTGCTCCTCGTGCTGCTTGTCGGCACGCTCGCGGGCTGTACGGCACAGGACCCGACATGGAACAGCGGCACCTCCGAGAGTGCGAGGACCGTGACCGATGTGTCGGTGGTGGAGGGGAGCATCATCGTGACCTATTCCGACGGGAGCCGGGTCAATTTGGGGTCGTCTGTGACCAATGTCACGGAGAATACGATTGATGTGACGGTGACCGATACCGATTCCACCGCCATTGCCGCGTCCCGCGCACTGCTCAGTACGGTCAGCGTGGTCTGCGGGTTTGAAAAGACGGTGCAGTATCAGACCATGTTCGGGAAACCTTATACACGGACCGAAGAATACCGGTCCGCCGGTGCGGGCGTGATTTTTGCGCTCGATAAGACGGCGGGAGACGCGTATATCATCACGAACCAGCATGTGGTCTATGATGTTGAGAGCAACGCGTCCAACCATGTGAGTAATGATATTTCGATTTATCTCTACGGCGCGGAAGAAGCCATCCCTGCGACCTATGTCGGCGGGTCGGTCAACTATGATATCGCCGTTTTGAAAGTCACGGGGAACCCGTATCTGAGAGCTTCTGCCGCCGAGGCGGTGACCGTCTCCGACTCCAGACAGGCACAGGTCGGCACCACCGCGCTCGTGGTCGGGAATCCCGAGGGCGGCGGCATTTCCACGACGCTCGGGATTGTCAGCGTGGATTCCGAATACATCGTGATGGACTCGCTGAACGGAAACGGGACGACCACTTTCCGCGTCATTCGGATTGACGCCGCGGTCAACTCGGGGAACTCGGGCGGCGGACTCTATAACGGGGCAGGGGAACTCATCGGGATCGTGAACGCCAAAGTGAGCTCCTCCTCGGTCGAGAATATCGGCTACGCCATCCCGTCGAATGTCGCGGTTGCCATCGCACAGAATATCATCGACTATCACGCGAGTGAAGGGGCAGAATGTGTGCGTCGCGCCATGCTGGGGATCAGCTTGACCACCTCCGACTCCGCGATGGTCTACGATGAGGAGACGGCGATGACCGCCATTTCCGAGACCGTGAAAGTCAATAAGATTGAGGAAGAAAGCGGACTCGGCGCACAGATGGGTCTCGCGGCGGGAGATACCCTCGTGTCGGTCAAGGTGGGGGAGCGCGAGACCGTCGTACTCACCAGACAGTATCAGGTGATCGACGAACTTCTGAATGCACGGGTCGGCGATACGGTCACCCTCGTCATTCGTCGGAGCGGCTCGACCGAAGATACGACCGTCACGGTGCAGATTACCGCCGATTGCTTACAGGACTATTGAGAGCCGGAACCCAAATTGCATGACAGATTTCCCTGACGGGAACCCTATTCCATATCGCGAAACACGACGCGACCGCTTCACGCGGTCGCGCCTTTTATTCTGTTTTTGTACACCGCCGAAATCCGACAACACAGGCAGAGAGAATTTTATCTTTGAATGGAAAATAAACTTTCTGTCTTGTTTTTTTGAAAAACCCCTACATTATTTGGCATCAGCGAGACTTTTTCCGAAAGTGCAAAATATCTATTTGTTGTGCAAGGAAAGCAAACTTTCCGTTATGATTACTTTTCTTTTCTGCTTATATCGGTTTTATATCACTTTGTTTGTCTCGTTTGGTGTTCCTCGAACAGTTTGGCGAGACCCCGCTCGGCGGTCTCGCGATAGCCGCTCCCGAGGTCGCGTCCCGTCTCGTACATGGTCTTGACAATGGTGTCGAACGAGACTTTCCGCGTGTTGGAGAGCAGCCCCGAGAGGGTCAGTGCGTGGATGGCGGACAGGGCGGCGACCGCGTTCCGCTCGATGCACGGGATCTGTACCAGTCCGCGCACCGGGTCGCAGGTGAGCCCCAGATGGTGCTCCATCGATAGCTCCGCCGCATATTCGATTTGTTCGAGCGGTCGCCCGAAGAGGTCTGCGAGTGCCGCGGCAGTCATGGAGCAGGCGGAGCCGATTTCCGCCTGACAGCCGCATTCCGCCCCGCTGATACTGGCGTTGGTCTTGATGAGGTTCCCGATCACCCCCGCCGAGGCGATGGCACGCACCACTTCCTCGTCGGAAAATCCGTATTTGTCCTGCGCGTATTGCAGTGCCGCGGGCATGACCCCGGACGCGCCGCAGGTCGGCGCGGTGACAATCACGCCGCCCGCCGCATTTTCCTCTGCGACCGCGTAGGCGTAGGCACAGATGATTTGGTCGTCTCCCGGGTCGGGAGACAGAGTGTCCTTGTGGGTATAGAGATAGTGCGCCTTGCGCTCGACGCCCAGTCCCCCGGGGAGGGTGCCCTCGGCATTGAGTCCCGCCCGAATGCTCGCTTTCATCTGCTCCCATACCCGAGAGAGGTAGGAGAGGATTCCGTCGCCCTCGCACGCCGTCACATAGTCCGAGAGACGGTAGCCCCGCGCGCGGCACTCCGCCGCGATTTCGCGAAAGGTCGAGAGGGGATAGACCTCCGGCTCCTCGGTCGCCTCCCCGCGGAACGCGATGGCACCCCCGCCGAGACTGTATGCGCGGACGGTCTCCGTGCGGTCGCCCCAAATCGCGGTGAGGTCCATGGTGTTCGGGTGCTCGAGAGCTGTGGTCTTGGTGTCGAAGAGGATTTCTGTGCCCGCGGGCATATTTTTCCGAATCACGCTGTCGGTGCCGTGTCCCGCGCCCGTTGCGGCGAGAGAGCCGTAGAGGGTGACGCGATAGTGTTCCGCCCCGCCGTAGGCGGCGAGGAATTTCTTGACGATTCTTTCGGGACCCATGGTGTGAGAGCTGGAGGGACCCGTACCGATGCGATAGAGCGCACTAAGTGATTTCATGGATGTGTCTCCTTACGCTCCCGATTGTATCGCAACCGTCGGATTTTGTCAACGAAAATACAAAAGTCACTCCGTCAAAATAGACAAGTTCACTCCCGATTTTTATGAAGAGGGCGGATTGAAATGGCGGGAAAAAGCAAGTAAAATAGAAGTGAATACAAAATGCGGCACCCATGTCGTGTCGCAGAAGGAGAGAACCCATGAAAAGAAAGCATACAGCGTTGCGCGTGCTCTTGCTCACGGTCCTTGCGTTGCTTCTTACAGCATCGCTCGTCGCCTGCAAGCAGAATACGCCCGTGGATACGCCGCAGGGAGGGAACGGCGGTGACGGGGGGAATACGACCCCCGGGACCTATACCGTGACCTACCATACCGAGGGAGGGACGCTCGATGAGACGGCGCCGACTTCGTTCACCAAAGAGAGCGAGACGCTCGCACTCCCGAATCCGTGGAGAAACGGATATACTTTCGCGGGTTGGGTCGATGCGGAGCGTGCGCTTTGGACCGAGATTCCCTCGGGCACCGAAAACAATATCGAACTTTGGGCGACCTGGACACCTTTGCAGTATTCGCTTCGCCTGACGCTCGACGGCGGTCTGACCGATGCACCGAGTGTGTATGTCTATACGGTGGAGAGCCAAGATATCACGCTCCCCACGCCGACGCGTGACGGGTTCACTTTCGGCGGCTGGTACACGAACCCCGGCTATACGGGCGATGCCATCACCGTGTACGACTGCTCCCTCGGCGGGAATAACTTCCTCTACGCCAAATGGAACGCCATCAGCTATATGCTCACCCTTTCGGCGGGCGAGGGGACGGTCTCTCAGACCACCATTCCCTATAATGTCGGGAACGGGCTGATTACCCTCCCGACCCCGGAAGCGGCAGGGAAATACTTTGTCGCGTGGTATCGGGATGCCGCCTTCACGGGGACTCCCATGTGGCAGTTCCGCTCCACGACGGGGGAGAGCATGACCCTCTACGCGAGATATGCGGATACACAGGCAGAGGCGGATGCCGTGCGTGCATCTGTCATCGAGCCGCATGAAGATCCGCTCTCGACCGACGGTCAGGTTCTCTACTTTGATATGAACACCACGGGCAAGATCGGGACGAATGCCTCGGGGGTCACCACGCCCATTCTCATGGCAGACGGTCACTATGTGCAGAAGATCGACTTCTCCACCGTGTTCGACGGACCCCGTCTCGCGTCTTCGACCGGGCTCCAAACCTCGATTGACAACACGCAGTACAACGCCGTCTCGTTCTGGGTATACAGCGAAGCGGCGACCGGCGGTCAGTTTGGCATCATCTTTACCCCGGGCGATGTCGGGAAGGCCTATTGCCGCATTGATGTCACTGTGAACTGGGAGGGCTGGAAACACTTTATCGTCTCGTACGAGGACTTCGGGAAGAAGAACACCTCGATGGACAAGGCGGAAGGACATCCCACTTGGGTCTGGATCACTAACCAAGGGTGGACCTATTCCGATACCGGGCTGAAAGAGGGCACCGTCGTCTATATCGACTCGCTCTATTTCGTCAAGACCCAGGCTCGCTATCCCGTCTCCCCCGATGAACTGACGAATGCGGACCTCAAAGCGGCGAAAGACAACCTCCGCGTGAACCTCATCGGTACCGAAGAGAGCCGTAAGACCGATACCATCCTGATGAACAGCATCACCCAGCCCTCTGTCATAAACAAGTGGGTGAGTGATATGGACCTCTCCTCGACCGATACCCTGTGGAGTGACATCGGGAAAGCCGGCGGAAATGTCTATATCATTGAACTCTACTATAAGCGCATCTATGAGATGGCGCGTTCCTACGCGACGGGTGTCTATCGGGATTCCGAACTGATTACGCATATCTCGAACGCCCTGAAATGGATGACGACCAATGTCTATAACGA
>JAQYLJ010000034.1 GCA_028720145.1 Clostridia bacterium
AGGCGGGAAAGTCTCGGGGTTCGTCTACCTCACGCGCGAGGCGTTCACGAGCGAAGTCTCGACCGAACTCTACCTCACCTTGCCTCCGTCGGGTGAAATCTACTCGGAGGAATACGAAGCGGCGGTCGACAGCGTCCGCGAGACGGTCGAAGAGTTGCTCGAGACCCGTGCGAACGACCGATTCACGTCCTTCGTTCAGGAAAAGACCGCCTATTTGGAAGGGTCACAAGCATATCTCGACACGGTGGCGTCCATGCTTCCGCCCGAGACGGTCGCGGACTATCAGGCACAGATTGACGCGGGGTATGCGGCACTCGCCGCGCTCGAGCCGCCTGTCACCTATGCGCTCGACCGCTCCTCGAATATCGGGTACGCGAGTCTCGAAAACGACACCTCCATCGTCTCGGGGGTCGCCAATGTCTTTCCCCTCTTCTTCTTCCTCGTCGCGGCGCTCGTCTGCATCACGACCATGACCCGCATGGTGGGGGAACAGCGCACTCAAAACGGGGTGCTCAAAGCGCTCGGGTACGGCGACGGCGCGGTGCTCGGACAGTATCTGCTCTACGCGGGGAGCGCGTCGCTGTTCGGCTGTATCGCAGGGTTTCTCCTCGGCTCCCGCCTGCTTCCCCTCGCGTTCTGGAAAGTCTATCAGATCATGTACACCATCGAACGCCCGATTGTCTTTGTGCTCGACTGGGGTCTGTTCGCTCTCTGTACCCTGCTCTTCCTCGCCGCGGCACTCGGCGCGACCCTGTTCGTCTGCCTGCGGGATCTCCGCGAATGTGCCGCCTCTCTCATCCGTCCGAAGTCTCCCGCCGCCGGCAAGAAGATTCTCATCGAACGGGTCAAACCTGTTTGGAACCGTATTAAGTTCCTCCACAAAGTCTCCATCCGCAACATTGTCCGCTACCGCAAACGCATGGTGATGATGGTGCTCGGCATCGGCGGCTGTGTCGCCCTCTTGATTGCGGGATTCGGCATTCGAGACTCCATCCAGCCGGTTGCAAACTATCAGTATAGCGAGATTGAACTGTATGACGCGTCGGTGCTCTTCACCGAGGAGATGGACGCGGAGCAACAGGAATCCTTCCGCGAGACGGTGAGAGAAATTGCCCCCGATGCGGCATTTGTCTACACCGAGACCCTGACGGCAATTGTCGACGGCAGCGAGAAAGAGATTCATCTTGTGGCTTATGACGAAACGCCCGACGGATTCCTTGACCTTCATGTGGGCAAAGAGAAAATCGCCTATCCCGCCCCGGGAGAGGCAGTGGTGAACAGTCGGTTCGCCAAAGCAAACGGACTATCGGTGGGAGACCCCATCACCATCCGTGACGGCAATGGGCGCACGCTCTCCCTCACTGTCAGCGGCATCTATGACAACTACATCTATGACTATGTGCAGGTAAATCTACAGTCCTATCGGGATAAGACGGGCGACGCCCCAAGCCCGAACACCGCCTACCTGCGGTTCGCCGACGGGCAGAACGCCCACGACGCGGGCGCGTTCATCCTCTCGACCGAGCGGGTCGCCTCGGTCTCGCTCACCGAGGAACTGGAGACGCGCGTCGACAGTATGCTCACCAGTCTCAACTACATTGTCCTCATCGTGCTGGTCTGTGCGGGGGCTCTCTCGTTTATTGTTCTCTTTAATCTGACGAACATCTCCATCACCGAGCGCACGAGGGAACTCGCGACCATCAAGGTCCTCGGCTTCCGCACGCGGGAGCAGAACGCCTATGTCTTCCGTGAAAATCTCATTCTCACCGGCGTGAGTGCGGTCGTCGGCATCCCGCTCGGGTTCGCGCTCTTGTGGTATGTCCTCTCGCAAATCAAAATCAGCACCATGAGTTTCGCTTTCCGCCTCTCGCCTCTGAGTCTTCTCTTCTCGATTCTGCTGACTTTCGGGTTCACCCTGCTCGTGAATCTGACCCTGCGTCCGAAAATCGCGAAGATCAACATGGCGGAAGCACTCAAAGCCGTCGAATAACTCTTTTATAAAAAACGGCGTAGCGAATCATTTGATCGCTACGCCGTTTTCGATTTCATGCGTATGTGTTTTTGATACCTCCCTCCGAGAGGAACCATGATAAGACCTCATCGTAGGGCGGGGGCTTGCTCCCGCCGTATGGTGAATTTTTCCGCTTTACGGAAAGTGAAGTTTCGTCGTGCGGCGAAGTGAAGTTTTCCGTTTCACGGAAAGTGAAGTTTCGCCTTGCGGCGAAGTGAGATCGTTCTTTATTGTAGGGCGGGGGCTTGCTCCCGCCGCCTTGCCTTTGAAACACAATATAAGTGGTACCAAATGCTTTTCCGTTCTGTAATCGAACCGAAATGCAAGATTCAAATTCGCATTTTCCGGCGGGAGCAAGCTCCCGCCCTACGGTGAGCAAGAGAAGGCAAC
>JAQYLJ010000035.1 GCA_028720145.1 Clostridia bacterium
GACAGGGTTCTGGATGCTGTTCAGCGACCGCCGCTCCGCAGTCTGCGAGACGGCATCTTCGACACTCGACAGCCCGTCCCGTGACGCGACCGCCTCGCCTGCTGCTCGCTCGCTTGATACTCCGACAGATAAACAAGAGAATTAACTCTTTCGACAAAACACAACGCGCCGCCCGATTTTCGGGCGGCGCTTCGTTTGCGGTGTGGTGAATTTTTGAAAACGAGGGGTGATTACGCCTTGTCCGTGCGCGCGGGGCGTTTCTTCGAGACAAGCCGGATGAGGACCTCGACCATCTTGTCGAGCGACGAGACGGGGATGCACTCGCGGACCGAGTGGAAGTTGATGCCACCCGTCGAGAGGTTCGGGCAGGGGAGCCCCATGAACGAGAGACGCGCACCGTCGGTGCCGCCGCGGATGGGTTGCACGCGCGGGGTGACCCCGCAGGCGGTCATCGCCTCTTCGGCATCCTCGACGAGGAAGAGATAGGGGAGCACTTTTTCTTTCATGTTGTAGTAACTGTCGGTGACGGTCGCGGTGACGGTACCGGCACCCCAAAGGGATTCGACTTCGCGCGCGATAGCGAGCACGGTCTCTTTCTTCTTCTCGAAGAGTACTCTGTCGTGGTCGCGGAGAATCATGCGGACCTCCGCTTCGGTCTCCTCGCCCCGCACCCCGGTGACATGGTAGAATCCCTCATACCCGTCGGTGTGCGCGGGGTCCTCGTCTTTCGGCAGGCGGTCGAGGTAGTCGCGGAGCATAAGACAGGCGTTCTTCATCACGCCTTTGGCAGAGCCGGGATGAATGTTGACCCCGTGAAAGACCACTTTCGCCGAGGCGGCATTGAAGTTCTCATATTCGATTTCGCCGACCACGCTACCGTCTACCGTGTAGCCGTAGTCCGCGCCGAGACGCGCGAGGTCGACATAATCGGCACCCCGCCCGATCTCCTCATCGGGGGTGAAACAGACCGCGATGCCGGGATGAGAGAGCGCAGGGTCGGACGCGAAACGGGCAACAGTTTCGACAATCTCCGCGACCCCCGCTTTGTCGTCCGCACCGAGCAGGGTGTTCCCGTCGGTGACAATCAGACGCTCGCCCGAAAGAGATTTGAGTTCGGGGGTATCGTGCATGGAAATCACGGTCCCGTTTGCGAGGCGGATATCCTCGCCCGTCACAAGAACCTCGCTCGGTCGAATCCCCGCACCCGACGCGGCAGGCGAGGTATCCATGTGGGCGATCAGGGCGAGCACGGGCTCTCCCTCTCGTCCCGCCGTCGCCGCGAGATGCGCGTAGACATACCCGCGCTCGTCCATCATGGCGTCGGAAAGACCTGCGGCTTTCAGTTCGCTGACAAGAAATGCTCCGAGTTTTTTCTGCTTTGCCGTGGAGGGAACCGTCTCCGATTCTTCATCGGATGCCGTGTCAAAGGCGACATAGGAGAGAAATCTGTCTTTTACCATCAGAATGCCCATTCCCCATCGCGGAAGATGGCGATTTCTTTCCCGTCACGGGTGGTGGCGGTGATGGAGAGATCGGGGGTCCCGATCATGAAGTCCTCATGGATGACCGAGTCGTTGAGCCCCATTTCCCGCATCTCATCCTGCGTGTATTTGGTGAAGTCGCGGATGCAGGTGCCGAAACCGCGCCCGAGCGCGAGGTGGCAGGCGGCGTTCTCATCGAACAGGGTGTTGTAGAAGAGAATCCCGCTCTCACGGATGGGAGAGGTGTACGGGACCAGCGCGCATTCGCCGAGGTAGGACGCGCCCTCGTCCATGGCAATCATCTCTTTCAGAAGGTCTTCGCCCGTCTCGGCGTGCACCTCGACTGCACGACCGTCCTCGAACCGAATCGAGAAGTTGTCGATGAGTTTCCCGTTATAGGAGAGGGGACGGGAGGAATAGACGATGCCCTCCGCCTCGCCGCGCTTCGGAGAGGTGAACACCTCTTCCGAGGGGATATTCGGGTTGAAGAAGTTGCCGCCGAGGGTATACTCCCCGCCCGCCTCGAAGATGCTCTCATCCATGAGACGGACGCGGAAGTCGGTCCCGTTCTTCGCGGTGTAGTGCAGTTCTTTGATGCCGAGTCCGTTGAGATAGTCACAGCGCGCTTTCAGGTCCGCATTGTGCCGGTCCCATGCCGCGACAGGGTCGTCGGTCACGCGGGACGCGGTGAGGATCGCCTCCCAAAGGGCCTCGACCGCACGCGACTTCGAGAGATGTGGGAACACCTTTTTCGCCCACGCCACGCCCGGTACCGCGGCGATACACCACTGATACTTGTCTTCCATTTGATCGCGGATGGGTTTGATGATTTTCATTTTCGCCTGTTGCGAGAGGGTCATTTTCTTGATATTGACCCCCGCGAGACCGTCGGGGTCGTCCGAGATGAGATAGATTTTGCAGGGGAGAACCTCCGCCTGATACTTCCAGCGTTCGAGTTCATAAGAGGGGACGGTCGAGAGGGTTTTGAGCGAGCGATGGCGGATATGGAGACGGTCGAGCGCCTGGTCATGCCAGTCGACCGTCACCTTGCTCGCGCCCGCGCGGTAGCACTCTTCTGCCACCATGCGGACGAACTCGGGCTGATCGAGTTCCGCCGAGATAAAGACTTCCTGTCCTTTTTGTACCCGTGCACCCACACAGGCGATGAGGTGCGCGTATTTTTTGAGTATGGATTTTTTCATTTGATTTCTCCTTATTCCGACTGTGCGGTCACAGTGCTTTTAATACTTCGAGTAAATAACGCCAAGTGCGCTCGACGGACGAAATCGACATCGCCTCGCGGGGGGTGTGAATGTCGGTGAGATCGGGACCCATCGAGATGCAGTCGAGCCCCGGGAGTTTCGATGACAGAATCCCGCATTCGAGACCTGCATGGATGACATTCACCTTGGGGTTGTAGCCGTATTGTGCGCGGAAAACTTCGGTCATGACAGTCCGCAGGCGGGATTCCTCGCGGTATTCCCATGCGGGGTAAGCGCCCCGTCCCTGATACTGTCCGCCCGCCTTTTGAATGGTGTTCTTCAGGGTGTCGGTCAGTTGGTTCCGCGCCGCGTTCTTCGAGGAGCGCACCGCGTAGTCGAGCACCAGCGCGCGGTCGAGCGAGAGGATGCCCAAATTGAGAGAAGTCTCGACCAGTCCCGGGATGTCCTCGCTCATCGCGATGACCCCGTTCGGTAGCTCGGAGAGCAGTCCCAGCACCTTGTCGCGGCATTCCCGCGTCAGCGCGCCGCCGTCTGCGACCGCCCCTTGGGTCAGGGTCAGGGTCGCGGCGGGTTCGGTCTCGCGAATCTTCGCGAGTGCCGCTTCCATCTCGCGGGTGAAGTCCTCGCCGATGGGCGCGGGCGAGATGAATTGGAGTTTCGCCGAGCGGGGGATGGCATTGTCTTTCCCGCCGCCGCTCATAGACGCGAGACGGAGGTCCCGCTCACGGGAGAGGGAAGAAAAGACAGACGCGAGTACGAGAATGGCGTTTTCGTGCCCTTTGTCGATTTCGGTGCCCGAGTGCCCTCCCGCGAACCCGTCCAGCACGAGGGTGCAGGGGATGCCGCGGACGCTCTCGCGCTTCATGGGGAGGGTGAGGGTCGAGCGGACACCGCCCGCGCATCCCGCGGTGAGGATCCCCTCTTCCTCGGAGTCGATATTGATGAGCGTCCGTCCCCGCACCTGTCTGCCGTCCAGCGCGGTCGCACCCAGCATCCCGATCTCTTCATCGGTGGTGAAGAGCACTTCGAGCGGCGGATGCGGCAGATTCTTATTGTCGAGGAGCGCGAGTCCCATCGCGACGGCGATGCCGTCGTCCCCGCCGAGGGTAGTGCCGTCCGCGCGGACTTGGTCACCCTCGACTATGAGGGTGAGTCCGTCTTTCTGAAAATCGATTTTGGTCTCGGGGAGTTTCTCACACACCATGTCGAGATGCCCCTGAATAATCACGCCGGGGTGGTCCTCATAGCCGGGGTAGGCATCCTTGCGGATGAGCACATTCCCCGCCTTGTCCTGTTGACAGTTGAGACCGCGGATGCGGGCGAACAGCGCACAGTAGTCCGAGAGGCATTTCGTGTTCTTGGAGCCGTGCGGCAGGTCACAGATGGCTTCAAAAAAGCGGAAGACCTCTTTCGGTTCCAGTTCGTTCAGTTTAGCCAAAGCGTTTTCCTCCAAACAGTATTTCGGGTGCCGTTTGAGTACGGCGAATCCCCGAAAATCTCTCTATATCATAACATTCTATATTGTAGCATAATCTCTTTTCGGTTTTCAAGAGAGAAGACAATTCTTTTCGCGGTGTCGGGAATTGACAAAGCGCGGAAAAACGAATACAATGTTTGGGAAAAGAGAATCCCGAAAGGACAAAAAAGCATGAAAGACATAGAGAGTCTGTTTTCCTTTATCTCCGCCTCCCCCGCGGCACCCGGTGCGGTCGCGGAGACGGTGCGCCGTCTGCGAGAGGCGGGGTATGCTCCGCTCTATGAGAGCGGCACTTGGAATCTTACCGCGGGCGGGAAATATTATACGACGCGGGGACTCACCTCGGTCATCGCGTTCCGTCTCCCCGAGGACAAACCCACGGGTGCCATGATTTGGGCGTCCCACAGCGATTCTCCCACTTTCCAGGTGGGGGTGGCTCCCGCCACGCGCAAGGATGCCGCGTATACCCGCGTCTCGGTCGAGAAATACGGCGGGATGCTCGCGGCGAGTTGGTTCGACCGCCCGCTGTCGCTATCGGGTCTTGTGACCGTGCGGAACGAGGAGGGGATCCGCGTGATTCCCGTGACGGTCGACCGCGACCTGCTCGTGATTCCCTCGCTCGCCATCCACATGAATCGGACGGCAAACGAGGACGCGACCTACCGCATCTCGGTGGATATGCAGCCCCTTTTCGGGGACGAGACCGCCCCCGGTGTCGAGGAAGTGCTCGCCGAGGCGGCAGGGGTCTCAAAAGAGGAAATCCTCTCGTCCGAAGTCTGGCTCTATGTCAGAGAGGAGCCGAGAGTACTGGGCGCGCACGGTGAGTACATCCTCTCTCCGCGTCTCGACGACCTCATGTGCGCGTGGGGAGGACTCGCGGGGCTTTTGGAAGCAAAATCCACTTCTGCGGTACAGGTCTTCGCCCTCTTCGACCATGAGGAAGTCGGCTCGTCCACCTACCAGGGGGCGGCATCGGATTTCCTCTCCGCGACCCTTTCTCGCGTGACCGAATGCCTGAGGATGACCGAGGATGAGAAAGGGCGGTTCTACGCCTGCTCTCTGCTCGCCTCCGCCGACAATGCCCATGCTATCCACCCGAATCACCCCGAAAAGGCAGACCCCCTCTACGCGCCGCGCATGAACGGCGGGGTGGTCATCAAACACAACGCGTCCCGCCGCTATGTGACCGACGCGGTCTCCGAGGCGCTCTTCCGCGAGATTTGCCGATGCGCCGAAGTTCCGACGCAGGACTATCGGAATCATCCGGATATCCCGGGCGGCTCCACGCTCGGCTGTCTTTCGAACTCTCAGGTCTCGATTCGTGCGGTGGATATCGGGATGGCGCAACTCGCCATGCACTCCGCCTGCGAGACCGCGGGGAGCAAAGACGCGACCTATGTCAGGCAGGCTGCCGCCGCGTTTTTCGGCACCGCCTTGTCCTTGACGGAAACCGAAGAGGGGACGACGCTGACCCTTGCGTGAGGCGGTGTTTTTTCTCTTGCGAGGCGGTGATCTCTTCTCTTGCGAGGCGTACCCTTTTCCCTTACCTGTATCAGTCGATTTCTGCGGCGCGGTGGACTCACCGCGCCGTCTCTTTTTTTCTCGGCTTTTCCGCGTTTTCCCCTTGGTTTTCTTTTTCTTGCTTTGGGCACGGAAACTTTTTTGTCGCGTCGACTTTTTTTGACAGCTTTCGCTACAAAACACGGGTTTTAATATACATTTTCATATTATATTGTTACAAATGCGACAAATGCACAGAATTATCTATTGTTTCTATCTTTATTCTTATGTAAAATAAAGTGTAAACGCTCCAAAACTGTCAGAAAAGAGGACCCGTGATGACCACCATTCTCTATAACCCGAAATCTCAGAACGGCGCCGCCGAGGGCATTGTGACCGCGTGGGCGGAGAGCCATGGCTATGCCGACGCCGAAAAGAAGAGCGTCATTGACACCGATATCGCCGCGTTTGTTTCTTCGCAGACCGAGGACGACAAGATTATTCTCTGCGGCGGGGACGGTACCTTGATGCGGTTCGCGGATGCGATTCGCGACATTGAGCTGAAAGTGCCGGTTTACTTCACCCCCGCCGGGACGGGGAACGACTTTCTCCGTGATGTCCCGAACGACACCGACCCCGTGCTCGTCAACAAATACATTGTCGACCTGCCCCGCGTCTATGTGAACGGCGAAGAGCATGTGTTCGTCAACGGGATCGGCTACGGGATCGGCGGCTATTGCTGCGAGGTCGGAGACGCGTTGCAGGCGAAGTCCGATAAACCCGTCAATTACACCTCCATCGCCATCAAAGGTCTGCTCGGGCAGTTCTCTCCCTGCAAGGCTGAGGTGACGGTCGACGGCGTGACCCGTACCTATAATCGCGTCTGGGAAGCGGCGACCATGAACGGCAGATGCTACGGCGGCGGGCTTCTGATTGCCCCGAATCAGGACAGACTGAATCCCGAGGGGACTGTCTCCTGCGTGACCATCCATCGGTTTTGGCGCATCCGCACCCTGTTCGTGTTCTCCACGATCGGCAAAGGGACACATTTGAAGTTCAAGAAGGCGATCGACCTCCGCGAGGGGCATGAAATCACGGTGAAGTTCGATACGCCCTGCGCGCTCCAAATCGACGGCGAGACCTATCTCGGCGTGACCGAATACACGGTTCGCTCTCGGAAAAGAGTGAAGGAATTGCAAGAGGCAGCGAAAGCAGCCGCACAGGCGGAGACCAAAGCGGAAGAGCCTGCGACCGTATGATTCTTCTGATTTTCTTTTTCGAGGCACTGCTCGGTGCCGTCGCGCTCGGGGCCTTTCTCCCCGTTTCGGCGATTTGGGCACGGGTGCTGATTGCCGTCGGCGGATTCTTCGGCATCTTCCTCGCCCTGAATATCCTGTATATATTGGTGCTGCTCGTTTGGTCGCTGTTCCTCGGACACCGCGAGGCGAAGAAAGACAGTCCCTTTTACCGCGCCATGACGGTCAGAACCATCAAGTGGATTTTCCATATCCTCCGCATCCGCGTGACGCTGGAAGGGAAAGAAAAAGTGCCGGACTGCCCCATCGTCCTCGTGAGCAATCACCGCTCCGACTTTGACCCGATGGCGGCGCTCGTGGCGTTCCCGAAACGCAAACTCGCCTATATTTCCAAACCGAGTAACCTCAAAATTCCGATTGCAGGGGCGTTTGTCCTGCGTTGCTCGTTCCTCGCCATCAATCGCGAGAACCCGCGCGAAGCGCTCGGCACTCTGAAAAAGGCGGCGAAACTCATTCGCGAGCAGGGGCTTGATATCGGGATTTATCCCGAGGGGACCCGCAGTTACCGCGGAGGACCGAAACCCTTTAAGGAGGGGGCGTTCCTCATGGCGAAACAGGCGGGCGCGCCCATTGTCCTCATGACGACCGAGGGCACCGAATCCATCGCGGGACGGGTGATTTTCCACCGCAATCATGTGAAGCTCCGCGTCATCGAGGTTTTGTCGGCGGAAGAGGTCGCGACCAAGCCGGCACGCACTCTCATGCAGGAGGCGGAAGAAATCCTCTTCGCCGCGCTGAATACCACCCCCGAAGAAGTGAAAACCGCCGAACAACAGGCGGCAAAATCATAAATTGCCCGCTCGGGAATCCCCGAGCGGTCTTTTTTCGTGAAATGCGCCGTATTTTTGTATTTCGATTGACAAGCAACCGCTTTTTCGCTAGAATATTAGCATATTGAAACTCTTTTGAAAAGAGGAACACCATGTTAGAAGAAACCAAGAACCGATTGACCGAGACCGCCCGCCGGGTACGGGCAGGGATTCTCCGTGGGGTCTATCACGCCGCGAGCGGGCACCCGGGCGGGTCGCTCTCCGCCGCCGATATCCTCACCTATCTCTATTTTGAAGAGATGCGTGTTCGACCGGACGACCCGAAATGGGAAGACCGCGACCGATTCGTGCTCTCGAAGGGGCACTCCGCCCCCGCGCTCTACGCCGCGCTCGCGCTTCGCGGTTTCTTCCCCGTTGAGGAACTCGATACGCTCCGTCAGGCGGATGCCCGCCTGCAAGGACACCCCGATATGAAAGGGACGCCCGGCGTGGATATGTCGACGGGGTCTCTCGGACTCGGGATTTCCGCCGCCTGCGGCATGGCGCTCTCGGGCAAGTACCGCAAGAAAGACTATCGCGTCTATGCCATCCTCGGCGACGGCGAGTGCGAGGAAGGACAGGTCTGGGAGGCGGCGATGTTCGCCGCACACTATGCCCTCGACAATCTGACGGCGGTCGTGGACTGTAACGGCTTACAGATTGACGGCAGGGTGCAGGAAGTGATGAATCCCATGCCGTTCGATGAGAAATTCCGTGCGTTCGGGTGGAATGTCGTCACCTGCGATGCGCACAATTTTGACGAGATAGCGGAGGCGTTCGCCGCGGCGCGCGCTTGCAAAGGGAAACCCACCGTCATTCTCGCGAAGTCCGTCAAGGGCAAAGGGGTCTCCTATATGGAGGATCAGTGCGGCTGGCACGGGAAAGCGCCGAACGCAGACGAATTTACGACCGCTATGGCGGAACTCACGGGGGAGGGAAAATAAATGGCTGATAAGATTGCGACCCGTGAGGCATACGGAAACGCCCTTGTAAAACTCGGGGCGGACTATGATTTTGTGGTACTGGACGCGGACCTTGCCGCCGCGACCAAGACCGGTATGTTCAAAAAAGCATATCCCGAACGGTTCTTTGACTGCGGGATTGCCGAGGGCAATATGATGAGCGTTGCGGCGGGGATCGCCGCGACCGGGGTCACCCCGTTTGTCTCCACATTCGCCATGTTTGCCGCGGGGCGCGCCTATGAACAGGTGCGGAACTCGATAGGGTACCCGCATCTGAATGTCAAGATTTGCGCCACCCATGCCGGCATCACGGTCGGCGAGGACGGCGCGACCCATCAGTGCATCGAGGACCTCGCGCTCATGCGGGTCATCCCCGGTATGACCGTGATTTGCCCTGCCGATGCCGTCGAGGCGGAAGCGGCGGTGAAAGCGGCACTCCTGACGAAGGGTCCCATGTACCTGCGTTTCGGACGGGCGGCAGTTCCGGTATTGTATGATGCCGCCGACACAGGGTTTGAAATCGGGCGGGGGCGTGTCCTCGCGGACGGCACGGATGTGACCGTGTTCGCGACCGGATACATGGTGCACCTCGCACTCGCGGCGAGAGACCTACTCGCGAACGAGGGGATCTCCTGTCGGGTGGTGAACATTCACACCATCAAACCGCTGGATACCGCGCTCGTCACGACCTGCGCCCGTGAGACAGGTGCCGTCGTCACAGCAGAGGAACATTCGATCATCGGCGGGCTCGGTTCCGCCGTTGCAGAGTGCCTCTCCGAGACCTGCCCCACCCCTGTCCTTCGTGTCGGGGTGCGGGACACCTTCGGCAGGAGCGGGAAAGTGCCCGACCTGCTCGAAAAGTACGGTCTCACCGCCGCCGCCATCGCGGAACAGGCGAAGAAAGCCGTTGCTTTGAAAAAATAAAAGGGGGCTTGCCGGGGAGAAACCCGATTCGGCAGAGTCTCTCTGCCCGTCTCCCTGCCTATTCCCAACCCATTCCCATTGACTATGAAAAAGCGGCTTAGTGCCGCTTTTTCTTATATCGGAAAGCAAACACAACGGAAAATACGGGGAAACAGGTACATTTCAACACTTATGATGCCTACAATTTGTGTATAAGGAAAGTACACTTAACGGAAAACAAACTTTCCAAATCGAAAAACGCAAGAAAAACCGAGCGGCAAAGATGCCGCTCGGTCGTTTTTTGATACCCCGCAAATGAGGAGAGTAGTTGAGGAAGATCATGCGGAGCGTCCTGAATCTTTTGGAATCAGACTTCCATCGGTGTCGACTTCACCGTCTCGAACGCGAACATACAACTCGTGCGTTTGACCTTATTGGTCGTGGTCTTTTCAAACGGGATGGGACGGATATAGAAGCGTGAGACGCGCTTGTAACTCGGCAGGGGTTTACAGGCGCGGGCAATGTCTTTTTTGAGTGCGGCTTCGGGGTCGGCTATCTTCATCTCTTTCAGTTTGTCGTCCGAGAGGTAACATTCGGCACCCAGAGCGACCTCTTGCCCCTGTTCATCCTTGATGCCGAATACAATGACATCCTGTACATAGGGGATTGCGGCGAGGTAGTTCTCGATTTCTTCGGGGAAGACATTTTTCCCATTGTCGAGGACGATCAGATTCTTCTTTCTCCCCGTGACGAGCAGTTGCCCACGGGCGTTCATGCGGCCGTAGTCACCGGTGTGGAACACGCCGTCTTCGGTGAGCACCTCGGCGGTCAGGTCGGGACGCTTGTAGTACCCCAGCATGACGGTGTCGCCTTTTATGCAGATCTCTCCGTTG
Organism: Clostridia bacterium; assembly: GCA_028720145.1. Taxonomy (GTDB): domain Bacteria; phylum Bacillota; class Clostridia; order Oscillospirales; family CAG-272; genus UBA1740. Next base: position 10,565 of record JAQYLJ010000035.1, read on the forward strand.
CCGTCGGAGTCGGGATTCTCAAAGGTGATGTCGATGCACCGCACGGGGACACCTACGGTCGAGCAGTCGATGGAGCCCTCTTGGTTGACGCTGACGAGGGGAGAACATTCGGTGATGCCATAGCCGTTGTAGACCTCCATGCCGATGGAGCAGAAGAAGTCACCCAACTCGGGGCGGAGCGGCGCGCCGCCGCAGCCGATCTTTTTGAGATTGCCGCCGAAAGAATCGCGCACACTCTTGAACAGACTTTCCCGCTTGTCGATGCCCAGTTTGCGGAGCGCGGCGGAGGAGGCGAGGGCGGCTTTCAAAATGAATTCCTTGCCTTGTGCGCGGACGGTGCTCCATAATTTCTTGTAAAAGAGTTCGAGGAACGCGGGGACGACAAACATATAGTCGGGCTTAAAGATTTGCAGGTTTTTGAGGATATGACTGAGTTGATCGTTGATGCAAAGGGTCGAGCGGCAGAAGATAGTGGCGAGAACGCACGCGACGATTTCGTAGGTGTGGTGGTAGGGAAGTACCGAGAGCCCCACGCCGGGGATCTGCGAGATCTCGAGACCGTAACTCGCGCATGAGAGCATATTCTTTTCCGAGAGCATGACGCCTTTGGCGTTTCCCGTCGTCCCCGAGGTGTAGACCAGCAGGGCGAGGGTATTGGGGGCGCGCCGTCTGTCTTTGAGCGCGCATTTGCCCGCGTCGGAGAGCGCATATCCGCGCGCGATGTAGGACGAAAAGGAAAGGAGATCTCCGTCGTCTGTTTCACGGTCGAGATTGATGATTTTTTTGACAGCGGGGATTTCGGCGCGGCGGGCGACGAGGAGTTCTTCATACTTGCCGTCACAGAAGACCGCTTCGGAGTCCGAGTCGGACAGGACATGGAGCAGGTCATCGGGCGGGAGTTCTTTGTCGACGGGGACGAATACGCCGTCCCCCGCCGTCATGGTGAGATAGACCGTGAGGTAGGGGAAACTGTTTGCCCCGATCATCGCGACATGGGACGAGAGCAGTCCGTCCTCATCGAGGACATTCGCGAGGGCGTTCACGCGGTCAAAGAACTGACCGTAGGTGGACGACTGAATCTTGTTTCCGACAAAGTAACGGTAAGCGTCGGTGTCGCACGCCGTGTCTTTGGTCCAACTTAAAAGATCGTAGATATAGTCGAATTTCGGAATGTCGGTGTTGTAATGGGGTTTGTCATTCGTTGCCATGTAGGTACCTCGATTATCGTATTAGAATCCGTTATTCTTTTGATGTCTATTCTTGACCGTTACGGCAGGTTTCAAAAACCGTCGCAGCGAAGAGAAAACCAAATAGTCATGGAAAGGCAAGGAAAAAAAGGAGATAAAAAGACGCCGGCATAGCACGCATCCGAAGAGTCGAACGAAAAATGCGTGTTATGCCGTGGAGGACCGCGAACGCGGTGGCTTTGCTGCTTGATGGTAACATTTTACCAAACCGACCGTGACGGGTCAAGAAAACCGCAGCGATATTCGAGCTATTCTCTTGCTTATAGAAGACTCTCTGCGTAAGAGAGTCGCAAGTTTTTCAGGCGCCGCCCCGTCGTTTTGTCAAAAACAGTCGCAAATACGCGGGCGCGCTCGCGCGCCTTGACAGAGATGCCAAAAAAAGATATAATACAAACAATACGAGAAAGGGGATGCGCGATGCGGAAGAATGATGTCGTAATTCTCACGGTGACCGACCTCAATAACCTCGGCTTTGGCGTGTCCCACCATGAGGGGCTCGCCGTCTTTGTCGCGGGGGCGGTCGACGGAGAGACCGTGGAAGCAAAAGTGCTCACGGTGAAGCGCAGTTACGCGGTCGCTAAGACCCTGGAGGTGCTGACCCCGTCCCCCGACCGTGTCGGGGACGATTGCCCCGCCCGCGGGTGCGGCGGATGCGCCTATCGGACGGTCACTTATGCACACGAGACCCGCCTGAAACGCAACTATGCCGAACACGCCTTTCGGAAAGCGGGGATCACCGATGCTGTCATTCATCCCGTTGTCACCCCCGTTGATTCCGACGGACAGCCGCTCACGGCGGGCTATCGCAACAAAGCGCAGTTCCCCGTTTCCCTAACCCCGGAGGGAGAATACCGTATCGGGTTCTATGCCGCGAAGTCGCATCGCGTGGTCGAGGCGGCGGCGTGTCCGCTCCAAAATCCCGCGTTCTTGCCGATTCTGGAAACCCTGCGCGCCTTTTTCGCGGAAAAGCGTCTGACCGTCTGGGACGAGACGAGCGGACAGGGGCTATTGCGGCATATCTACCTCCGCCGCGGAGAGGAGACGGGGGAAATCCTGCTTACGCTGGTTGTGAACGGCGAGGGGATTCCCCATGAGGACGAGCTTGTGCGCCGCCTCCGTGAGAATCATCCCGCTCTCGTCGGGATTCTCGTCAATCGGAATAACGAGAAAACCAATGTCATCTGCGGGGACACCTACCGTACTCTGTGGGGACGGGATTACCTCGTCGACACCCTCTGCGGCGTGCGGCTCAAAATCCGTCCCGCCGCGTTCTATCAGGTGAATCATGCCGCCGCAACCCTGCTCTATCGAAAAGCACGGGAACTCGCCGCCCTCACGGGGAAAGAGCAACTGCTCGACCTCTACTGCGGAATCGGCTCCATCGGGCTTTCGATGGCGGACGCGGTGCGCGAGGTCATCGGCGTGGAGATCGAACCCGATGCGGTGAAATGCGCGCGGGAGAACGCCGCCGAGAGCGGGATTCAAAACGCGTATTTTTATCGGGGAGATGCCGGTGATCCCGGGCAACTCCTTGCGGGGATTGACCGTCCGCTCCATCCCGATGTCGTCATCCTCGACCCTCCGCGCAAAGGGAGCACACCGGAACTGCTCACTCACCTCGCGACGCTTTCCGTGCCGCGAATTGTCTACATTTCCTGTAATGTCGAGACCCTCGCCCGCGACGCGGTGATTCTCCGCCAAGCGGGGTATCGGATGGGAGATATACACCTCTTTGACCTTTTCCCCCGCACGGGGCATGTCGAGTCGGTCGTTTGTCTCGAACGACGACTCGACAACTAAGTTTGCCCCAAGGGGCAAGTGAAGTTGCCTATCGGCAGTGAAGTTCACTGCGTGAGTGAAGTTTCGCCTGACGGCGAAGCGGGCAAACTTAACTTCACTGTGAGCGTAGCGAACAACTTCACTATGAACACAGTGAATAACTTCACTACGAGCGTCAGCGAGTAACTTCACCAAATTTGACTTCACTTTTGCAAAGTAAAAACTTCACAATAATACGCAAGGAGTAATGGCAATGAAAGAATCCGAACTTCGCATAAGAGCCAAAGCACTTGCTTTACATATAATCGCTGTTTGCGATGAAACAGACACGCATAAAGGCAGGGGTGTGCTCGTGAATCAAATCGTTCGGAGTGCAACTTCTATCGGTGCCAATATCCACGAAGCCAATTATGCCGCAAGCAAAGCGGATTTTGTTAGTAAACTGCATATTGCTCTAAAAGAGTGCTGTGAAACAGAGTATTGGATTGAAATACTTGTCGGCTCAAATGCAATAAGCGGGGAAACCTCAAAAGAACTATTGCAAGAATGCGGTGTAATTCGAAGAATGCTCGTTAAATCCATCACCACTGCCAAGGGGTCCGATGACGGGCAAAAGTGATTTTGCGCCTTACGAAAATGCGTTTTCGATTCCCTTATTCATCAGAATATGTGTATAAAATGAAAAGAATCATCGCGTCAAAGAAATGGCTCATCACCTACCTGATGATATTGTCTATTCTCGTATGTTTGGACATTGCGGGCATAGTGATTTGCATTTGGGCGGGGGTCGAGAGCAACACCGCGTTCCTATCTATCGGGGCGGTCTCGCTGGTCTATCTTCTCCCCGTCACGGGGATTATTCTCGTCTGTCTCAACAGACGCGCTTGCCTGTATTGGGTCGAAGACGGGTGCCTTAAAAGACGGGGTCTGCTGTGCGGGTATGCGGATTGCATCCGACGCGAAGAGGTGCTCAGCGTCGGGGTTACCTACGACGGCAAACGGGTATATATCCTAACAAACAGACCCTTGAAGCGGTCGCATAGCGCGCCGATGATTGAATTTGATAAAAGCGAAGAAAGTAGGGAGATTTTGAAGTCTTTTTGGAATGGGACTATCAATGATCTATCCTCTGTCTGATTTTCGCACACATCCGCCGCGGGCGGTTCAAAAGGAGAAACCATGCGTATTTCATCGGAGATCGCTTCGATCGCCCCCGCGGTCGGCGGCGAGGAACATGCCATTCGGGGACTGGCAGAGGCGGGTTTTGACGCCTATGATCTGTCGCTCTTCTCAATGGCAAAATACGATTATGCAAAACAAGAGGTCGTTTTGCGCGGGCATCCGCTCGAAGGGAAAGACGCTGTCCGATTCGTCCGACAGCTCAAAAAAGTCGCCGACGCCTGCGGGATTGTCTGTAACCAGTCCCACGCGCCTTTCCCGGTCGCGTGCCCCGCGATTCGCGAGAAACTCTCGCTCGCGCTTCTCCTGACCGCCGAGGCGGGCGGGGAGGTCTGCATCATTCATCCCGACAACCTGAAAAGCGCATCGGAAAACGCCGAAATGTTCAGAGAGTTGCTCCCGATTGCGAAATCCTACGGCGTGAAGATTGCCACCGAAAACATGTGGTGCTGGGACCGCGAAAAAGACCAAGCGAGTTTCGCCGCCTGTGCGACCCCCGCGGACTTTAATGCCCACCTCGACGCATTAGACGACCCCGACTTCGTCGCCTGCCTCGATATCGGACATGCGGAGATGCGGGGGCTCGGTACCTCTGCCACTGAGATGATTCGTGCGCTCGGTCCCCGTCTGCGCGCCCTCCATCTCCACGATAACGACCTCGCGCACGACAGTCACAAGTTGCCCTTCACAGGTCAGATTGACTTCGATGCGGTCACCGCCGCGCTCCGCGAGATCGGCTATTCCTACGATATCACGCTCGAAGCCGACCGATATTTTCCCGAACACCCGAATATAGACCCGAAAGTCCTCTTCGCCCGCATGAAAGCGGCGGCGGACAGAATACGGAATATGGTTCTCATGTCCGAACAAAAATAAGACGGGAGGAACTCCATGCTTAAAAAGATACTCTATGTCTTTCTCATCTCCATCGTCCCCGTCGTGGAACTCCGCGCCGCCATCCCCGTGGGCGCGGGGCTGGGAATCCCCGCCTATTGGTGCTTCCTCGCGGCGATTTTGGGCAATATGCTGCCCGTACCGTTCATTCTGCTCTTCATCCCCGCCGTTCTGCGCTTTATGGAGAAGCACCGCATCTTCCCGCGGCTTGTCGCTTGGGTGCAGAGAAAGGGACAGCGCGGTGTCGAGAAACTGCAAGCAAAACAGGAAAAGGATCTCGCGTCCGACCCTGCCGCACCCGACACTTCTCTCGCGAGTGGAGACGGGGAGGTGCCCCGAGAATCGGCGGAACCGGATGCAGAGAAGAAACGGGAGATTCGCAAACAACGCGGCGTGACTTTTGGTGTGCTCATGGCACTGTTCGCGTTTGTCGCGGTGCCGCTCCCGGGGACGGGCGCGTGGACGGGCTCTCTCATCGCCGCACTCTTCGGGATGAAAAAACGCTATGCGATTCCCGTGATTTTTGCGGGGGTCTTGGTCGCGGGTTTGGTGATGACTCTCGCCTCGTACGGCATCGTCGCCGCTCTCAACTTTTTCGTTTCGTGAAAAGTGACGAAAATGAAGATTTCGGACGAAAAACATGGGTTCTCTTCTTGCTTTTTCGGCGAAAACCCCTTATAATTGATACGGAATTAAAAAACGCGACAGATTCTCTCTTCGCGTTTTTCCATGTCCGAATCCCTCAAAATGAAAGGAAACAGCCATGAGTACATTCCATTTGGTGGACCACCCCCTGATTCAGCACAAACTGACCCTGATGCGTGACAAGAACACTTCTTCCAAGGACTTCCGTGAACTCCTCGATGAGATCGCGATGCTGATGGGGTATGAGATCACCCGTGACCTCCCCCTCGAAGATGTCGAGGTCGAGACCCCGATCTGCCGCGCGACCCTCAAACGCATCTCCGGTAAAAAACTGGCGATCGTCCCGATTCTCCGCGCGGGTCTCGGCATGGTCGACGGACTGCTCCGCCTTGTTCCCGTGGCGCGGATCGGACATATCGGTATGTATCGCGACCCCGATACGCATGAGCCGCATGACTACTACTTCAAGATGCCGCCGGATATCAAGAATCGGCAGGTCATTTTGGTCGACCCCATGCTCGCGACCGGCGGCTCCGCCTGTGACGCGATTACGAGAATCAAACAGACGGGATGCACCCATATCACCATGATGTGCTTGGTTGCCGCTCCCGAGGGGGTCAAGAAATTGCAGGAGATGCACCCCGATGTGGACATTTACGCCGCCGCACTCGATGAACGCCTGAACGAGCACGCCTATATCGTCCCGGGTCTCGGTGACGCGGGCGACCGTATCTACGGCACGAAGTAATGCGCGAGATCAAAATAGGAAAGAACGACGCGGGACAGCGGCTCGATAAGTTTCTCTCGAAGACTCTCCGCACCCTCCCGCAGTCTCTTCTCTATAAGTCCATCCGACTGAAAAAGATTAAAGTCAACCGCCATCGCGCGACCCCCTCTCAAATTCTTTTGGAGGGGGATCTTTTACAACTGTTTCTCGCGGATGAGTTCTTCGGGGACGGGGATACCAAGAGCGAGACCTCGCTCGGGAAGATTCGCGTTTCTCTCGAAATCCTCTATGAGGACGAGAACATTCTGCTGGTACGGAAACGCCCCGGGATGTCGGTACACGCGGGCGCCGTCGGGGACGGAGAGCATCTGCTCGGGATGATTCAGGCGTACCTCTATCAAAAAGGGGAGTACGACCCCGCGCGGGAACAGTCGTTCGCCCCCGCACTCTGTAACCGCATCGATCGCAACACCGAGGGGATCGTCATCGCGGCGAAGACCGCCGAGGCGCTCCGCGTCATGGACGAGAAAATCCGTGCGCGGGAAGTGAAAAAATTCTATCTCGCCGCCGTCCATGGCACCCCGAAAAAGCCCGAGGACACCCTCCGCGCCTACCTCCTAAAAGACGCGGACGAGAATAAGGTGCGCGTCTATGATAAGAATCCCCCGCGGGGTGCGAAAGAGATTCTGACGCGGTATCGGGTTTTGGAGACCCGCGGGGATATCTCCCTCTTGGAGGTCGAACTTTTGACGGGGAGGACCCATCAGATTCGGGCGCACCTTGCCCATATCGGGCACCCGCTCCTCGGGGACGGGAAGTACGGAGTCAATCGGCTCGACCGAGAGCGCGGGTATTCCTATCAAGCACTCTGCGCCTACCGTCTCCGCTTTGCGTTTCACAAAGATGAGACCCCGGGACCGCTCGATTATCTCGACGGAAAGGAGATTTCGATTGCCCCCGATACGGTCTATTTTGTAAAAGAACTATTTTCATAAAACAGCACCACGAAAACGGACGAACACCCGTTTCCGTTTTCGCTTTTCCGGCATATCACTTTTCCCCCGCTCGCGTCATAGAATGGCGTATGACCCTATCCGAGTTATTGCCCGGTGAGAGCGCACATATCACGGGAGATACCCTCCCCGAGACCCCGAGACGGCGCGTCCGCGGGTTGGGAGTGCTCCCCGGGGCGCAGGTGACCTGCTTGTATACCCACCCCGGAGGGGACCCGCGCGCCTACTTGATAGGCGAGACCGTGATTGCCATGCGCCTTGTCACCGCGGCACAAATCACAATCCGAAAATAAGAGAGAGGAGCCGAAAATACGGCTCCTCTTTGTTGCTTATTCTCCCGCACTCGACCATGCGCGCCAGAGCAGCACCGCCGCCTGTCCCCGCGTGAGCCGAGTGTTTCCCGCCTCCGTGGGAGAGGGGCACCCCATGCCCGCGAGGACCGCGACCGCCTCTCCCGTGGTTGCACTCGGTTGGCTCCCTGTCATGCGGGCGAGGATGCGGTATGCCTCGTCCTGTGTGACATAATCGTTCGGGCGGCAGAGCAGTTTCCCGTCCGCGAGTTCCCCGACGAGATAGCCCGCGTCCTGTGCCGCGGCGAGATATGCGCGGAGCGCGACGGGAATTTCCGCATTGTCGTCGAAGCAGGTCTCCCGCCCCCATGCGGCGGGCGCGTGTCCGGTCGCCTTCATCGCCGCGACCACGAACGCGGCGCGGGTCATCTGCCCGTCGGGGGAGAATCGGAGGGCGCTCCCACACACCTCCGCGTCCATCACCCCCGCCGCGACGAGCGAGGCGGCATAGGGGAGCATGGTCTCATCGAGGTCGTCGAAGTCGAGATTCATCTCGCGCTTCTCCACCTTGATTTTCACGGTCGCGGGCGCGGAATAGTTGCCGTTCCCGTCCCGCACCACATAGACGAAACTGTCCTCGCCCGTGTACCCGCCGAGCGGCGTGTAACGGAAGTCCCCCGTGGCGGCACCCGTGACATAGACCGTCCCGTGCGTCGGGTAGGAGACAATCAGGTATTCGAGCGTGTCGCCGTCGGGGTCATACCCCGCGAGGGTGCCGAAGACCGAGACATTTTTCCGCGTCTGCCAGAACACACGACTGTCGGAGCCGCTCGCCGTCGGCGCTTGGTTCGGAGTTTCGGAGAAACGGAGGGTGCAGGTGATGGCGGCACCCCCCGACATCTCGCCCGCGCGGAAAGTGAAAGACGACTCGCCGACGAACGCGTTCGCGGGGGTAAAGACCAGGTGCGGCACCTGCGTCCGTCTAATGACCTGTCCGACGCTCACCCGAAGTCCCCCGAGTTTGAGACAGCCGTCCGCGGGAGACGGCAGGGAGAGGATGGTGAGGTCGGGATAGGAAGTCACGCCGAGTGCCTGCCGCAGGTCGGCATCGGTGAAGAGAATGTCCTCACCCGGCGCGGCGGTCTTGATGATCTCTGCTTCGTTTGCGAGAATCTCCATCGCGGGAGAGAGAACTGCCTCGACCGGTACGAGCAGAAGCGCGGAGACGAGCAGTACCGTGAGCGAGAGCCAAAGCCATTTTTTCATGTCGGTTTCCTTTCGTGCGTTTTGTCGGAGGGGTCTTGCCCGTTTTCAAGCGGCTTGACCGCGGGGGCATCGAGTACCTTGCCGTCGGGCGAGAAACGCGAGCCGTGACAGGGGCAGTCCCATGTTTTCGTGTCGGGGTTCCATGCCAGTTCGCACCCCATGTGCGTGCAGTAGGGCGAGGTCGTGTGCAACTCTCCCGCGGAGTCGCGGTATGCCGCGGTTTTTTCTCCGCCTCGGAAGACCACCCCCGCCGTCCCGGGTGCGAGTTCGTCCGCGACCTCCGCCGGAGGGAGAAAGATGCGTTTCGACAGTCCGGAGACGGCATACCCCGTCTCTTTCCCCATCGCGCGCAGCGTGTCCCCGCCGAAACGGTTCGGACGGACGAGTTTTTCCACGGGGTTTCGTTTCCCGAGAATCTTGTCTCGGATGACCTTGGCGGCAATCATGGAGCCGGTCATGCCCCATTTGTGGAATCCCGTCGCGACAAACCAGTTCGGTCGGAGCGGCGAGTATTCGCCGATGAGCGGGAGTCCGTCGGGCGGCATGCAGTCCTGCCCCGCCCAGCGGGAAATGATGTGCGGGCGCGGATAGTAACGCTCCGCCGCCTCTTCGAGCACGCGCAAACCCGTATCGGGATTTTTTCCCCACTCGCCCGTGCGGTGCCCCCCGCCGATCATCAGAAGAACATTTCCGTGCGACCGCATCGAAATCCCGTCGGGGTCGATGCCGTAGTACATTCCGTCGAGCGGCGGGATGCCCGAGACGGCAATCCCGTAAGAGATGGATTGATGGAGACGGGTGAAGAACATACCCGGCAGGTTCTTGAACGGGTAGTGGCAGGCGAATACGATTTTTTCGGCTTCCATCTCTTGCCCGTCGTCGGTGAGAATGGTGCGCCCGTGCACCCCGACCACTCCGAGTCCCTGATAGAACTTCACCCGCGGGGCAATCCCCATGAGGAACTTGATGGGATGGAACTGCGCCTGCCCCGGGTAGGCGAGTGCCGCCGCGACATCAAAGGGCAGGGCGGTGCGCCGTTTGAGTTCCGCCCGAATGCCCGCCCGCCGCGCGCTGATGGCTTCTTCTTCCAAGAGGGAGGGACTTTCCCGCGTGTAGAGAATGGCGGGTAACTGCTCTAGGTCACAGGCGATGCGCTCGCTCTCGATGATGTTCCGAAAGGAGGTGATTGCGTCTGTCTGCGCCTCGGCATACAGGCGAGCGTCGGACGCTCCCCGCGTATTTTCCAGTTTGCGATAGATGAGCCCCGTCTGACAGGTGATTTTCCCCGTGGTGTTCCCGGTTTGCCCCTCGCCGAGTGCCCGCCGTTCGAGAACCACGGTGTCTATCCCCGCCTCGCCGAGCAGATAGGCGGTGAGCAACCCCGCGAGCCCTCCGCCGATGACCGCGACCTCGACCTTCTTCGGGAGCCACCCCTCTCGCCCGCCGGGATAGTCGGGCGCGCTGTCGTGCCAGTATGACATAGTTGACCCTCCCTTCTTTCTTTTTCCAGTATTGCCAATCGCTTTCGGTTTATACGCACAAGAGAACAGACGGTTGCAATTCTTATAGAAAGTGGTACAATATAAGAGGAAAAGACCATGGGAGGTAGACCATGAAACGCGTATTTATCATTGTGCTGGACAGTTTTGGTGTCGGCGCGGCACCCGATGCCGCCGCGTTCGGAGACGCGGGTACGAATACCCTCGCCGCCTGCGCACGGACGGGAATTTTGAAAATTCCGCACCTCGAAGCGGCGGGGCTCGGCAATTTGGACGGGGTCACTTGCCTAAAAAAGACCGATACCCCGCGCGGTGCCTATGTCAGACTACAGGAGATGTCCCGCGGGAAAGATACCACCATCGGGCATTGGGAGATAGCGGGGCTTGTCTCGGATACCCCGCTCCCCACTTTCCCGGACGGATTCCCCGACGAGGTGCTCGACGCTTTCAAATGCGCGACCGGCAGAGGGGTGCTCTGTAACAAACCCTATTCGGGCACGCAGGTCATCGCCGACTACGGGGAAGAGCATCTCCGTACCGGTGCGCTGATCGTCTATACTTCCGCGGACAGCGTCTTTCAGATTGCCGCCCATGAGGAACTCGTCCCGCCCGAGACCCTGTATGAATACTGCCGCACGGCGCGGAAAATCCTCACGGGGAAATACGCAGTCGGTCGGGTGATTGCCCGCCCGTTCATCGGGACACCGGGGAACTTCACACGCACGGCGAATCGGCATGACTTCTCGCTCGAAGCACCGGGAGATACCCTGCTCGATATGGTGAAGAGGGCGGGGCAGAGCACCATCGCCGTCGGGAAGATTTCGGACATTTTCGCGGGGCGGGGCGTGACCGATGCGCGCTTCACTCACTCCAACCGCGAGGGGATGGAAGAGGCGCTGAAAGCACAAAAAGAGGACTTCCGCGGGCTGTGTTTTGTGAACCTTGTGGACTTCGATATGCTCTGCGGGCACCGCCGCAACCCGATCGCCTACGCCGAGGCGCTGAACGCCTTTGACGCGTGGCTCCCCTCGTTTGTCGGCGGAATGCGGGAGGACGACCTCTTGATCCTGACGGCGGACCACGGCTGTGACCCGTCCTATGCCGCCACCACCGACCATACGCGGGAATATACCCCCTGCCTGTTTTTGGGTCCGCGCGTGCGAGCGGGCTCGCTCGGCACCATGGCGGGATTCTCGCAGATTGCCGCCACCGCAGCCGCCTGTCTCGGTGTCCCCTATACGGGCGCGGGACAAGACCTCTCGGAGAAGATTCTTCTCTGATTTCTCACATTCGGCGTAAGACGAAACTTCCCGCGGCGCATCGCGCCGCAGCGTCACATTTGCATCAGCAAAACTTCACTTTGTCGCAGACGAAACTTCACTTTCCGCTTCGCGGAAAACTTCGCCGCCCCGTCCCTCGGGGCGGCTTTTTGCTGTCCTTTCTCGTTTGTCGTAGGGCGGGGGCTTGCTCCCGCCGAAAAGGGTATTGAATCTATCAATTCGGCAAGACCGCAGAACGGCGATTCGTGTATCACCATGCCTTTTGAATCTGTATAAAATGGAAAAGCGGCGGGAGCAAGCCCCCCCCCGACGATAAGTTTTTTTCTTGGCTCCCTCCGAGAGGGGGCTGCCGCGGGGGCGCGGCTGGGGGAGAGCGCGTAAAGAAAAGAGATACAAAGTTGTAAACCTCACAAGCGCGTGCTCCTTCCGTCACGCTCTCGCGTGCCACCTCCCTCCCGGATGGAGGCATCCCCCTCTCCGTCG
>JAQYLJ010000036.1 GCA_028720145.1 Clostridia bacterium
CTCTCGGTCTTGGCTCCCTTCGCCGGGTGCCATGCCGTGGATGCCGTTCCAGTATTGTCCCGAGGCGATGGGCATCCCCGAGATGGCGAAGTATTTGTTGAGTTCATCAAAAGTAGAGGTCAGACCGCCGCGCCGCGCCGCCGCGACCGCCGCGCCGACTTTCATGCGCTTGTCGAAAGAGGTGCTGTAAAACAGGCGGTCGAGGAGTGCTATCAGCGTCGCGTTCGCAGAGCCGTAATAGACCGGGGTGCCGACCACGAGTCCGTCGCATTTCTCGAACTTGGGCGCGAGGAGGTTCACGGGGTCGTCGTCAAAGACGCATTTGCCCGCCTGTTTGCAGTGCCCGCACGCGATACAGCCGCGGATGGCTTGGGTGCCTATCGAGACGGTCTCAGTCACGATTCCCTCTTTTTGAAAGACCTCAACCATCTCGGAGAGCGCGAGGGCGGTATTTCCCCCTTTGCGGGGGCTGGCGTTGATGAGCAGTACATACATGGTGGTTTCCTCCGTTTTTCTTTGGTTCTATTCTATGTCGGACGCGGGCGGAACAGTCGCTCCATCCGAAAAACAGCAGAGAGGAGCCGAAAACATCGGCTCCCCCTTGTATCTGTTACGGGAATTTTGTTTGGATTGCGGGGGAGAGGTCAAGCATCGAGTCGACGGGTTTCTCCCGGGGCGAGTGTCAGGATTTCGCTCCCATATCGGAACCAAATCGTTTGAGAAGTGGGGTTGCTCACCAAATCGCCGTCGAGGGAGAAACGGAGCGCACGGAACGCTTCCACATAGTCGTGCACTTCGATATTGGTCGCGTACCAAATGTCGTCGCGGTTCCCCATGCGGCGGGCGAAGTTCTCGATGACCTCCCAGTTGTTCTTTTCGTCGAACTCGTAGGAGTGTCCCCAAAGGTAGAACAGACGCGGGCGTCCCCAGTATTCTTCCCGCAGAAACTCTTCCGATAGCTCGGTGAGACGCGGGTTGTTGTGATGGCAGGTGGCAGGCATACGGAGCCAGTCGGTCGGGATGTCGAAACGCTCGGTGGAGATGACGGTGCGGCAGTAGGCGACCCCCGAGCGGCGGAGTGCTTCGACCACATCGTCGTTATAATCTCCGAAAGGATACGCCGCCCCACGGACAAGGGTGCCGAAGTCTTTTTCCAGTGTGCGGCGGTCGGACGCGATTTCCGCCAGCATCGCTTCCCGCGGCATTTGGGTCAGGAACGGATGGTGCGCGCCGTGGAGCGCGACTTCCATGCCGCTGTCACGGTAGGTGTCGAGACAGGCGGAGCGCGTCATGCGGCGATGAATGGTGCCGGCGGGATAGACCGTCCCCTCCGGGGCATAGAGTCCGCTGTCCAGATTGAAGGTGCCCTTCAAACCGTTTTCACGCATGATTTCGATGAGGCGACGGTCGGTTTCCACACCGTCGTCATAACTGAGGGTGAGGGCGTGAGAGAGCCCTCCGGGGAAACGGAGAAACAGTCGTTTCATTTGGAACCTCTCATATTAGTCGCGATAGTCGCGAAGATTATATGCGGTCGGGGAACAGGCGTTTGCGGTGCGGCTTTAAGGCAAACCACAGGGCGACGCCGCCGATATAGGCGCAGACCACTTCTCCCGCGCCGACCGTCAGCATGAAGAAGGGGAGCGCGCTGTGCGTGTCGAAGGCGGTGGGGATTTGGTAGGCGTATTTCAGAATCGGAGGGACGATCAGTACATTGGCGACTACGGTTGGGATCGGAGCGAGCCACACCCACTTGCGGAGCAGGTAGGCACCCGCCGCGCCGATGAGGGTCGCGACCGCACCGAAAATAATATCTATGAGGATGCCGCCCGCCAAAATGTTCGAGATGAGACATCCGATGAAGAGGGCGGGGATGGCGACGGGGGTAAACATGGGCAGAATACAGAGCGCCTCCGAAATGCGGAATTGTACGACGCCACTCGACAGACCCATCAGGGTCGCAATCTCGGTCAGGACGACATACAGGGCGGCGATGACGGCACCTTGACAAATGTAGATGGCGTACCGTTTGCGCCTGCTGTGGCGCGGGGCGGTCAACTCTTCGGGGACCGCGGTTGTTTCGGCGCCGGGGGTCATGGGGTCTTTCGGGTTTGCGAGGGTTTGGTTTTTCCTTTCGGGTTTCATTTGATTTTCTCCTTTAGTTTTGTTTTAGGTGAGGAAGGTCTCGAACTCACCGGAATTCTCAGTATATCACTTCGGACGCGAGAAAGCAAGATTTTTTCGTTTTCTTGCATAAAAGCGGCGCAAACGGGGAAACCTCGGGGCAAGGAGGAAAATACCATGAAACATACTGCTCGACTCATCATCTGTTTACTGCTCTGTACCCTCGTGATTGCCGCGCTCCCCGTCTCGGGGGAAGAGGAGATCTATCACGATGTCATCCGTCTGCATATCATCGCCGCGTCCGACTCCGAGCGGGACCAGTCGCTCAAACTCTTGGTCCGCGACGCGGTGCTTGAAAGATACGGCTCCGCCTTGACTTCCTGCCCCACGCGAGACGCCGCACGCACCGCGCTCGAACCCCTGCTCCCCGAAGTGGAGACCCTCGCCCGCGAGACCCTCATACAGGCGGGATGCGATGCGCCCGTTACCGTCACTCTCGGGGAGGAGACCTATCCCACGCGGGACTATGAGACTTTTTCTCTCCCCGCGGGGAAGTACCTCTCTCTCCGCATCCTGATCGGAGATGCCGCGGGGCATAACTGGTGGTGCGTGCTCTATCCGCCGCTCTGCTTGGATACCGCGCTCGAAGAGTCCTCTCAGCTCACCGATGCCGAGTACGGTCTTCTGCGGGGAAACAACCAAGGGAAGTATTCGGTCAAATTCAAAGTTTTGGAACTGCTCGAAGAGCTGTTTTCACAATAATTAGGATATTATCATAAAATCAGAAGGAACTTTGACGCTTTTCACGCAAAACGATGCGGCTCCCGCCCTTGACAACTCTTCGCGACTTGCGTATAATAATAAAACTGCAAACGAGAGGAGGAGACAGCGCCATGCCGGAGAAGATCGGGATCAAGCGCATTGCGGAGAACCGTAAAGCGCGGCACGAGTATTTTGTCATTGAGACATACGAGTGCGGGATCGAGCTCAAAGGCACCGAGGTCAAAAGTCTCAGAGCGGGCGCGGTCAATCTGAAAGACTCGTATGCGACCTTTTCGCGGGATATGCAGCTCTATATTCAGGGGATGCACATCAGCCCGTACGAAAAGGGAAATATCTTCAATCACGATCCCCTGCGGACGAGGAAATTGCTCCTCCATAAGCGCGAGATTCTGAAACTCTGGGCGGCGGTACAGCGGGACGGGTACACTTTGGTGCCCCTGACCCTCTACTTTGCCCGCGGCAGAGTGAAAGTGGAACTCGGGCTTTGTAAGGGCAAGAAACTGTATGATAAACGGGAGAGCGCCGCCGCGCGCGATGCCGCCCGCGATATCGACAGAGCCACCAAGTCCCGGAGGTACGATGATTGATTCCCTCCGGGCCCGTAATGGTTTCGACGGGGATTCAGAGGGTAGGTAAGCGTGGCGGGCCGGATAATCCCGATAAACTGTCCAACCTAAAATCAAACGCAGACGATAAGAAAGTCGCTCTGGCTGCCTAACGGCAGTGCCGTGGCGTAACGCCACCCGTACCCGGTGAGAGTCCTGCGGCTCACCGCGGTGCGTCAAATCAGCAGGATAGGTGCATCGGTGGTTCGTCCTTGAACCGGTCATCCAGAAAAGGGCTGCCGCGAGGTGTCGCGTGTCTGTTTGCGCCACCCCGCGGGAGATCAAATAACAGACTGCCCACGAAGAAAGCCTGCCTGACGGATTTTCGGACAGGTGTTCGACTCCCCTCGGGTCCACCAAGTTACGTTTTCTCGAACCAACTGCAAGTCCTACACTGACCTTGGCGGCGAGCCGCGAGAAAACAAATAAAAACGGAGAGTTGCTTCCAATCGGAAGTGGCTCTCCGTTTTTGTTTTCCTATTGGTATATAATCCCCTTGCATTTTCCTGTGTTCTATAAACCAATACACTTTCTGTTTTCCCTTTCGGAGCCCGTATCGTAGCACAGGGGATCGTCCCCGTCAATGTCGGCAGAGAAAAAACGGGAAACACCTGAACTGAATCAAATCGTTAAGCTCGGTATTCGTACCGGGCTTTTTTTATTTTGTCCGGGTAAACTCCCTGACGTCCGGATTGACCGAATAAATGTGCCGATACAACTTACCTCAATGCCACTCTTGCAAAGTGTTTTTTCTCTGCCTCCTTGACGGAGATGCAACGAAGCAGCAAACCATTGAAATTAACCGCACTACATATTGTCAGTTACTCACTCTCGATTGCCTTTTATTAAATCTTTCCACTCCTTTTCTCGCTCCGCCTTGCCTTGGGAGATATGCCTCTCCCCTGTGCTTCTCTAGGGCTGCCGAAAGGCAAAAAGAAAACCATAACAGGAGGAAAGAAAAATGAAATGCAAATCCAAGTATCCCATCAGGTTCAAGGAAAGGAGAGAGGTCAAAAGCAATTACCGTTCGTACTTTCTCGACGAGTTCGAGATCTTTGACGGTGAATCGTTCGTAAAGTTCAATCTCATCGACATCAACCATGAGAAGAATGAGATCACAGTAGCCGTCACCCATGAAGGCAGGATCTCTGTCAGTACCTATCCGCTGATTACGAGAAACGGTAAACTCGCCTTTGAATACGGTCCAGAAGAAACACCCGTGTCTATATCGGATTTTAGGAAAGTGGAGGATGAAAACGTATGAGGCAGACAGGCGCCTTTCCGAACAAGTACTTGTCCTATACCTTTTCCACCGGGAGTGAGACAGGTGCAGACTACAAGACCTTTGAACGGGCATACAAAAGATACCTGACAGCTCTCTGCAAAGAAAACAACTGGCAACTAACATCCTCCGATGTGTTTTGTTCTTTTGACTGGCAGGTCAAATCTATTTTAACACATCTGAGGATTTCTTCTCACCGGTTAACCTCTTTTTAACCACGCGACGATCGCGTGATTTTCGTTTTACAACAAAAAAGAGACCGCAACACGCGGTCTCTTTTTTGTCGAGGAGAAAACCCAAACATACGGCTATCGCCGTGTTCGGAATAGTGATTGCGCGAATTTGGCGGTCATAAAAAACAAAGCCGTACTCCGTGTAACGCGTATGTCGGATACGTACTCGGACATAGGAGACAGGTCTGCGTCCGTTTTTATTTGCCCGACTGCTCTTTGGCGGGTGACGGCGCCTCCCCGCAAAGGAGAATGAAGGAACCTCCTACCACACTTCTGGCGATAAATTCATGGTGTCTGCCATCCTCTGTCTCGTACCAGTCTGAGAAGGGGACTCTGTCCGGACTCTCCCGCAGGAAAGCATCGATCGGCGCAAGAATGCGTTTGCGTTTCTCCGTCTCGTCGGTCAGGCATGCCACCCACATGAGCCAGTCGCTCTTGGTGTATGCTCTCCGACTGTCGAGCGGGATCCCGTATCGGGCGGTTTTCGTCAGATACGTGTCGACCTCTTTTTCGAGAAATTCTTTGGGGAACAGCCCGAGACCCAGCAGTTTGTCAAATGCCAGATTGTATTTGAGGGAGAAGGTATCGTCATCGCTGTCCCATGTCAGGGGCGAGGACGTGTGCGAGTCAATGAACTCCCGAATCTTCCGTGCATAATCCTCAGCGACCGTCCGATAGGACGTGTCACCCGTCAGCGCAGCATAGGCGGCGATCCCGACCGTCGCCTTAATGGCAAGATTCAGGTTATTCTTGAGGTGTCCCGTGAAATCGTCGGTACAGAGTTGATCTTCGGGGAAAAGTCCGTATTTCACAAGATACTGCACCCACTTGTCGCAGAGGTCGCGGTTGGCGAAGAAGAACGCATCGTTTCCGTCGGCGCGCGCACAGGCGAGGAACATCACCAGCATATTCGCACATTCTTCCACCGGCATCTGTCTCGAAAGATTGTACGGCTCGAACGCGGGGGGTAACAGGTACAGCGGAATCTGTGTGTGTACACTAGCCCTTTGGGTATAGTTGCCGTGATAGTGTCCGCCGTCGCATTTCACCCCGTATAACTGTCCGATACACGACGGATACGCTCCGACATCGTGAGGAGCGAAATCATACTGCCAGACGGGCATACGGGCAAAGCGCAGAATCGGACGCATCATCCCGCGCACGAGTTCCGGCGCGTAGAGTAAGAACAGCGGCATCGAGGGATAACTGACATCCACCGTGGCGATAGAACCGTTGGAGCCGCACTCTTTTGACAGAAACAGCAGGTTCCCCTCATGATCCGAGACGAGTTTGTGTGCGGCAACACTCTGCCGCAGACTCGCGTAGAGAATATGCAGATACGCTTCTCCATAGCGCGCCGCCCGTCCGCGCAGATCCAAGTCGAACGACTCAAGTTCCCGATCGATCTCCGCTGTGTGTGCATACACATAGGTCAGTGCTTCTCCGATCGTATGCCGTTCCAGATAATAACCGCGCAGATAATCTCCGAAATAGTCGGTTGAAACGCCTTCGTCGAAGGCAAGCAAGATTCTGCCTTCTTTGCTACGGTTCACAGCGCCGAGGAATCGTTCTTCTCCGCGGTTCCCGAAGTCTTTGCGCCCGCCGACGAGATAGGTCGCGAGGTCGCTCTCGTCCAGAATGTACGCCGTTTCCCCAGCGAGGTACCAGTAGCCCCAGTCCGCCCCCATCAAATCGTTGTTGTTTGAAAGTGGCAGTTGCCGCCGGAGCCCCAAGAACGCGCTTTCAAAGCCGTCAAAGGGAATGACGCCGCCGCGCACGGTTTTGTTTGTGTTCTCGGGAATATCGTTATATGCGATACGCCGATTGACGAAGAGAGACACTTCGGCATTGTCATCTCCCGTGACGCTGTAGGTGAGGTAGCACACCGGCATCGACATCAGTTCGAGATCGGTGGGCGGTACGGGCGAGACGAAACGCAATCGCAGAAATGCCTCTCCCGCACGGAATGCGTATTCTGTCGTAAAAGAAGTGACCTTGAGGGCGGTCTGTTCCGCCTTCCTGACCCCGCAGTTCGCGAAGTCTGCGGCATTCCCCAAAAAGCAATAGGTCACACCGCCCGTCTTGATAAACCCATAGATCTTCTTTTCCGCCCCGAACCACGCGGTTGTGTTACTCTCATTCAGGCAGTCCGACACCGACCAAAGAGAGAAATTCGGGTCCTTGACGAACAGAGGGTATGCCGGCAGTATTCTCATGATCCAGTCTAAATCCTTTCACTTCCGATGGGCGTGCTTTCCTGTTTTTTGTGCGGCTCCCGATGGACCGACGGTCAGGCAACGGGCGTGAGTTACCGAGAGGCCCCCCGCTGTCTGCTTCCGAGGTCAAAAGTGGTGTTTCTCATCTCGGAATACAGGCAGGGGTTCGGGACGCTGTCAGGTTTCGCTGTCGGATGATTTGACGGTGACCTCGACAGTCACTGTAGGGGCGGTCACTTTGTAAGCGAGGGTATAAACGCCGTCGCTCTCCACGAGAGAGGCGGTCATGTCCTCTCCGTTGACCAGGAACTGATCGACCGTGTATCCGGCTGTGGGCGTGAGGGTGAGGGTGACGGTATCGCCGAGTTTCATACCCTCGGTCTTGTCGGCGGAGAGAGTCGCGTTCTCGACCGACGCGGGCATTTCAAGAGAAGCGGCGATCTTGGCGTTGATCAGGTCGGTATTGTAGGAATACAGGTAGTTGCTGTAAGTGAGACCCGTCTTGCTCAGCGTCTGGAAGCCGAGCGCACCCGCGTTCTCCTGAAGTCCGGTCACGAGCGTGACGAACTGATCG
>JAQYLJ010000037.1 GCA_028720145.1 Clostridia bacterium
TATCGGACATCCCTTCGAGGTAGTAGCCGTAAGTGGCATAGAGTTTTTCGAGCGCATCGCAGAGGGTGAGCCCCTCTTGACTGTAAAATGCGGTCATCTCGCAGATCATGAGTGCCGCGCCGACCGCGTCTTTATCCCGCGCGTACGAGCCGGTCAGATAGCCGTAGGACTCCTCAAAACCGAGCAAGAACCGCCCGGGACGGTTGTTTTTCTCGTAATTCTTAATCACCTCACCGATGAACTTGAACCCGGTGAGCACATCGTAGAGTTTCACGCCCTGCACTTCGGCGATGCGGTACGCCATATCGGTCGAGACGATGCTCTTCACGACGTAGTCGTCGGGGGCGAGCGTGCCGTTTGCGCGGCGGGCGCGGATGATATAGTCGAGCAGGAGCGCCCCCATCTGGTTCCCCGTAATGGTGCGGAACTTCCCGTCCGAGGTACGCGCCATCACGCCGATACGGTCGGAGTCGGGGTCGGTCGCCACCACGAGGTCGGAGCCGACGCGGTCGGCGATGGCAATCCCGAGGGCAAAGACATCGGGGTATTCGGGGTTCGGTTTTTTCACGGTCGGGAAATTCCCGTCGAGCACCATCTGCTCGGGCACGGTGTAAATGTGTTTGAGACCCAAGCGGTGCAGAATCTCGGGGACGAGACGGTAACCCGCGCCATGGAGCGGGGTGTAGACGATTTTCAAGGTATCGGCGACCGCACGCACCCCGTCGGGGTTAATGGCGGTCGAGAGGACGGCGGCGAGATACTTCTCATCGAAATCCTCACCGAGCATATGAATGAGACCTGTTTTGATACCCTCGTCTAGTGGCATTTTCTTCGCACCCGTGAGGACATCAATCTTCTTGCGTGCTTCCGCGACGACCTTTGCCTGTTCGGGCGAAATCTGTGCGCCGTCCTCCCAATATGCCTTATAGCCGTTATATTCCTTGGGGTTATGGGACGCGGTCACATTGATGCCCGCGATACAGCCGAGCTCCCGTACGGCGAACGAGAGTTCGGGCGTCGGACGCACACTGTCAAAGAGATATACGGGGATTCCGTTCCCCGCGAGCACTTCCGCCGCAGTACGGGAGAAAAGCAACGAGTTATTTCTTGAATCGTAGGCGATGGCGACACCGCGCGTGCCCGCGCCTTCGGCGAGGATGAGTTCGGCTATCGCCTGCGTGGTCTGCGCCACGGTATAGACATTCATACAGCCGGGACCCATGTGCATATCGGAGCGGAGTCCCGCCGTGCCGAAATCCATCTCAATCCCGAAACGGAGTTTCATGAGTTCTTCGTTATCCCGAACGGACAGCACTTCTTCCCGTTCCTCGGGGGTCAGGCAATCGGACGACAGCCACTTCTCGTATTCTTCACGGTATGATTTCATCATCGGTTACCTCCGTATTCTATGTATTCTGTGTTAAGCGGGAATCACCGCGAGCGCTTCGGTCAGTGCCTTCGCGAGTTGGTCGGGGCAAGAGGTCGGACGCATGCCGCAACGGATGCCCGAGAGACGGCGAATCGCCTCTTTCGCATCCATGCCCTTGACGAGTGCCGCGACGCCCTGTGTATTTCCGTGACAGCCGCCCTCAAATGCGACTTCTTCAATCACCCCGTCATCGGTGAGATCAATCGTGATTTTCCGAGAGCATACGCCCTTGGGTTGAAAAACATAGTGTTTCATTCTGCTTGGCTTCCTTTCGGTATTTGATAATACCCTCCCACCCGAAAATCGGGATAGAAAAGGCAAAGATAAACAAGAAACAGTATGGGGTCTCCCCCCGTCACTTCCAGCGTCACGTCGGTATCACAGCGCAGATAGGTGAGGTGCATCCCGACATATTCCGACGCCGCCGTCAACGCAGCGGGCGCGTCCGCAGGCACCTCGGGGATGGAGACCATCAAAACGGAGCATTCGGATTCCTCCGCGAGCGGGGCACGCCCCGCGAGTGCAAAGAGCACAGGCGCATCCTCGCCGTCATAGACCGTCCGCACCGACACCACCGTGAGACGATACAGCGCGAGGAGCGCATAAATGCTCTCGGCGCGGGCACCGCCCGGGGATGTCAACGGTAATATGCAATAGTCCGCCTCCCCCAGGGCGACCGTCTCGCAGGAATCGGCATAGTCGAGGGCGGCGGCGGCAGTCGGTCTCGGGAGATCTTCCGAGAACCCGTCAAACGCCTCATCCGAGAGCGCCGTGCGGAAATATGACACTCTGCCGGGCAGAGTCTCGCAATCGAGCAGGCGCGAAACGGTGAGAGGGGTCCCCCGCTCCCGCCACTTATCGAGCAGCAGACGCGAAAGGGTCACGCGGTCGAAGACAGCAAGGTGCGCGAGGGCGGTCGAGAGAAGTGCGCGGTGCTCGGGGAGCACTTCTTTATGCACGCCGCGTCCGTCAGACGGGAGCAGCGGTTCATCCGCCGTCATGTGGGCGAGCGTCTTTTGCGAGGGAGCGGCTCCGTCGGTCGCGTCCAAGAGAGTCTCGGCGAGGTCGGAGAGATAGGCGACACGCATCTCGAGTTCCCGCGAGAGAGTCTGTTCTCCGCGCAGGAGATTATCTCGGGTAATACGCATTTCCTGTTCCCGCGTAAACATCCTGTCTCCCTCCCGTGCGGCAATTGTCCTATTTCTCTTATTGTAGATTATACTACTCTTTTATAGATGATGCAAGGCGCACGGGAATTTTTTTCTCTCTTCCTCCCGCGCGGCACTCGGACGGCGAAAAGCCGTAGACCTTCTTAAAATATCTTGAAAAATAACAAATATCCGGGAATCCGCAGGCACGGGAAATCTCCCCGATACTCATGCCGCCGCCCTCGAGCAGTTCCCACGCATGGGTCAGGCGCACATAGAGCAGATATTGGTGGAGCGGCTTCCCCGTCAGGGACTTGATGAGGTCGCTCGCGTAGTTCTTATGGAACCCGAAGACCTCACCGACCGTCTCGTTGGTCAGCGGCTCGGCATAGCGGGTCTGGATATAGTCGAGAATCTGATACCCCTCCGCCCGTCCTTCGGATGCGGCGGTCATGCGCTCCCGCCTGAGGCAGTCGGTCAGAATCTTGAAAAACACCGCGCTCATACGGCTCTCGTAATAGACGAGTTTTTTGAGGTATTCCCGCAGAAGACTTTCGAGACTGGCTTCGAGGAACCGCATCCCCGTAAGATACAGCGGGCGGTTGAGGGACGCGACATCCGAGAAGGTCACGGGAGACAGCCGCTCTTCGGGGCGATACAGTTCCGCCGAGACGGGCGAGACCGGTGCGCTGAAACGCCGCGCCGACCGGGTGTAGTCGAAATTCACCGCATAGTAAACCACCGAGGTGCGCGGAGAAACGAGATGATAGAGCGTCCCCGCGGGGATGCAGAGGACATCGCCCGGGGTCATGCGGTAACTCTTATCTCCGCAGACAATCTCCCCGGCTCCCTCCTTGGTATAGAAAAAACGCGCGTCATACGGCACCCACGGCGAATAGGTGCTGTCCCGCCCGATGGTGAGTTCCCGCACGAAGCGGATATACGGGCGACAATCCTCAAATTTCATTTTGAACCTCAAATCTTTATTTTGTCCAAATTGTTCTTTGGTTTGTATATGGATTATAACAGGGTATCGTTTTATAATCAAGAGTAGAAACAAAAAAAGAAAAGGAGACTATTCTCTTGGAAACGACTCGTAACTATCCCGCCACCGTCGGCGTATTCGCCGTCGGGCACGCTGTCTACTGGGGGCAGTTCCCCGGTCTCGAAGAAACCCTGATGGGATTCCATGGGGAGCTCATCGCCATGCTGGAAGCCAAGGGCGTCAAAGTCATCGACTTCGGGATGTCCGATTCCTCGGAGAAGGCCTATGAAATTCTGAACAAAATCAAGGGGAGCGACGCGGATATCCTCATCTGCAACATGGTGACCTACGCGACCTCTTCCGTCTTTGCGCCCATCGCCCGCTCTTCGGGTCTCCCGATGGTGCTCACCGCCCTGCAACCCCGCGCGCACCTCGATTACAGTCAGGCATCGACCCGTATGCAGTTGGAAAACGACTGCATCTGCGCCGTCCCCGAATTTACGGGTGTGGCGAAACGGCTCGGGCACCCCGTCGAGGATGTCATCATCGGGAAGCTCCGTGATGACGCGGAGGTCGACGCGGGTCTCGACACCTGGTGCCGCATCGCGCGGGTGCTCCATAACCTGAAAACCGCGCGGATAGGTCTCGTGGGACATACAATGGAGGCCATGTACGATATGCACACCGACCCCACCGCTCTCTCGGCTGCGTTTGGCATCCATGTGCCGCTGCTCGAGGTCGAGGAAATCGTCTCTCTCTATGACGAGGTAAAACCCGAAGAGACGGTCGAGGTCGAAAAGCGGGTGGACGCGACTTTCGACACGCCCGACCCCGTCTCCGACCCCGTGACCATGAAACTCACCCCCGAGGACAAGGAGCACGCGGTGCGCTGTGCCGTCGCTCTGCGGAAGTTCGTGGATAAACACCACCTGACAGGGCTCGCCTACTACTACGAGGGACTCCCGGGGAGCAGAAACTCGGATGTAGTATCGAGTTTCATCGTCGGAAATTCCCTGCTCATCGCAGACGGTGTCCCCATGTGCGGCGAATACGATATCAAGACCTGTATCGCCATGCTGATCATGGACCGTCTCGGCATCGGCGGCAGTTTCGCGGAGTTCCATCCGCTCGACTTCGACGAAGACTTTATCCTCGTCGGGCATGACGGACCTCACCATATCACGATCGCCGAGGGGAAACCCGTTCTCCGCTCGCTCAAAAAGTATCACGGCAAGCCCGGACACGGCGCGTCGGTGGAATTTAAAATCAAAGAGGGTCCCATCACCCTGCTCGGTATCACGCAGACCCCCGACGGACAGTACAAATTCGTCATCGGCGAGGGCTACTCCAAAGAGGGTCCCATCCCCCCGACCGGGAACACCAACACCCGCGGCTTTTTCGAGCCGACCACCCGTGAATTTATGAAGAAATGGGTCATGGAAGGTCCGACACATCACTTCGCGCTGGGTGTGGGACACCAAGCAGAAACGATTGCAAAGATTGCTCATCTTTTGGGGATTCCCGCCGTTATCGTCAAATAAACAGGCAGGTGCAATATGAGACACGATTACGATTATTCGCCCGCATGTGACGCGGGGCGCGTAGAACTTGAACTCAGCTTGAAGCCCTATGTCGACACCACCCCCGCAGGGTGCCGCAAAGTCGCGGAACAACTCTTCCGCGAGTGGGACCCGCTCCTCAGACACGCGAGCGGTGCCGCCGTCATGCTCTGGGTATCCGACGGGAGCGAGATTCTCGAATACAACGGCGACCTCTCGGACGATTTCCCGTGGTGTCAATATATCGGGATGGGGAACCCGCTCCGCAAAGAGGAATCCCTCACGACACCGCAGGAGTGGCAGGAGTTCCATATCCGTCCTTTCCCCTACCGCGGTCATGAGAATCTCAAAAAGTTCACTTATGGGGAACTGAAAGAAGTCATCACCGCCCTGAAAGAGGTCGGTGAGAGAATGACCGGCAAAAAAATCGAGGTCATCGAGACCTTCGACCCGGGTCCTGAGTTCGCCCCCTCGGACTTCAAGTTCCATCGGCACATGGAAGTCTCGAACGAGTCGCAGATCATCGGGGTGAAGGGCTGGGTCAACGCGGCGGCTTCCCTGCACGCGGAAAAACACGCCTATGCGACCTATCCCGACGGCATCCCCGAGGGGACCTCGTTCGGGGAGTTCTTCGGGCGGCAATGCCGCGCGTTCTGCGACGACCTCGGGTTCGACGGTGTTTGGCTGTCGAACGGGTTCGGCTTCTGCCTGAGCGCGTGGAACTGGCGCGGTCAGGTCTTTGACGGCACCTGTTTCCGCACCGACGATATCCCGAAAGTCAAGGCGGGAATCGAGCGGTTCTGGGAAGATTTCACCCGAGAGTTCGGCGACAGAGTGATTGAGGCGCGCGGGAGCAACCTCTCGACGGGCATGGACATCACCGCGCACGGCTGTCCCATCGACACCATCTATTCCTACAATCTTTTGACCCCTCCGAACTCGCCGTGGGCAGCACTCGACTTCCGTTTCGGGCTGGAACTGGTCGGGTATCTCTCGCACATCGCCGAGATGACAAAACGGGGATTCCTCTTCCGCTACTACACCCACGACCCGTGGTGGTATAACTCCCCGTGGTTCGACCGCTACGGCGGAAACCCGCACGATATCTATCTGCCGCTCTCGCTCGCGCGGCTCGACGAAAAGGGCGAGGTCACCCGTCCCGAGGGCATCAACTTTCTCTCGTGTGACGACTCGTTCGGGCATCTGCCCGACCGCTGTCCCATCGAGGTCATCCCGCATATTCTCGCCGCAGTCGACGGCTATTCGGACGCCGCGGGTCTCGTCACATGGGTCTATCCCTATGACTACTACTGCGAGAGAGGGCTGCGCCAAGGCGCGCCCGAAGATATTTTCCAAGACGACTGGTATATGGAAGCGGCACTTGA
Organism: Clostridia bacterium; assembly: GCA_028720145.1. Classification (GTDB taxonomy): domain Bacteria; phylum Bacillota; class Clostridia; order Oscillospirales; family CAG-272; genus UBA1740. Next base: position 6,507 of record JAQYLJ010000037.1, read on the forward strand.
CCTCGGGTTCCCCGTCAACACCGTGGTCTCCGACCGCAACTTCGCGGGAATCGACCTCGCGAAACTGAAACACACCGTCATCGTCACCCCCGTTCCCGCAGAGGGCACAAAGCATGAAGCAGGGGTGCTCCGTGCGATCGAGGGCGGGATTCCCGTCCTTCTCTACGGCTCGGTGAGACGCGCGTCCGCACAACTCAAATCCTATATCGGGGTCACCGAAACCACCGCACTCGAAGGCGTCGACTTCACGGTCGAGAGCCGTCTCGAGGGGGATACCTACGAGACAGGCGCACTCTCGAAGACCCTCCGTCATGTACCGTTGGTCTCCGCAGGCGGAATCACCGAAATCGGCGACGGCTCGTCCGAGGTGCTCGTCACGGTCACGAACGGAAAAGAGACCCGCGCCTACGCCACCTACCGCAAAGAGAAGAATCTCGCGTGGGTGCGCGGCAGTTTCCCGCATGACGCGACCTCGAACGGCGCGCTGCCGCGGGTGACAGACCCCGAAGAGTTCTTCCCCGTGGCGGTTCTCCTCCGTCATATGCTCTCGGTGTTCGGCATCCGACTGCGTTTCTCGGCGTTCTCCCCGAAAGACAAACTGCCTTTGCTCCTCTACCCTGCCTGCCGCGGCGGTTACTATCAGACCGGCTACTCCAAGGACGCGAATATCAGAGTCTCGCTCTCCATGCCCGAGGGCGCGCCCATCCCCGTCTCCTGCGACGCGATGGTGGAGGACGATACCGCTCACTTCACGCCCAAGGTCTGGGAGCACGATGAGCTCCGCATTTTCGTCAAGCAGACCGACCGCTCCTCGGTCACCTGCCGTTACGACGACCCGACCACCCTGCTCGCGGATCACCGCGTCACCCTGACGGGTCTCAAAGACGCGACCGTCACCTTCCTTGCACCCAAAAACAACCTCGTTCAGTTCGTGCTCGATAAACACGACGGACGGCTGCTCTGGGACACCAATGTCGAGGTGGAGGACCTCGGAGATGACCGCTACCGCGTCTCGGGCTGCACCGGTCGGCTCTACATCACCTGGCAGGACAAAGACGCCCGTCGGGAACTGGACGAAATCGGCTATACATGGCCGCCGAAGAATCGGTGATACAGTCGCTCGATTAGGCAATAAATGCAATCCTAGTCCATTAATAGAAGCCCCCGCGGAAGACAATACCGCGGGGGTTTTTCCGTTTGAGAGAACTATAACACGAACAAAACGGTTTTGGGCAAAAACGCTCACAATGAAAAAAGTACACAAGACAGAACAAACAAAGAGTCGGCGTGCGCAAGGCACACGAAAATGCGTAAAAGAAAAAACGGGTGCGCAAACCGTGATATTCTTATGGTAAAATCACATAGCAAAATTTCCTTTTGACCGAAACAACCGGTTTGTGGGATATATGATTTTATCAGCAGAAAATGGGATAAAGAAATGGCTTCCTTGTGTAAAGGGAGTCTTTCATTACCGCATTCATCCCTAATCTCTTTTGTGAGTTTCGCTTTTGCATTACAAAGGCACAGTGGGCTATTCCAACACCCATTGTAAGTGAATTGTCAAGTGAAGTGCAACACTTGAATCAATAATTTTCCAATTCTCTTTTCCACAAATCTGCTGCTCAAACGAAATGCGGATGCAGGCGGTCGGATAAAATTTGTTTACCGCCGACGGTATAAATCGTTTTTCCTTTTGTTTTTAACACAACAGCCCAACCGTTACGGTTATGTCGATGCGTTGTAATACCGACAGGAGAATTGAGCAAACGGTTTGCTGAAACAATTTTAGTTATAACAAGATCAGAAACAGAATGGATAAACAAATCATCTCACCTCAAATACTATTTTAATATATAACTGATTTTTGCAAATTTTATATATCAAAATCGATAAAAATACCATAACTGACATTTACAATTGTACTTTAGATAGTTATATTATCTTTGAGATGAATATTAAATGAAAAAACCATCAAAAATTTCTGCGCCTGCAATTGCGAGCGTTATAAGGGAAAGCATGACTTCTGCCGCTATTGCAGAAGATTAAAAACTGTATGTATGACGGTGCTGATATGATAGACTTGCATTTATCCTGTCTTGAAACTAATAATGTTGATGCTTTGCGGAGAATGGTTATTTCTACAAAATTGCCGATTTTAGCGCTTAATTACAACAGAACAGTTAATTGGGAAGATTGCGGTTTTGCTGAAGAAGAACGAGTTGATAGTTTTTATAGAGCAATAGAAGCAGGCGTTGCCGGTGTGAATATGCAGGGATATACGTTTCACGCACCTTCTAAAGACGGATTTTCTGAAAGCTCAACAATGAAACAACTCGATTGAAAGACTGCAAAAACAGTAATCGATAATATAAAGAAAGTTATATAGGGGTATTATTATAATGAAATCAAAAACAATTGTATTTACAAAACCGCAAACTGCCGAACTCATTGAAAGAGAAATTGGCACTGCCACCAGCGATCATGTCAAAGTCAAAATGGAATATACCGTTGTTTCAGGTGGTACAGAGCGTGCTTGTATTATGGGAATGAATAATACATCACAAAAGTTTCCTATGTCTTTAGGTTATTGCGGTGTCGGATATGTAACTGAAATCGGTGAAGAGGTTAAGAAAATTAAAATCGGTGACAGAGTTCTCGTTTATCACGGAATACATACCGAGTATAATATTATTCCCGAAAGTGATGTAACAAAGGTTGAGGATGAAAACATTGATTCTTTAGATGCGGCTTTTGTAATAATCGCTTCTATGGGACTTGGCGGAGTAAGAAAGCTCGAAGTTGAGCTTGGCGAATCTGCAATGGTTATGGGGCTGGGACTTCTTGGAATGTTTTCGGTTCAGTTTTTAAGACTTAGCGGTGCAAATCCTCTGATTGGCGTTGACCTTAACCCCGAACGCAGAGAATTAGCTTTGAAACTTGGTGCTGATTATGCTTTAGATCCGTCAGATGAAGATTTTGTGGAAAAGGTAAAAGAAATCACTAAGGGAAAAGGCGTTAATGCGTGCGTAGAGGTCACAGGTGTTTCACTTGCTATGAAACAAGCACTTGAATGTGCATCTTGGATGGGCAGAATATCACTGCTCGGCTGTACAAGAGTATCAGACTGCTCAGTAGATTATTACCAGCAGGTGCACAGACCGGGTGTTAAGCTTATAGGTGCACATAACTCTGTGCGTCCTAAAGTTGAATCGTATCCGCACCACTGGACACATCACGATGATTGTAGGGCAATTTTAGATATGATTGCAACTAATCGTATAGATGTTAAATCAATAGTTTCAAGAATTGTAAAACCTGAAACAGCACCTGAGATATATACAGAACTTTGTAACAATAAGGATTTCCCGATGGGAACTGTATTTGATTGGAGATAACAATTTGAAGTGAATTGTCAAGTGAAGTGCAACACTTGAATCAATAATTTTCCAATTTTCTATTCCACAAATCTGCTGCTGAAACGAAATGCAGTACCTTGCGGGGTCTGGCGTTAATTAACGCCAGACCCCGTTCCGGCGTTTTTGGCGCGACCCGCGAGAGATTTCGCCCTTTGGGGTAGAATTCTCGCAGCAATCCGTTACAGTTCTCGTTGGTTCCTTTCTGCCATGCACAGTAAGGGTCTGCGAAGTATACTTCGCACCCAAACCGTTTCTCTATTTTCGCCCGGTTCGCAAACTCGGAACCACGATCACAAGTAATTGTTTTCACTAGTTCTTTCGGAAAACGAGAGAGTGTTTCCACAATCGCGTTTTCCATGGTGCTTGCTTTTCTGTCCGGGATTTTCACTGCTATGTAAAACCGTGTTTTTCGTTCTGCCACGGTCGCAAAACATGCTTTGCTCTTTCCTTGTCCGCTTACCACTGTATCCGCTTCCCAATGCCCCGCTTCTTTTCGGCTGTATACGCTCTTGTCTCTCTTCCGTATGGACTTCCCAAGATTGTATTGCCTCTTGTTTCTTTCCCTGCGTGTGTTTTTCCTTTCCTTCGCAGGACTTTCAGGTTCCCGTTCACCAAATACTTTTCGTATATCCATCGGTAGATGGTTCTCCAAGAAGGTACCTTTACCGGTGCCGGTGCACACGCGATCTGTTCCGGCGACCATGTCGCTTTCAGCTTCTCATTTATGTATTGAATCGTCTCTTCGTTCCAATACATTCCTCGGTGACAGTATGAACGCCGCAACATATATTTCTTTTGGGCTGTATGCGGATAGTAACTCGGTGCAACATTCATATGTGCAATTCCTTCTCAGTTCCCGCGACACCGTGCTCACACTCCGCCCAATCATTTTCCCTATTTCTCTGTAACTATATCCCTTTTTGTAATATTCCCGTAGACATGAGCGCTCTTCTATGGTACGATGCATGTAGCTCATATCGCTTTTCCCCTGTTTCTTGTTTGTGTGGTAACTACATTATAACAGGTTTGCGGTATGAGTGTTTTCTTTTTTCATGTGTTGCACTTGATAGTGTAATTCACCTTGTAACATAAGAACCGCAGAAAATAAATCTGCGGTTCAGAATTATATTTCGGTTATGGGTGTGAGACAAATCATGCGCGCACCATTTCGAGAAAATAGCGATGAATGGAGAGGTCGTCGTTCAGTTCGGGGTGGAAAGCGGTCACGAGTTGGTTCCCCTCTCGCGCGGCGACAATCCGTCCGTCCACTTCCGCGAGGATTTCGGCATCCCCGGAAACCGAGGCGATATAGGGAGCGCGGATAAAGGTCATCGGGACCCGCCCGACCCCGCGCACATCACTCTCGGTGAAGAAGCTCCCGAGTTGTCGTCCGTAGGCATTGCGCTTGACCGCGATATCCATGGTCGAGAAACAGGGCACGCCGCCATCGACCTCTTTCGCGAGCAGAATCAGACCTGCGCAGGTGCCGAATACCGGCAGACCGTTCGCGATTTTCTCACGGAGCGGGTCGTAAATGCCGAGTTCCCGTAAGAGTTTCCCCATGACGGTGCTCTCCCCGCCCGGGAAAATCAGACCGTCAAACGGGCGGTCGATGTCTCGGAGCTGCCGAATCTCAAAGTGCGGCTCCCCGAGACGGTCGAGCACCGCCGCGTGTTCCGCGAAGGCACCCTGTAATGCGAGAATACCGATCATTATTTGCCCCGTTCCGCCATCAGGAGAGCAATCTCGTCTTCGTTAATGCCCACCATGGCTTCCCCAAGGTCTGCGGAGAGTTCCGCAATCATCTTCGCGTCACGGAAGTTGGTGACCGCCTTGACGATCGCCGCCGCGCGCTTCGCAGGATTCCCCGACTTGAAGATACCCGAACCGACAAACACGCCCTCGGCTCCGAGCTGCATCATCAGCGCGGCATCCGCGGGAGTGGCAACGCCGCCCGCGGCGAAGTTCACCACGGGGAGACGCCCGTTCTCATGCACGAACCGCACGAGTTCCACCGGCACCTGCAACTGTTTCGCCGCCTCGTAGAGCTCATCCTCGCGCAGACTCTGCACACGGCGAATCTCGGAGTTCATCGCTCGCATATGGCGGACTGCCTGCACGACATCGCCCGTGCCGGGCTCGCCTTTGGTACGAATCATGGACGCGCCTTCGGCAATCCGACGGAGCGCCTCGCCGAGGTCACGCGCGCCGCAGACAAACGGCACCTTGAACTGCGTCTTGTCAATATGGTACACATCGTCGGCGGGAGAGAGCACCTCGCTCTCGTCGATGTAGTCGATCTCGATCGCCTCGAGAATCTGCGCCTCTACAAAGTGTCCGATGCGGCACTTCGCCATGACGGGGATGGAGACCGCCTCCTGAATCCCGCGAATCATCTTGGGGTCGCTCATACGGGACACGCCGCCCGCGGCGCGGATATCCGCAGGGATGCGCTCGAGCGCCATGACGGCGCAAGCGCCCGCTTCCTCTGCGATTCTCGCCTGCTCGGGGGTGGTGACATCCATGATGACGCCGCCTTTGAGCATCTGTGCGAGTTCGCAATTCAATGCATATCTGGTCTTCTTGGTCTCTTCCATAATTGTCTCCATTCTCTCGGTCATCCGCTGAAACGGGCGCCGTTTGATTCTGTTTTTGTATATTGGATGCGATAAATCGGGATGTATTGAGTGAGGTGCGCGTGGGAAAAAACTCTATTGTCCGTCAAACACGCCCGAGAGGAAATGTACACTCTCGTCAACCCAGACGGAAAACGCCCTCATAATGTCGTGCATCCTGTTGTATTTTTCCGGGTCAGTCTCCCGCATCTTCGCCATATCCCCCCACATGAACTCGTCGCGAGCAAGTCCCATCCCGTGCTCTCCGCCGCGGGTTATGTGGGTCTCATACGGGACGCCCGCTTGAGCGAGCGCCATGGCAAACAGCAAGGTGTTGACCGACGGAACCACAGTATCGGTCGAGGTGGTCGCGAGGTAGGTAGGCGGCGTATCTTTCGTCACATACTTTTCGGTCGAGAGCAGGTCCTGCACCTCGGGTGCGAGTCCTTTCCCGTGTATCGCGCGAATCCCGGGATACCCGTATTCGTCGGCGGTGATACAGGGGTAGATCAAAACCAGTCCGTTCGGACGCCCCTCCGACGCCGTCACGCCCGCCCGTTCCAGCACCATGGGATGTGCGTAGTGTACCCCCGTACTCGCGGCGAGATGCCCACCCGCGGAGAAACCGCAGACAGCAATCTTCTCGGGATCGATCCCATACTCTTCTGCATGGGCGCGAATGAACGCAATCGCGCGGACGACCTCGCTCTCCGCCTGCGGAAACACACAGTCGTCTGCGAGCGAATACCGCAGGATAAATGTCTGATATCCATGCGCGGAATAGGCAAGCGCGACGGGCTCCGCCTCATGCGGAGCGAGCATGACATACCCGCCGCCCGGGAGGACAACCATCGCCTTTCTCTTCCGTGGACTCCCATTCCCGGATAGTTCGTCCGAAAGATAGCCGGTGAGCGTCGCGCGTTCCCCGATCGGCTCGGTAAACACTCTCATGTGTATCCCTCCTCAAAAGTGTCGGAAAGCTTATAACAGAATCATCCGAACCGAATCCCACATTGGACGCGCGTTCGGATGATTGCTGCATGGTGCCGGAAGCGGGGGTCGAACCCGCACGGTGTCGCCACCACTGGATTTTGAGTCCAGCACGTCTGCCAATTCCATCATTCCGGCATGACGGAAATAATATAACACAGGATGAACGGAAAATCAAGGGGGAAACAAGGAAAAATCCCCGAATTTCGGGCAATTCTCCCCAAAAATCCCCCGAAAAAGTTACGCGCGCCTCGCGGCGCGCGTAGGAAATGTCTTTTATGCGTTAAAACAAACGGTAAAAGTAGAACCTCCGCCAAGGCGGGATCTCAGCGTGAGTTCCGCCCGATAGCGCTCACAGATATGTTTGACGATAGCGAGTCCGAGACCCGTGCCGCCCGTCGCCCGCGAGCGGGATTTATCGACGCGGTAGAACCGCTCGAAGATTCTGTCCTGCTGAGACGGGTCGATTCCGATACCGTCGTCTGTGACCGTGAGTTTCACGCCGCCGGCATCCGAGGTAATCTCCACTTTGACCTGCCCGCCCGCGGTGTTGTACCGTACCCCGTTCTCCGCGAGATTCTTGATGAGCTCATAGATATGCTCGCGCTCGGCTTTCACGGTACCTTCTCCCTCGACGGTCAAGGTCACCTGCTTCTCGGCGCACAGGGGGTCGAGGCAGGCTTTGACCTCGTCCGCGACCTCCCGCATGGGGACATCCACGGGGGTGCCCTCCTCCGCAGAGGAATTTTCGAGGCGGCTGAGATCGAGCATATCGGAGAGCAGTCGAATCATCCGATCGACCTCTTTCGCGATATGCGCGGAGTAGTCCTGTACCGCCCCCTCTTTTGTGCCGAGGGAAATGAGTTCATTGAATCCTTTGATGGCGGTTAGTGGGGTTTTGAGTTCATGCGAGGCGTTATCGAAAAATTCGAGCCGCATCTTTTCGCTCTCTTTGGACGCGGTGACATCGGTCAGGACGGCAATCAGAAGATCACTGTCGGTATACCGCACGGCGGACAGATAGTATCTGCCCTCATGGGTAAACGGCACGATGGCATCGGTGTGTTTCGCCGCACAGTCCGCCATGGTATCGAGCCACTCCCCGGAAGGCGCCAGCGCCGCGAGCGGTTTTCCCTCGGGTTCCCGCACACCGAACATCTCTTTCACCGCGGTATTGGCGATTCTGACCGTGAGATCGGGGTCGAACACGACGATGCCGTCGGTGACATTCGAGAGGACATAGTCCAGTTTCCTGCGTTCTTCCTCTGCCTCGCGGATGGTGGTTTGCAATCTCTCTCCGAGGTCTCCGATGCCCGATAGAATCACATTGATATCCGGGTCGGAGGTCGTGGGCAATATCTTCTCATAGGTCCCGTTTTCAATATGGGTGAGACCGTCTTTGACCTGTTGCAGCGGCTTCATGAGCACCCCCGAGAAGAGGACACTCGCGACGGTGGAGCACATCCAGACCGCGAGCAGAATGAACAGCATGGGGGCAATCGATTTCAGAACATAGGAATGCACCCGCTCGGTCGGCATCGCCACGCGGATATAGACGAATCCGTCGTCTGTCGGTGTGCGCTCGGCGTAATACATCATCTCCCGCCCGAGGGTCTCGCTCTTACGCACGGAGACGGCGGGGGTCCCTGCCGCGGCGGCGCGGATTTCCTCACGGGCGAGGTGGTTCTCCTCGCTGATTTGCTGACTGTCGGCGAGGACTCGCCCCGTCTCGTCAATCACGGTGACCCGCACCTCGGGGTCGGTGGCAAAAACGAGGTCAGAGGAATAATTCGCCGCGTAGACCGCGGTAATCTCTTTGATTTTCTTCTCCGAGAGTTCCCGATAATTTCCCGCAGTGACGAGCATCCCGAGTCCGAGCATGAGACCTAGGACAATCACCGTCACAACTAAGCTGTACCATACAAATTTCTTTTTCATTTCAGGCAGTACCCCACACCACGCACGGTGGCAATCTGTGCCTCGCTCTTCGCGAGGGAGCGGCGGAGCGACGCGATATGGACATCGAGCGTGCGAGACTCGCCGAAAAAGGTCTCGCCCCAGACCTCGACGAGGATTTCCTCGCGCGGAATCACCTGTCCCGCCCGTCCGACGAGCAATTTCAAAAGGTCGTATTCTTTGAGCGTCAGGGTGAGAGGAACCCCCCCGACGGTAATCTCATGTTTCGCCTCGTCGACCGCAATGTCGGCATAGAGCAGGCGGACATTCTGTGTCGTGCGTCTGAGATTCGCGTTAATGCGTGCGACGAGTTCGAGGACACCGAACGGCTTGGCAATATAGTCATCCGCCCCGAGGTTCAGTCCCCGCACCTTGCTCATCTCCTCGCCTTTCGCGGACACCATAATGACGGGGATGTCCCGTAAATTCGGCTCCGCCTTGACCTTTTCGAGGATGGCGTACCCGTCGTCCCCGTCCAGCATGATGTCGAGCAGGATGAGCGCGGGTTTGGTCTCTTTCAGCGCGGAAAACAGGCTCTCGCCATCGGGGAAGCAGGAAATCTCGAATCCCGCGTTCGCGAGTGCGACCGCATAGAGTTCCCGAATGCTCTCTTCATCGTCTACCGCGAATATGTGCTTTTTCACCGTTTTATCTCCTGTTCTGCCGTGATTTGTTCATATAGCCGAACTCAACCGATTTTGTGTGTGCCGGTCATGGCGTACTCGACCCATTCCCCGATATTGACGGCATGGTCGGCGATGCGCTCGATATACTTGGCAATCATCATGAAGAGGATCGCCTGATCTGCGTTCTTCGCCTCCTCGCGGATGAGGGCGACGAGGTCGCTCTTAATCTCCTGGAAGAGGTCGTCGACTCTGTCGTCCCGCTTATCGAGGGAACGCGCGAGGGCGAGGTCGCGATTGAGATAGCTCTCGACGCTGTCTTTTACCATGGCGATGGCGAGCGCCGCCATCTGTTGGGTCAAGCGCGGCTCGCGCACAAAGGGTTCGTCTCCGAACTGGAAAATGAGCTCGGAAATATCCGCTGCCTGGTCGCCGATGCGTTCGAGGTCGGTAATCATTTTGAGTGCGGCGCTCACCTCGCGGAAATCGCCTGCGACGGGGTGTTCCATCAATAGTATTTTGAGACAGTCGCCCTCGATCTCGTGTTCCATGTTGTCGATTTCCCTATCCTCTTTGATGACCTCGTCGGCGAGGTCGCCGAGGCGGGAGGTCAAGGCGCGAATCGACTTTTCAATCGCGCATTCGGTCATGCGGCACATTTTCACGAGTTTGGCTTCCATCTCGGCAAGTGCCGCTTCATACTTGTTTCTGATACTCATTATACGACTATTTCCCTCCGTTTACAATGATTTCTCAACCGAATCTGCCCGTGATATAGTTTTCGGTGCGGCGGTCGGTCGGGGAACAGAACAGTTCCTCCGTCTTTCCGTATTCCACGAGCTCTCCCATGTAGAAAAACGCCGTGTGGTCGGAAATGCGCGTCGCCTGCTGCATATTGTGGGTCACGATGACGATGGTGAGGTCGCCCGCGAGTTCGGTCACAAGTTCCTCGATTTTCCCCGTGGAAATGGGGTCGAGGGCGGAGGTCGGCTCATCCATCAGCAGGATGCGGGGCTCCGCCGCGAGGGAGCGCGCGATACAGAGTCGCTGCTGCTGTCCGCCCGAGAGTCCGAGCGCGCTCTTTTTGAGGCGGTCTTTCACCTCGTCCCAGATGCTCGCGCGGCGTAGGCTCTTCTCCACGATTTCATCGAGCGCACTCTTCTTGCGGATACCGAAAGTCCGAGGCGCGAAGGCGATATTGTCGTAGATGCTCATGGGGAACGGATAGGGCTTCTGAAAGACCATACCGACATTCTTGCGGAGCAGGTTGACATCGGTATCTTTCGAGTAAATGTCAACCCCGCCGACGATGAACTTCCCCTCTACCCGACAGCCGTCGACCAGATCGTTCATGCGGTTTAAGATTTTGAGAAACGTGCTCTTCCCGCACCCCGAGGGTCCGATGAGCGAGGTCACCGAACGCTCGGGTATCTCGATGCTGACGTCTTTCAGGGCGTGGAAATCCCCGTACCACAGGTTACAGTCGGTGACCGAGACCCTCATATCGTTTTCAAATGCACTCATGTGATTTCTCCGTATTTCTTCCGTATCATTTTCCCGACGAATGCCGCCGTGAGATTAATCCCGAGGACGAGCAGCAAAAGCACGACCGCGGTCGCCGCCGCCTCCTTCGGGTATCCGAAGTTCGCGAAATAGTAGACATCCAGCGCGAGACTGGTCCCGGGACCCGTGAGCCCGAGCGAGAGGTTCCCCACCACCATACCGATGGTGAGAATCAGCACCGCGCTCTCGGACACCACCCGCCCGACGGCGAGGATGACCGCGGTCACGATCCCGCCCGACGCGGTGGGGAGCACCACGGCGAAGATGGTCCGCACCTTCCCCGCGCCGAGGGCAAAGGAACCCTCGCGATAGCCGAGCGGTACGGCGCGCAGGCTCTCCTCGGTATTCCGCACCACGGTCGGCAGAATCATGATGGCGAGCGTAATGCCGCCGCCGAGCATGGTGTACCCCCATCCGAGGGTTACGGCAAAGACGAGGTAGCCGAAGAGCCCGTAAACGATGGAGGGAATCCCCGCAAGCGTCTCGACCGAGATGCGAATGATTTTTACGATTTTTCCCTCTCCCTGCATATACTCGGTTAGGAAGATCGCTGTCGCCACCCCGAGAGGTACCGCAATCAGAATCGAAATAAGAATGAGTTGTAAAGTCCCCATAAACGCAGGGAAAATCGAGGGATGATCGCTCGAAAACTCACCGAAGAGCAGCTGGAACGACAAACTCCCCGTCCCGCGAATCAGCACAAACAGCACGACCGCGCAAAGGGCGGCGAGGGTCAGCCCGCAGGCGGCATAGGATACACCTCCGAGGGCGGAATAAAACTTACGGCTCGCACCGATTTTCTTATTCTTTTGCATCGGTGATCCCCTCCTCTGCCATTTTGGTGTCCGTAATCGCTTTTTTGTCCTTGCGCGGCGTTTGCTTCTTCTCCCGTCTGCCCTCGCGTATCACATTAAAGACGATATTGATGAGCAGGGTGAAGACAAACAGCACTACACCCGTCGCGATGAGTGCCTCCGTATGTTCTTCCGAGAGTTCCATCGCACCGAGGGCGATATTCGCCGTCAGGGTACGGACACTCTGGAACAGGCTCTTCGGCATATCGGGGCTGTTCCCGATGACCATCACCACCGCCATGGTCTCCCCGAGCGCGCGCCCGGTCGCGAGCACCACACCGGCGAAAATCCCGTTCTTCGCCGCGGGGACGAGGACGCGGAATGTCGTCTGTTCTTTCGTCGCGCCGAGGGCGAGCCCGCCCTCATAGTACCCTGTCGGGACGGCTTTCAGGGAGTCGAGACTGACGCTGACCACCGTCGGTAAAATCATGATGGAGAGCACGAGCGAGGCGGTGAGAATCCCCGCGCCCACGCCGTTCGGAGACAGATAATCACGGACGAACGGCACGAAAATCACCATGCCGAACAGACCGTAGATAACCGAGGGAATCCCCGCGAGCAGGTTCACCATATGAGAGACCGGCGTCACGAGTTTTTTCGGGAACAACCGATAGAGGCAGATGGCGGTCAGAAGTCCGACCGTGACCCCGATGGCAACCGACAAGAGCGTGACGAGAATCGTCGCGACAATCATCGGGAGAATGCCGTACTGAGGCGGGTCTGCATACAGGTTCCACTCGGTGCCCCAAAACGAATCCCAATGTCGGAAAATGAACGGCAACCCGTTCGCAAACAGAAATACCGTGATGGTTAAGAGCGCGAGAACGGAGAAAGATGCGGCGATCGTAAAGACCGCACGCATGACTTTCTCCTTCACGGAAACCGACTTTTCAGTTGATTTCATAGGCATTCGCTATCAGTTCACCTGATTCCAGACCGTGATCTGCGTGTCACCCGCGTCGCAGTCGTAGATCCGTTTCAGAGCATCGAGCGAGATATCGTCGAGAGGGTTGTCGAGGTTCACGATGACGGCAATCCCATCGCGCGCCACTTCGGTCGCGACACAGCTCGGCGCATCGTCATTCGGCTTTTTCTCTTTGGAAATCATCCCGAACTGGCTCGTGCCGTTCTCGGCGTTTTTGAGACCCGTGCCGCTGCCGCCGCCGGCAACCGTGACGGTCACACCGGGTTGCAGTTCCTTAAATTTGGCAGCGAGTTTCTCCATGAGCGGTTGGAGCGAGGTGCTGCCGGAGATGCTGATGGTCCCGGAAAGACCCGCAATGACCTTGTAATCTTCCGTCGCATCCCGATTGACATATCCCTCTGCCGCGACAATGTCCTGTGCGGTACGGCTCACGAGGAAGTCATAGTAGGCTTTGCATACCGCGTCTTCCAGAGTTGCCTCGCGATAGACGATGCTGAGCGGACGGGAGATGGCGTAGGTGCCGTTCTTGACCGTCTCGGCGGTCGGGTAGACCCCGTTCACTTTCAGGATTTTGACATCCTTCGTGACATACCCGAGACTGTCATACGCGATTGCCTGCGGGTTCCCTGCGACTTCCTGAAGAACCGCCGCGGTACCGTTCTGAATAATCACGCCGGAAATGTCCTTCTTCTCTTTGAGACCGATAATCTCCATGAATGCCGACTTGGTACCGCTCCCGTCCTCACGGGCAACCACGGCGATATTTTTATCCGCCGAGAATTTCGCCCCGCATCCGGTGAAAGTCGCAAGACAGATACTCATCAAAACCACCGCCGCGAAAATAGCCACACATATTTTTTTCATAGCAATTTCTCCTTTTCGTTATTTCGTTATGTCTTTTGCATCACTGCGCTTCTACTATACCGAAAATAAAAAATGCCGACTATCATACCGGGGTCAAATCCATGTAAATTGTATGTAAAGCCGAAAAACGGCAAAAATGCGGTTTCCCGTCGAAAAATGATAAAGAATAGGCATTATAAGAATAAAACAAAAAACGAGCGCCCGACGAGTCGGGCGCTGTCTCTGTTATGTGAGAAAACTGCGAGGGGTTACGAGGTGCGCGGGGTGGTGCGGTGGTTGTTACCCGCACAGGTGGACACGGAAAGAGTTATTCCTGAATGATGAGTCCGTAGTCTCCGTCCTTGCGGCGGTAGACGACCGCGGGTTTCCCCGTCTCCGCGTCGGTGAAGGCGTAGAAACTGTGCTCGAGCAGATTCATCTGCAAAATCGCCTCTTCCGCCGCCATGGGTTTGAACGGGAATCTCTTGGTGCGGATGCGGAACGCCTCTTCCTCCTCATAGTCGTCCTCTGCCTCTGACTCGGAGACAAACGCCTCGGGGCGTACCCGCTTTTGGAGCCGCGTCTTATTCTTCCGTATCTGTCTCTCAAAAGTCTCCATCGCGCGGTCGAGCGCGGTGCGGAACGTCTCGTTCTCCTCCTCGGAACGGAATACCGTCCCGCCGTAGGTTACCGTTATCTCAATGATTTTTACCCCCTTACGCGTCTTGCAGGTGACATACGCGACTGTGTCCGGGTCAAAAAACTTATCGAACTTATGCAGCTTCTCTTCGATTTGCGTGACAAGTGTCTCCCGAACTGTCATTTGCCTGCCCATTACCTGAATGACCATAGTGTTCCTTTCGATCCGACGGATCGTCCTTTCCTTGGCTGTCAGAGCGGGGGTTCTCCTCTCTGCGATTCTATTATACCATATATTTTGTTAAAAATAAATATATTTTGTTCCATATAAATGAATTTTTATTGAATTTACACAAATTTCGTTTGGATTTCGCAACGGATAGACGAAAAGAGAGACCCCGCCGAGGGGCGGGGTCGTGTTTTGTTTATCAAAACCTGTAAAAGCAGGCATCAAACTGCGAATCTCCGGGAACCGTGTCAGCGCATCGCGGGCGCAAAAGCATCAAAGGCGAGCAGCTATGAGCGCATCGAGGGCGTGAACGCGTCAAAGGGCGAGCAGCCGTTTCACCGCCGCGACTGCGTCGGACGAGGAAATCCCGAGGTACGCATAGAGGTCGCACGGGGTCGTGGGGGTCGCGAAGCCGTCGGCAATCGCGAGGGTCTCATACCGTCCTGTATAGCCCGCCGCGCGGAGCGCGGCATCGAGACGCATCCCCGCACCGCCGACATAAATCCCCTCTTCCAAAAAGACGACGGGGACGCCCGGCGCGAGTCTCTCCGCGAGATACTGTGCGGGGGCGGTGAAGTCAGTCAGGTCTTCGAGCAAAAGCATCTCGGTGGGAATCCCCTCATCTCCGAGGATTCTCCGCGCTTCGAGCGCGCGGGGTGCGGCGGCACCGTAGCTGACGAGAACCGCCCGTGCCCCGGAGAAATCCCCCGAGGGACGCATCCCGAATGCGGAAAAGTCCCCGTCGGGATAGAAGGTGTCCCGCAGTGCCTCGTCTTCGGTATCGTTCGGGAATCGGATGGCGACAGGATGCCGCGCGTCTTTTTTCGCCACGAGCATCGCGATGAGACTCCCCTCGGTCATGGGCGAGAGAATCTCCACGCCCGTCATCTCTCCGAGGAAAGAGACATCGTAAATCCCGTGATGGGTGGCACCGTCTCCCGGCGCGAGCGAGGCGCGGTCGATGATGATATGCACCGGCAGGTGTTGCAGGGCGATATCGTGCACGATCTCGTCATACCCGCGTTGCAGAAAACTGGAATAAATCACCGCATAGGGGCGCATCCCGCCCGCTGCGAGACCCGCCGAAAAGGTCAGGGCGTGCCCCTCGGCAATCCCGACATCGAAGAGCCGCTCGGGATATGCCGCGCCGAAGGGAGCGAGTCCCGTCGAGACCCCGGTCGCGGGGGTGACGGCGCAGACCGCAGGCGACTCCTCCGCCATGTGCAAAAGAGTCTCCCCGAAGATCTCGTGGAAAGTACGGGTCTTCTTCTCTCCCGCGTAGACACTGTGATATTCGGCGGGGTTCTGCTCCGCGCAGGGGTAGCCCTTCCCTTTCTTCGTGCGGATATGCACCACGACGCATCTCTTCTTGTCCCGCGCTTCTTCGAGCGCGTTCTTCATCTGCGAATAGTTGTTCCCGTCGTAGGGTCCGAGATAGGTGAATCCCATCTCCTCAAAATAGTTCGACCGATAGAAAAGCCGACGCACGCGGTTACGAACCCCGCGCACCAGACGGAACAGCGGTTTCCCGACGAGCGGTATCTTCAAAAGAAACTTCCCTGTCCCGCGCTTCATTCTCCGATACCCGCGGGCGATGCGGAGCCGTGAAATCAGGCGCGGGAAAGAACCCGTGACGCGGGAAATCGACATATCGTTCTCGTTGAGAATAATAATCATCGGGTAGTCCCGCCGACAGTTATTGAGCGCCTCGTGTGCAAGACCCCCGGTGAGTGCGCCGTCACCGATGACGACGACATTATACCGATCCTGCTCACCCGCGAGGGCATCCGCCGCCGCAAATCCTAAGGCGGCGGAAATCGAGGTCGAGGAATGCCCGACCCCAAAGGGGTCGAACGGGCTCTCTTCCCTGCGCGGGAATCCCGAGAGTCCCCCCGGCTTCCGCAGTAAATCAAACTGCTCCGCCCGTCCCGTCACGAGTTTATGGACATAGCTCTGATGTCCGACATCCCAAATCAGACGGTCGCGGGGGGTATTGAACACCCGATGCAGAGCGAGGGTGAGTTCGACGACGCCGAGGTTCGACGCGAGGTGCCCGCCCGTGAGGTTCACCTGTGAAATCAGATACGCACGGATCTCCTCCGCCAAGCGAGGCATATCCGCGTCGGGGAGCGCCCGCAAATCCTCGACCGTATGAATGGTGGGGAGCAGCGGTTTCTCCTCGTTCGGTTGCTTGCGTTTCGCCATGCGTTATTCCTCTTCACCTGTCACACCGGTCGGGGCATGACCGGTCACTTTTTTATACGAACGGAAAAAAGTGGTGTAATCGCGGAATCCGACCAGTGTCGCGCACACCATCGCCCCTGTGCCCTCTTCCATCAGGCGTTCTGCGGCGAGCACCCGCACAAGGTTAAGATAGGCGTGGGGAGTGAGCCCCGTCTCGCGTCCGAAGGCGCGGCAGAGATAGAATTTACTGACCCCGATGGCGAGGCAGAGGGTATCGAGAGAGACCTGCAACGCGTAGTTCTCCCCGAGATAGGCGGCGGCGCGTGCGACCTTTCCCTCGCCTTTTTTGGCGGGAGAAGATTCGGTCAGATGCAAGAGAAGCTCCAAAAGCATCATGCGGGCAATGAGAGGTGTCCGCTCCCCCGGGTTCTCCGCCTGTGCGGTCGCGCGGGCGGTCAGCGAACGCACATCGTCGCTCTGCCCTGCGGCGGGATAGACACCTCCTGCACGAACCACCTCTTCAAAAGCGGAGAGGTCGTTCATAAGCTCCTCGGGCGTGTACTGCCAGACGATGGAGGCTGTCTCGCACGGCTCTGCCGCATAGCAGATATCCGAGGGGGTCAAGAGGACGAGATCGCCCGCCGAAAGACGGTAGGGAGAGCCCGAGACGGTCATACTCCCCGCACTCGTCATCAAAATCACCTGATAGGACCGCGGGCAGGAAACGCCCGTCGGGAGGTCTCTCTTTTCAAAGCAAAAAGGATTGCGCACTTCGTCAGTCATGTTGGTCATTCCCCTTTTCCTCTTCGGTCTTTTGTTCGTCGCTCTTCTCCTCGGGGAGCGCGGCAGTCTTCTTTTTCTTACAGATGCGGGTATAGATATAGTAGACGCCGACTGCCGCGAGCACCGCGAGGAACAGTGCGATGAGCGGCACCGCAAGCGACAGTGCTCTCAGGTCGTCGGTCTCAATCCCTACTTTAGCGGCGAATCCCGTATACGCATCCAAAACCATCTGTGGCGAGCCGATGGCGACATCCCGCTCGGTCTTTAAGGTGTCGTCTCTCAGTACGAGGGTCACGAGGTACTGTCCGTAGTCCCCGAGGATTTTCCCCGCGGGGAGAATCAGCAGCTCGGCATCCCCTTTCACCCGGCTCCCGAAACTGACCGTGTCGGTATCCGCGACGAGCGCAACAAACGCCGCCTTTCGGCAAGTCGCGCGGAGTGTACTCCCTGCACGGAGTGACAGTTTTTCTCCGCGCGAGCGAAAGAACAGACCCGTTGTATACCCCGTGACCGTGAGATTACAGTCCGAGAAATCCACCGTAGACTGGTTCGCGTACATTCCCGAGTGTTCGAGCGATGCTTCCGCCGTATTGTAGTCCGCGTGGCAGACGACCAAAAAATCATTCAAGCTCCCGTAGGAGGTATTCGCAATCCCCGCATTCCACGAGGGAATCAACACCTCGGTTTTAAGCGCCTCATAGTCGGACGCACGCAAGGTGAAATTACATTTCTGTGCGCGGAATGTCGTCCCCCCGATGGGATTCAACAGAATGCCGCTGTAATAGGTGTTGAGAGAGACGGTGGAATCCCGAAAATCCGCGTCTCCCCCGAGTTGCATCCCGCGGTAGCACCCGGTGACTGCGAGAAAACTGGTATCGGTGACCGTGAGTTTCCCGCCCTCGGTAAGAAGAAACAGACGCACATTTTTGGCGTCTACCCAAGCGTTCGTGAGTTGCATGGAACCGCCCGCACGGAGGAAAATGTCGCACTCCATGAGGTCGACATCGTATTTGACACTCGAATTTCGGATTTCCAGAGTCGTGCCGGCGGAGAATGCGTAGGTGTAACGGAAAGTCTCCTCCCCGTCTTTCACCGTCACGATGCTGTGCTCCAGAATCGAGATGGAACCCGTCTCCGCCGTGATGCAAGTGGTACCGCCGCTCGCGCCGACAAATGAGAGAACCGCCCCACGCACCGTCACATTTCCGCTCGCGAGATAGATGCCGTAGGTGAAGTCCACTGTCCCGGTGATTTCCACCTGCAACCCCTCTCTTTCGGACCAAAGCGAGTATTTCCCGCCGTCACGCTCGGCGACGACCGCACCGACGATATTCCCGCCTTTCATGGTCAGGGTATTCGTCTCGGGGTCGTACTTGGAAAGCCCGTCCCCCAAAATATCCTGACAGTTCTCCTCGGTGACCTCGACGCCGCCGAGATAAATCCCGTAGGACACGGGGTCAACGGGCGGGTCCTCTTCCTCCCCGTCCGCGGCGGACACGCCGATAACAAGGAAAAGAGAGATGAGAACCGCGACAAAGAGATACAAAAGAAAACGTCCGAACGATTTTCCGTTAATCTTCATATCAGTCCCTCGAACGCGCACCGAGAATGTCGATATGCGCGTGATAGAATTGCTCAAAACAGCCGGCATCCAAAGCGTCCCGAATGCGCTGCATGAGTTCATTATAGAAATACAGATTGTGGAGCACGCACAGCCGCATTCCGAGCGCCTCCCGCGCCTTGAAGAGATGCCGAATATACGAGCGGGAATAGTTGCGGCAGGCGGGACAGCCGCAGGAGGAATCAATGGGCTTCGGGTCGGCGAAATACTGCTCGTTGTTGATATTCATTTTCCCGTGCCATGTAAAGAGGTTCCCGTGGCGGGCATTCCGCGACGGCATCACGCAGTCGAAGAAATCCACACCGCGCCGTACCCCCTCGAGAATGTTCTGCGGGGTCCCCACGCCCATGAGGTACCGCGGCTTATCTTTGGGCATATAGGGTTCCACTTCTTCAATGATATGATACATGACCTCGGTCTCTTCCCCGACCGCGAGTCCCCCGATGGCGTAGCCGTCGAGGTCGAGTTCCCGCGTGCGGAGCATATTCTCCACCCGCAGGTCTTCATAGGTGCCGCCCTGATTGATGCCGAACAGCATCTGATGCGGGTTCACCGTCCCCTCCTGCGCATTGAGACGCGCGAGTTCGGTCTTGCATCGCGCGAGCCAGCGCACGGTGCGCTCACTCGACTTTTTCACATACTCGTAGGGCGCGGGGTTCTCCACGCACTCGTCGAACGCCATCGCGATGGTGGAGCCGAGATGCGACTGAATCCGCATACTCTCCTCGGGTCCCATAAAAATGCGTGCGCCGTCCATGTGGGAACTGAAATGCACGCCCTCTTCGGTGATTTTCCGCAGCTTCGCGAGCGAAAACACCTGAAACCCGCCCGAGTCGGTGAGGATGGGGCGAGACCACCGAAAGAACTTGTGTAAACCGCCCATGCGGTAGATGAGGTCATCGCCCGGACGGATATGCAAATGGTAGGTGTTCGATAGCTCCACTTGACAGTTGATTTCTTCGAGGTCGACGGTAGAGACCCCGCCCTTGATGGCGGCGCTCGTCCCGACATTCATAAACACCGGGGTCTCGATGGTGCCGTGTACGGTCTCCATTCTGCCACGGCGGGCATTTCCCTCGGTTTTTAGTACTGTAAATGACATAGATACTCCAAAAACGGTTATTTGATACGGTCGAACTGCTTATCCAGTTCTTTTTTGGTCAGTCGGTACGCGATGGGTCTGCCGTGCGGGCAGACGGTGATATCCGGTAGGCGAAGCACCTCTTCGACCAAATGAATCAATTGCTCTTCGGTATAGGTGCGTCCCCCCTTGACCGCCGCCTTACAGGCGACCTGATAGAGGGCGCGCTCCCGCCGTTTCTCCTGCGTCATGTCAGGGGTCCCTCTCGCCTCGGCGAGGTCGCCCGCCATGGCGGTAAAGAGGTCCAGCGCCTCTGCGGGGGAGACACGGTTCGGAAGTGTGGCGAGCGACACGCCGCGCCCGTCGGTGGTAGGATAAAATGTAAATCCGATATCTTCGAGTTCGGCTTTCGCCTCTTCCGCCGCCGCGTACTCCTCGGGGGTGAGCGGCACGGTCAGGGGCACCAAAAGTCCCTGTGAGGGAATCTTCCCCTCTTTCTTCTGCTCGGCGAGCAGACGCTCGAAGAGAATGCGCTCGTGCGCCGCGTGTTGGTCGATGACGAGCAGTTCCTCATCCAGTTCCACGAGCAGATAACAGCGGAACGCACAGCCGAGATACCGATAGGCGGGGAGAGCGGCTTCATCCGTCTGCGGAGCGGTCTCTTGCGGGATCGCCGCGGGGGTGCTCTCCTGCGAGACAGGGGATGCGGCAGGGGCGGTCGGGCTCGCGCTCTTCTCGGTATTGTGCGGGGTCTCCGTGGCGGTCGGTGCCGCAGGGGTCGGCTTTGCGCCCAAGACGGGGGTATCTACCCGATATTCCCGCACGGCAGGGGTCTCGTTCGGCAGGGTGTGGGGCGCGGAGAGGGTGGACGCGCTCGCGTCGGTCGCCGCTTTCATCTGTTTTAAGAATGTGAGAGATTCGGCCGGCGTCAGCACGGAGGCGGCATCGAGCGGTCTCTCCCCCTCGTTCTTCGCGGGTTTCGGGGGCGGTGGGGGCATTTTCAACTGTTCCCCTTTCTGCCTCGCAGCAGAAGGCGTGAACCCGCTGACCGCGCGCGCGGTCTTTTCGCTGTGCGAGAGGCTCATCTCGGGGCGCGAGGTATTGGTTTCGAGCGCGCCGCGTACCGCCCAATAGACCGCGTCAAAGATGCGGCGTTCGTCCGAGAAGCGGACTTCGAGTTTCGCGGGGTGGACATTGACATCCACCGTGCGCGGGTCGATTTCGAGATGGAGCGCGGAGACAGGATACCGCTCGGGTGCCATATAGGAAGTGAACGCGCGTTCAAGTGCGGCGGTCACGGTCTTACTCTTGACATACCGTCCGTTGATAAAGGTGTTCTGCATATTGCGGTTGCCGTAGGCGTTATCGCTCCGCCCGACATACCCGGTGACGCAGACCCCGTCGGTCTCCCCTCTCACGGCGAGAAGTTTCGATGCAAAATCTTTGCCGTAGAGCGCCCAGAGGACATTCTTCATGTCCCCGTCGCCCGCGGTCGAGAACTTCAACACCCCGTCCGAGACAAACCGAAAAGCAATCTCGGGATGGGACATGGCGGTCTTCTCCGCCTGTGCTGCGCACGCCTGCGCCTCGGTCGCGTCTTTTTTGAGGAATTTCCTGCGCGCGGGGACCCGCTCGAAGAGGTGCTCGACGAGGACGGTGGTACCGTCCGCCGCGCCGACTTCGGTGAGGTCGTTCACCGTCCCGCAGTCGGACAACAGCATGGTGCCCATCTCCGCGTCTTTGGTCTTGGAGACAATGGTGACATTCGAGACCGATGAGATGGCGGCGAGTGCCTCGCCGCGGAACCCGAGGGTCATGATGGACGCGAGGTCGGATGCGTCGTGAATCTTACTCGTCGCGTGGCGGCGGAGCGCCACCGGGAGGTCCTCGGGGCTCATCCCGCAACCGTTATCGGTCACGCGGATGGAGAGCACACCGCCGCGGCGAATCTCCGCCGTGATTTGGGTCGCGCCCGCGTCAATCGCGTTTTCGAGCAGTTCTTTCAGTACCGAAGCGGGGCGGTCGACCACCTCGCCTGCGGCAATGAGGTTCGCTATCTCAAAGCCGAGTACATTGATTTTTCCCATAGGTCCTCCTTTCTTTTAACAAGAAAGCATCTTTTTGAGGGTAAAGAGCAAATTCATCGCTTCGAGCGGGGTCAGGGTATCGAGATTGACCTCCCGCAGTTTCTCCGCGACCTCTTCCGCCTCGTTTCCTTTTAAGACATCGAGCAAATCGGGCTCCGCAGGGGCGCGGACGGGTACCGGTGCCGAGGGGTTCCCCGCCTCGATTTCCGCGAGCACTTCCCGCGCGCGGCGAATGACCTCCTGCGGCACTCCCGCGAGTTTCGCTACTTCGATGCCGTAGCTGTCGTCGGTCGCGCCCGGGACGATTTTGCGGAGAAACTGAATGGAATCCCCGCGCTTCTTCGCGACAATATGGTAGTTCACGACCCCGGGGCAAGTGCCCTCTAAGGCGGTGAGCTCGTGGTAGTGAGTGGCGAACATGGTACGCGCACCGAGTTTCTTCCCGGCGGTGTATTCCACGACGGCGCGCGCGATGGACATCCCGTCGTATGTACTCGTCCCTCTGCCCACTTCGTCGTAGACGATGAGCGAGCGTTTGGTCGCGTTTTTGAGGATATTCGCGACCTCGTTCATTTCGAGCATGAAGGTCGACTGCCCCGACGCGAGGTCGTCCGACGCGCCCACACGGGTGAACACGCGGTCGACAATCCCGATTCGTGCACTCTTCGCGGGGACAAACGAGCCGATCTGCGCCATGACGCAGATCAAGGCGACCTGCCGCATATAGGTGGACTTCCCTGCCATATTGGGTCCCGTCAGGAGCATCAAGCGTCTCGACCCCGTATTGAGGTCGGTATCGTTCGGGACAAAATAACTGTCGCTGACGAACTTCTCCACCACGGGGTGACGACCGTCCCGAATCTCGATGACATCCGAGAGGTCGACCTCGGGGCAGCAGTAATTCTGCTGTACCGCGACATCGGCGAGCGAAAGATAGACATCGAGCGCGGCAATCTGTGCCGCGGCGTTTTGCAACCGCGAGGAAGCCGCGGCGACCTGCTCACGGAGCGCGGAAAAGAGTTCATATTCGAGGGCACAGAGCTTATCGGCAGCGCCGAGCACCGTGCTCTCGAGTTCTTTGAGTTCCTGCGTGATATACCGCTCGCAGTTCGTGAGCGTCTGTTTCCGAATGTAATGGGCAGGGACGAGGTCGGTCTGAGAGCGGGTAACTTCGATATAGAACCCGAACACCTTATTTGACGAGACGCGGAGATTCTTAATCCCCGTCGCGGCTTTCTCGCGCTCCTCGATTTCTTTCAGAATGGCATCGGTATCTCCCCCGACCGAGCGGAGATAGTCGACATCGGCATTGTATCCCTCGCGAATCATCCCGCCCTCGCGCACCGAGAAAGGCGGGAGGTCGACGAGCGCACGATTCAGTAGATCATAGAGGTCGTCGAGCGGGTCGAGTTCCTCGGCGATGGTCTTGACATTTTGGCTCTTCGCCGAGGAAATCAACGCCTTGATGACCGGAAGCGGCTCGATGCTCCGACAGATGGCGCGCAAATCCTTGGCGTTCGCCGTCCCGTAGACCGCCTTCGCGGTCAGGCGTTCGATATCGAGAATGCCCGAGAGCGCGGCACGGAGTTCTTCCCGCATGGAGAAATCCTCGGTGAGTTCCCGCACCGCGTCCTGTCGGTGCAGAATCGCCGCGACGCTGACGAGCGGGCGGGTCAGCCACGAGCGCAAAAGACGCGCGCCGAGACAGGTCTCGGTCCTGTCGAGCACCCAGAGCAAGCTCCCCCGCTTCTCTTTCGTCCGCATGGCGGAGAGGAGTTCGAGGTTCCGACGAGTGGCGACATCGAGCTCCATATACTGCCCGTCGGTATAGACGCTGACCTCACTTAAGAAAGTCGGCTCGCATTTCTGCGTTTCCTTGATATAAGAGAGGAGCGCACCCACCGTCTTTTTGAGACATGGGGTTTCTATGGGGTCTACTTTCGCCCACGCGCACTCCGCGAGCAGGGTCTGAGCGACCTGCGCGTCAAAGAGACGGTTCATCTCGTCCGAGACCGCGTTCTCCCGTGCGGCGAGGTAGTCCCGCACCTGCGGGCAGGTGTCGAGCGAGACATTCAGAATCACCTCGCGGGGCACATAGATGCTGAGTTCCGTAAGAATCCGCGCGTCGCGGTCTTCCCCCTCGATCTCGGTCAGATAAATCTGCCCCGTCGAGACATCGGCGAACCCGAGACCGACGCTGCGAGAATCGTAGCAGAGGGCGGCGAGATAGTTATGCTGTCCCTCGGCGAGCAGATTCCCGTCCGTGACCGTCCCGGGCGTCACCACACGAATGACATCCCGCTTGACGAGTCCTTTCGCCGTGGCGGGGTCCTCCATCTGCTCGCAGACGGCGACCTTAAAGCCCGCCTCGACGAGACGACCGAGGTAAACATCCGCTTTATGGAACGGAACCCCGCACATGGCGGCGCGACGACCGTCCCCGCAATCCCGCCCCGTCAGGGTGAGTTCGAGCGTCCGAGACGCGACCATCGCGTCCTCAAAGAACATCTCGTAAAAGTCACCGAGACGGTAGAAGAGGAGATAGTCGGGGTATTGGTCTTTCACCTCGAAATATTGTTTCATCATCGGGCTGGGATTTGTCAGTTCCGCCCGTCTTTCAATGACATCTGCCATAGATAGGAATCCGTTTCTTTTTCGTCTTACTCGGTTATTTCCGGTTGTTTCAGTGTTTCTCGCCGCACGCCGCGTGGCAGGTCGAACAGTCGTGGGTGCACGCCGCCGAGGGCTCCACGCCGAACACGATTCTCTGAATCTCGGCGTTCACCTGATTCATCAGGTCTGTCACTTTGAGTTGCGCCGCAGAAAATTCGCGATATTCTTCCATCGCGGAAATCTCGCGCGCGAGTTCGTCCATGCGATTCCGCACCATTTCGAGCAGTTCGGGGCTCTGCGCCTCTGCTTCTTTGGAGAACTCCTGTCCGAGAATGGCTCTCTGGGCGTTGTATTCGGTCATTTTGGTTTGCAGTTCGACCGATGTTTCATAAGCGGCGCGCGCCGCCTGATAGGCGACAAGAATGGGGTCGGCTTTGATGGCGTTCGCGAGTTCTCTCGCCTTTTCGATGGTACTCATTTATGAATGTTCCTTTCTAATTCCGCGATTCTGCCGCGGAGCGCGTACGGCTCCGCCCGTTCTACGGTTACTTGCACAAATTGCCCGATAAGAGACGGCTCTCCCGAAAAATGAATCAGTCGTCCGCCCGCCGTGCGCCCGCTGAGAGCACCCGCGTCTTTGCCTTTCGCGTCCACGAGGACTCTGACCGTACGCCCGACATATTGTTCCCCGAGGGAGAGCGCGATTTCGTCTTGCACCCGTAGAAGTCCCGCCATGCGCGTCTTTTGGTCGTCCGGCGAGACCTGCTCTTCCATGACGGCGGCGGGTGTCCCCTTGCGCGGGGAGTAGAGGAAACTGTAAATCATATCAAATCGGACGCGCTTCACGATATCCAGTGTCGCGGCGAAGTCGGCATCGGTCTCGCCCGGGAACCCCACGATGAGGTCGGTTGAAAGCACGAGGTCGGGGATGGCCGCCCTGAGTTTCTCCACGGTGGCAAGATAAGTCTCGACCGTATACTTGCGGTTCATCCGTTTGAGAATCTCATTCGAGCCGGATTGGAGCGGGAGATGGAACTGCGGCGCGATTTTGTCGGGGTATTTCGCCATGACGGCAATCAGGCTGTCCGGCACATCCTTCGGGTGGCTCGTCATAAACCGCACCAAAAAGTCTCCGTCGAGGGCGGCGACCCGTTCTAAGAGGGTCGCGAAATCGCAGTCCCCGCGATAGGAATTGACATTCTGCCCGAGCAGGGTGATGTCGCGACAGCCCCCCGCAATCAGGTCTTTCACTTCCGCGAGAATCTCTCCGCTCGCGCGGCTGCGCTCCCTGCCCCGCACATACGGGACAATGCAATAGGAGCAGAAATTGTTACAGCCGTACATAATGGAGACCCATGCGCGGTGGGTGAGCACCCGCGAGATGGGCAGTCCCTCGGTAATCTCGGGTGCGTCATCCCCGCGGAGGAACCGTCTCCCCTCGCCCATGAGGACTTCTTCCAGCACCCGCGGGAAATCGGGGAGGGACGCGGGGTCGAGCGTGAAGCTGACCTGCGGATACCGCTCTTTCAACTGTTTCACGCGGTGTTCCTGCGCGGTCATGCACCCGCAGACACCGATCACCAGCGCGGGGTTCTTCTGCCGATATTCCTTGAACCGTCCGAGATAGGAGAGAATCTTCTGCTCCGCGTGTTCACGGATGGCACAGGTGTTGAGAAGAATCAAGTCCGCATCACCCGGCTCCGCGGTATCGGTATATCCCATCTCATGCGCCATGCCGCGGAGTTTCTCGCTGTCCGCCTCGTTCTGCTGACACCCGAAGGTGAGAATACAGGCGGCGTGCGGACGGTCGCCCCAAAACGCGGCGACTCTCTTGGTTGCTTCTTCGCGCATACCCATCACGGTTTCACCTCAAATCCGTAGGCGGCGCGGGCGGTGACATTCTTCGTGAACTGCCAGTCCGCATACACGACCACCTGCAAGTGGTGGGTGGGGTCAAATGCATCATCCGACGGGAGGTCGGTGAGCGCATAGGGTCCCGACATGATTTCGTCATTCAGGTCAATCACATAGACCGTCACTTTGACGGGCGCCGGAGTCCAATTCAGGCGGGTCAAATCCGAAATCTGCGTCAGGAGGACGGGGTCTTTCTTATCGAACTTTTGCTTCGCGCTGTCGGTATTCGGCTGTACCTCGCTGACATCCCCCTCGCCGCCCGTCAAGCGCCAACGGACATAGTCGGGTTCCAGCACCACGGTATCCAGCGTCCCGTCGGGGACTGCCGTCCGTGCCGCCTGAAAGACGAGAATATAGGTGGGGATAAAGCATACAATCACAAGCGCGATGACAACAATGGCTTTTTTCATAGGGTCTCCTTCTCATGTATCAGGGTCAAAACCGCCCATCTCGCCATCAGAATCCCCGCGGCGGGCGGGACAAACGGCGCGGAGGCGGGGATGTGTCTCCCGTGCTCTTCGGGTGTCACACGCGGGGTCATGGGCGGCTCATCGCTCCATACCACCGCGAGGTGTTCGACCCCTTTCTTTTTGAGTTCTCTGCGCAACACACGGCAGATGGGACAGGTATGGGTCTCGGAAAGATCGGTGATTCTGAGACGGGTGGGGTCCAGCCGATTCCCGGTCGAGGCACAGGCGAGATACGGAATCCCGCGCGCCGCGGCGGCTGTAATCAGCGCGATCTTCGCGCTCATGGTGTCGATGGCATCAAGGATCAGGTAGGGATGATAGGTATCGATCAGCGTCTCTGCGTTCTCTGCACCGACGAACAAATCGACGGGAATCAGGCGCATATCGGGAGAAATCGAGAGGGCTCTTTCGCGGGCGACTTCGGTCTTTTTCCGTCCGAGCGTCTCTTGCGTCGCGAGGTACTGCCGATTGCTGTTCGATACCGAGACGGTATCCGCGTCCACGGCGACTATTTTTCCGACCCCTGCGCGGACGAGCGTCTCCAAAGCACTCCCGCCGACACCGCCGAGACCGACCAGCAGGACGGTCGCGCCCCACAGGCGCTCCATCGCGTCGTCTCCGAGGAGCCGTTCGGTCCTCTCAAAACATTCCCTCATGCGCGTATCCTTTCTAAATAACTTTTCTTATTGTATCACGCGAGCGCGCGTTTGTCTACCTTTCTCCCGAAAAAGAGCAAACTTTGCAAGCAAAAACCCGTCGGGGGGCGCCCGACGGGTTATCTTGCGTATATCACACCGGCTTACAAAAAGAGCAACGGCAGTTCTTCCGCGGTCAAGTTTTCGGTTAAGGTGTCGAACGCCGTCCACGGTTTCTCCCGCGGCGGCAGGCAGGAAAACGAGACCCGCCCCCCGTGCGCGGGATGGGAAAACGCGAGGTACCCCGCGAAGAGCGCGAGCGGACAGCGGACGCGGCTCCCGTACTTCCCGTCTCCGAGGAGCGGGTGTCCCGCATACGAGAGTTGCGCGCGAATCTGATGGAACCGACCTGTCTCGAGTTTCACCGCCAAGAGGGTGGCGGGCGTCCCCTCTACCGTCGCACAAGCGAGGGGGGCAGCGGAGAGAGTGGCGCGGCGAGCGCCCGTCGTCTCTTTCGTCACGACCTTTGCCCGTCCGAGTCGCGCGTCGCGCGTGAGATAA
The DNA here is from genome assembly GCA_028720145.1 of Clostridia bacterium. GTDB lineage: Bacteria > Bacillota > Clostridia > Oscillospirales > CAG-272 > UBA1740. The sequence goes on from JAQYLJ010000037.1 coordinate 35,109, forward strand.
TCGGTGCGGGAAAAGTTCTCGCGGATCTCGCCTGCGGCAATAGCGAAATAGATTTTCGTGAAGTCGCGGTCGTCCCCCTCTTCCCCGCTCGCGATGGCGCGGGAAAGCACCGACGCGGCTTTTTTCGTGCGGGCAAACACCATGATGCCACCCGTCACGCGGTCGAGCCGATGCACAGAGAACAGAGAGGACTCTCCCTCTGAGAGAAGAGAGCACATATCGGGGGCGCCCGTCGGGTCCGACTCACTCGGCATCCCCGCGGGTTTCACCGCCACGACTATACTCTCATCTCGGTACAAAACCGAGGGAACTTGCGGTCTATCCATAGTCACCTCAAAAATGTTCTGAAAAATGTTTGAAAAACGAAAACAGATGAAATTCCGTCAAAAAAATCCACGCGGAAATCCTCGGTCGGGCGTTTTGTTTCTCTCCCCTGCGGAGATACTAAAGGCAAATCATAACCGAGGGACAATCATGAAAATCATCCGACAGATTTTGTCGCTCCTTCTATTCGCATCCGTTCTGGTCTTGTCTTCCTGCGGAATCCCGCTGAATCGGGACGAGGAAACAGAACTGCGCATCTACGCGAAAACGGTGGCGGCGGACGATGTACACTCTCTGCTCGTGCTCGGTGACTCCATCGCGGCGCACTACGGAGTCAGCGAAGAAGAATCCTATGAAGCAAAACTGACACACAAACTCTCGGAGAGCGGAGAGACATGGGTCAGCACCAACTGGGGGGTGTCGGGGTACACCACGGGAGACCTCGTGACGCTCCTCCGACAAAAGCGCGAAAACGCGAGCGCACGGAAGATTCTCTCCGAGGCAGACCTCATCTGCATCAGCATCGGTGGGAACAACATTCTCGAATACGTCAGGCGAGCGGGTTACGAGGGGTTCCCCACCGCGACCGTTGCGAACATCCGCAAACTGCTACGGGCTTTTGAAGACGAGGCGGAGCCTATGAAAGTAGAGTTTCTCGCCGATTTGGAGGTCATTATGAAAGAGATAAAAGACCTCTCACCCCGCGCGACCGTTCTGATACAAAATATCCATAATGTGGCACGGGATGTCGAGGGGAATTTCCCTCTGTTCGGGGAGACGGCGACCGCGGCGAGTCTCCTCGAACCCGTCTTTGCCCCCCTCTTAAAACTGCTCGACGAGAACGCCGAGCGGCTGGGTTACACCGTCGCGGACACCTATTCCGCCTTTCGGGACTGCCCCGAAAAACGGCTCTTGCGCCGTGAGATGCTCCATCCGAATCCCGAGGGGCATACCCTAATTGCGGAAGTCCTCTATGACACCTATCTGAAAACCCGAAACCGCGCGTGAAAAAAGAATACTCCCGAAATAGGGGGAGTATTCTTTTGATTTTTTACGCGACGGTCGAGACGCGGGTGCAGAGATCCTCGTAGAAGTTGGCGCGCGCCATCGAACGGTAGGCGTCTACCCAAAGGGTACCGACTCCGAAGCAGAGGGAGCCGACGATGTACCAGCCGATGAACGAGATGTCGAGGCAGAAGAGCCGCCATTTGTGTCCGTCCATCATGCGGCGGGACTCGGTGATGCAATCGTTCGCCGAGAGGTCGGGGCGGTCGAGAGAGATGTAGTAACTCATCGCGTAGGAATAGGACTTGACAATCCCCGGAATCACGAACAGAAGCGACCAAAGGCATATAAAAATCTGGCTTAATAGGCCGAGGATAATATGATTTCCTGCTCTCCCATCGGTGAAGCCGTAAAAAGTCTCACCGATATCGACCGGATGGGCATTATCCCGCACCTGTCTGAGACATACGGCGGAAAGACCGATGGAAAGCGGTCCCATGAGAATCAGTGTCCCGATCCCGAAAGAGATGGGCGAGACAAAAGACAGAAGCGCCGAGACAATCAGGTCAACAACCAAGACCAAAAGCCACTTGTTGGCAAAAATGTTCCCGCCGAGCTGTGCTCTGGCGCGTGCGCGAAAATCGGATGCGGTCGGCATAAAATAGTCCTCCAAATGTTTGTTATTTACAGTATACACCGTTATCGGACAAAATGCAAGCGAAAGCCGCGGATTTCTCCGCGGCTTTTCGGGGTTACAGGACGCAGCTCAAAAACTGCTGTGTACGCGGGTTCTGCGGATTCCCGAACACCTCTTCGGGGCTCCCCTCTTCGGCGATCACGCCGTCGTACATAAAGAGGACGCGATCCGCGACCTCTCGAGCGAATCCCATCTCGTGGGTGACAATCAGCATGGTCATGCCGGTGTCCGCGACTTTTTTAATGAGGTCGAGAACCTCGCCGACCATCTCGGGGTCGAGGGCGGAGGTCGGCTCGTCAAACAGCATGACGGTCGGCTCCATGGCGAGTGCGCGCACGATGGCAATCCGCTGTTTCTGCCCGCCCGAGAGGGTCGAGGGATAGGCATCGGCTTTATCGGTCAGACCTATCTTTTCGAGCAGTTCCATCGCCTTCTCGCGAGCTTCCCGCTTGATGTCCTCGGCGGTGGTCGTCACGGGCGCCTTCGCCTGTGGTTCCTTACGGGCGAGACGCCGAAAGAAGTTGGTGACAGGCAAAAAGAAATTTCTCGTCTTCGCCTTGCGTAACCGCTTGGTCTGCAAATAGACCGGCGCGAGCATGATGTTTTCGAGGACGGTTTTGTTACTAAACAGATTGAACTGCTGAAAAACCATCCCGATCTTTTCCCGATGGACATTGATGTCGACGCGGGTATCGGCGATATCCACCCCGTCGAAGTAGATCGAGCCGCCCGTCGGGTCTTCCATACAGTTGAGACACCGCAGAAAAGTGGATTTCCCGCACCCGGAGGGACCGATGATGGCGATCTTCTCTCCGACTTTGACATCGAGATTCAGCCCTTTCAGCACCAGAGTGTCACCAAAAGATTTTTCAAGTCCCTCGACCGAAAGAAGTACGCCTTCCGGCATATCGTGTGTCTTAATGGGTTCTTTCACTGCGCTGCAACCTCCTTTCGAGCATTTTGACACCGAGACTGATGAGCATGACAAGAACAAGATATACAATCGCCATGGCGAAATACGGGATGAAATACTCATACCGTATGTTCCCGATCTCGGTGAAACACTTGGACAAATCCACCGCCGCGATGAAACTGACGACCGAGGTATCTTTTACCAGCGTGATAAACTCGTTCCCGAGTGTGGGCAATATGTTCTTGACCGCCTGCGGAATCACGATTTTCAGCATCGCCGTCCAGTACGGCAGTCCGACAGCGCGCCCTGCTTCGAGCTGCCCTGCGTCGACCGACTGAATCCCGCCGCGCATGATTTCGGAGACATACGCGCCGCTGTTCATCCCGAAGATGATGATACAAATGGTCAGCGGTGCAATCGAGACATGCATGAGGGGGAACAGCACGAAGTTGGCAATCAAGAGTTGCACCACAATAGGGGTGCCGCGGAAGAACCCGACATAAACCGAGCAGATGCCGTTCAGAATCCGCGGGAGACGCTTGTACTTCGGCATGACGCGCACGATGGCGATCAGGGTACCGATGACAATGCCGATGAGAAGTCCCGCGACGGCAATCAGGAGCGTATTGCGTAGCCCGACACCGACAACCCGTTTCCATCCGCCTTTTTTGAAGAACAGATCGATGAAGATCTGTAACCGTTTACCGAAACTCATGTTTCCTCCGAACCGCGAGAGTATCCCTGCCGCATTCCGCCGCAGGGATACCGCGTGTTTGATTTTGATTAGCCGTTGATGGAGTTGGCGACCGCATTGGCGGGTCCGTTATCCACGATGACATAGTCGATCTGACCGTTCACCATCGCGTTGATAGCGAGGGCGACATAGTCGTAAGCCATTTTGGTGGCTTTGAGACCCGTGAACCCGTATCCGTCCGGATCATCGGCATCCCCTTCAATATAGATCTCACCGGTGGTGCCCTTCTGGCAACCGATCTTGGCGCTCGAAGTCAGAGCCGCGAGAATCGCCTCGACATCCTCTTTGGTCTTGCAATCGTCGAAAGTCTTATCATCTGCTTTCACGACCAGCACCTGTCCTGCATTGTAGTACGCGGTGGTGAAGTTGACGATCTCTGCCCGGGCGGGGGTCACGGACAAGCCCGCCATCCCGATGTCACAGTTACCACTCTGAACCGACGGAACAACACCCTCAAACTGCATATCCTGAATGACGAGTTCTTTCCCGAGTTCCTGTGCGAGGTAATACGCAATCTCCATGTCGATGCCGGAATACTTCCCTTGTGCATCGACCATCTCAAACGGCTCGAAGCCGGTCGAGGTCGCGACCACGAGTTGGTCTTTGCTCGCATCGAGTGTGGCGGAGGTCACCGAGAGGGGTGTGCCGTTCCCGAAATAGTTGTTGCAAATCTGGTCGAACACACCGTTCGATTTGATCTTGGCGATAAAGGTGTTCACCTGGTCTTTCAGCGTGTTGTCCGCCTGATTGACGCAGAACGCGTACTCCTCTTCGGAGAGCGAAATGTCAATAACCTTGACGACATCTTTATTGCCGCAGGACGCGAATGTGAATGCACCGATGACGAGCATCGCGGTGACTAAAAGCAGAGAGATAAGTTTTTTCATGGTTGATTTACTTCCTTGTTGTTTGATGGACTCATTATAGTGCATAAAGATTCATTTGTCAACGGTTTTTATGAATTTTCATACATTTTGTATTTACTGTCACTTTTGGTAGGATTTCGCGCTTTTCCGTTGTGCAATCTGCATATATTTCTCACGAAATTAAAGAGTTCCGCGAGGAGAACCCGCGGAGCTCAAGTGTGAGTGCGGAGATGAATATTCATTTTTAAATGAATAATTTTGTCTGTATATTTCGGTATGCGTAGGAAAGACGGTCGGGGGAAGACCATTCACGGGCACCGCCGCCATCACATCACTTCTCATTTCCTGTCGTCTGACCGATTTTCTCACGCACATAGGCGACCTGTGAGAGCACCGATGCGGGAGAGGTCCCGCCCTCGCTCGTCCGACGATCGACGCACGCTTCGAGGGTAATTGCATCGTAGAGGTCTTCCTCAAAAAGAGGCGACACCTCACGATACTTTTCAAGCGGCAAGTCGGTCAGGGTCTTCCCTTCCGCGATACAGGTTCGCACGAGTTCTCCGACCGCACGGTACGCATCGCGGAACGGCATGCCGCACGCGGTCAGGTAATCGGCGAGGTCGGTGGCGTTGATGAACCCCGTCTCCGCCGCGCGGTGCATGGTCGCCTCGTGGACGGTCATGGTGGCGAGCATGGGGGTCATCACCGAAAGACAATTCACGACCGTGTCGAGCGCGTCGAAAATGCTCTCTTTATCCTCCTGCATATCCTTATTATAAGCAAGAGGAAGTCCTTTCATGGTGGTGAGGAGCGCCATGAGGTCGCCATAGACCCGCCCGCACTTCCCGCGGATGAGTTCCGCCATGTCGGAGTTCTTCTTCTGCGGCATGATGGAAGAGCCGGTGGTATAGGCGTCCGAGAGGGTGACAAACCCAAATTCCCAACTGCTCCAAAGCACGAGTTCCTCCGAGAGACGGGAGAGGTGCATCATGATGAGCGAGAGACAAGAGAGCGCTTCGAGACAGTAGTCTCTGTCCGAGACCCCGTCGAGACTGTTTTTCGTCACGCGGGAGAACGAGAGAATCTGCGCTTCGAGCTGCCTGTCGGTCGGGAAAGTCGTCCCCGCGAGAGCGCAACAGCCGATGGGCGACTCATCCATGCGGGCGAGGCAATCGGAAAGACGGCTGTCGTCCCGTAAGAACATCATGGCGTACGCCATCAGGTGATGCCCGAAGGTCACGGGCTGCGCCCTTTGGAGATGGGTATAGCCCGGCATGATGGTCGCGGCGTACTCTTCCCCGAGGTCGGAGAGCGTACCGAGCAGGGCGCGGAGTTGTTCTCGAATCCCGCCGAGCGTGTCTCGGAGGTAGAGTTTGAGGTCGAGCGTCACTTGGTCATTCCTGCTCCTTGCGGTATGCAGTTTCTTCCCGACCGTGCCGATCCGCTCGGTGAGTACCTCTTCGACGAACATATGGATATCTTCCGCCGCGGGGTCGGGCGTGAGCGCACCGTTTTCGAGGTCGGCGAGAATCCCCTCCAGCCCCAGCGTGATGGTCTTCGCCTCGTCTGCAGAAATGATGCCCGTCGCGGCGAGCATGGCGGCGTGCGCCATACTGCCCGTCAAGTCCTGCCGATACATCCGCGCGTCAAACGAAATCGAGGACTGAAAATCGTCCGCCGTCTTATCGGTCGCGCCGCTCGTCCTGCCAGCCCACAGTTTTCTCACTTTCTTCCCTCCCGAGAAAAGGGTTGCCCGACCTGAACAAATGGGCAACCCCCGTTTCTTATTGATTCTTCGCGTCCACCATCGCCTGCACCTTGATGGGCAGACCGTAGAGGTTGATAAACCCGGCGGAATCCTTCTGGTTATAATCGCTCTCCCCGAAGGTGGCGATCTCCTCGCTGTACAGCGAATAGTTGCTCCACACGCCCGCGGGAATGATATTTCCTTTATAGAGTTTGAGTTTGACCTTTCCCGTCACCCGTTCCTGCGTCTTATCGACAAACGCCGAGAGCGCCTCGCGGAGCGGGGTGAACCACTGCCCGTTATACACGAGTTCCCCAAATGTGACGGCGAGTTTCTCTTTCTCGTGCATGGTCATCTTATCGAGGCAGAGGGTCTCCAAAATGCTGTGCGCGCGGTAGAGCACCGTCCCGCCCGGGGTCTCGTACACCCCGCGGCACTTCATGCCGACCAAGCGGTTCTCGACAATGTCGATGATGCCGATGCCGTTCGCCCCGCCGATCTCGTTCAGGGCGAGGATGATTTCTTTCGCGCTCATGGGGGTGTCGTTCAGCGCGACGGGAATCCCCTTCTCAAAATCCAGCGTGATATAGGTCGGGGTATCGGGCGCGTCAATCGGGGAAACGCCCATTTCGAGGAATCCGGGTTTCTCGTACTGCGGCTCATTCCCCGTATCCTCGAGATCGAGCCCCTCGTGCGAGAGGTGCCAGAGGTTCTTATCCTTGGAATAACTGGTTTCTTTCGTGATTTTCAAGGGAATGTGGTGCGCCTCGGCATAGGCGATTTCCTCTTCCCGCGATTTGATATCCCATTCCCGCCACGGTGCGATCACGGGAATCTCGGGGGCAAAGTGTTTCAGCGCGAGTTCAAACCGCACCTGATCGTTCCCTTTCCCGGTACAGCCATGGACGATGGCATCCGCGCCCTCTTTCTTCGCGATTTCCGCGAGTCCCTTGGCGATGCACGGGCGGGCATGGCTCGTGCCGAGCAGATAGGTCTCGTACATGGCACCCGCTTTCAGACAGGGCATGATATACTCGTTGACATACTCCTCGGTCAGGTCGAGCACATACAGTTTGGACGCGCCGGTGGCGAGCGCCTTCTCTTCCAGTCCTTCGAGCTCATCCGCCTGCCCGACATTCCCCGACACGGCGATGACCTCGCACCCGGGGTAGTTCTCGTGCAGCCACGGAATGATGATGGAAGTATCCAGTCCTCCCGAATAGGCGAGGACGACTTTTTTGATTTGTTTCTTTTCCATTGGGAAAACCCTCATTTCTCTTTTGTCGTGGTTGATTATAATCGCTTCCACCAGGTAAGTCAAGAGAAAAATGAATATTTTTTCATAATTTAAAGATTTTAAGTTCTGTTTGAGTGAATTATTCATTAAATTTTGAATAAATAAATGGTTTCATGTTCCGAAAAGCCGTAAAAAACGCGCCCGCAAGCAGGCGCGTTTTCGGTGATTTAGGTGTTCTGTTTTGGGAACCCCGCACAGTTTACTCGTGAATCCCGATATAGCCGGGGATATAGTAGTATTCCACGCTCGCGAGCGGCATTTTGTCCGCGTGGAGCAGACGCTCACACTCGCCCTGCGTCTCTTTCACCGCGACGGTGAACTGGTGGTTCGGACCGCAACCGTCGGTACGGATATAGGCGAAGACCGAGGAGTTCTCGTTCTCGATGCAGGGTGTACCGTCATCGGTCGCGATGGTCGCGTTCCCGCAGAAAATCTCGGCACGGCTCTCGCCGCGAATATTGAAGCCCTTTCCGTCCGGACCCTCGGTCTTGAACCCGAAAATCCAGAAGTCGCACCCGTCCTCGACGAGGACATTGTCGCTCGAACGCTCGGGGTTGAACTGGCGAATCCAGACTTTCTGCCCTTTCGAGAAGTAGAAGCAAGGAACCGAGCCGTACCCTTTTCCGCCGAACACGCCCATGGTGCTGGCGACATTGTCCATGAGAATCTTCTGCCCGCCGACCGTGTTGAAGTAGACGGCACCCGTCTGGACATGGAGGTCACTCACGACGAGGTCTCTCTTCGCGCTGTGGCGAATGAAACGCAGGTATCCGTAGAACTTCTCGAACACAAAGCCGTCGTCGATGAAGAGCGGCTCGCTCGCATCCTCTTCGATGGCGAACAGACCCTTTTCTTTCTCCTGTGCAAATTCGTGGGTGACAGCGAAGTCACAGTACATGAAGTTAATCGCCTTGACGCTCGCGGGAATGGTGATCTCGCCCGAGCAGAGGTATCTTCCCTCTCCGAATACGATATACTCTTTCCCCGAGTTCATCGCCTTCTGAATCGCGGCGGTGGCATCGGTCACGCCGTCGCCCTTGGCACCGTAGTCATTGACCTCGGCGACAATCGAGCGGTCGCCGTTCCAAACATACTGCGGCTGCTGTTCAATCGGGAGGTCCACACAGGTCTTCCCGCCTGTCGGGAACAGCTGATAGGTTCTGTCGACAGAATTGTATTCTTTGATGGTAGCGTCGCCGTGATAGACCTCCTCATACCCGTTGACGACGGGGGAGGGATATCCCGTGCTCTTCACATCGCGCAGATAGACATACGCCGCGTAGTTGCGTACCGCGGTATCGGCGTAATCCGCCTGACGGGTGAACGAGGTGTGAAGCACCGACACCATGCTGCCGCGGCAGGCGTAAAGCCCGGTGCCGAAGCTCCGGATATCGCCGTAGCAGATACCGAGGTTCCCGGAATCGGCATGAACCCCCTGTTTCAGCGCATTCTGAATCGTGAGATGCTCAAACGCGGAGGTGCCGCCCTGAATCCGCAGACCGTACTCGAACCCGTCGATGTGGACATTGTCCATATACGCCTGTGCGCGGCGGAAGACATCGAAACCGACGAAACCGCGGTGATCGGGGTCGGAGGAACGAATGGTGACATTCTGCACTTTGCCGGTATTGCTGTTATCCCAGCGCAGACCGATGGCACCGCTGTTCCCGATACCGATATCGATGGTCAGGTTCTCGAACGAGTTCATCATGTTGACATTCGAGCCGTTCTGACGGGTGAACGCCACGACCGGCTTCTCTTCCCCGTAACGGAACGCATGACAATTGTCCTGCAATTTGATGACCGTGGTCTCCATATCTTCGCCGAGGAAGTGCATGAATCGGTTGAGGTCCGAGCCGGGGCGGTCGGAGAGCAGGTTTTTGAGGTTCTCGAACGAATAGGTCAGGGTGTCGGAGACGAGGTAAGTCCCCTTCGGGAAATAGATGATACGCGCAGCGGGCGGGTCCTCCGGGAAAATGACCGTCGGGACGCCCCCCATCTTGCGGTTCTCGAATCCGAGACGGAAGTTGTCGCGCGGGTCGTCCAGCAGTTTCTGCCGAATCTCCTGCACCGCGATGATATCGCGCTCCAAAATGTCGTCAATCGCGCGGCAGATAGCGTCTGTCGAATCGGTCTTCCCCGTGGGGTCGGCAAAGTACGGCGCCTTGGTAATATCCACGACAATATGATTTTTCTCACTTATGTATAGCACGGCGTTCTCTCTTCTTTCGTTTTTATTTTTTGGTGATATTCTGTTAGGCAATCAGCGATAGAAACGGATCTCTTCCAAAACCAAAGCGGCATTCGGGCAGACCGCCTTAAACTTGGCGGCAGCGGGGGTGAGAGGCAGCTCGACGACCGTCTTTTCGGTCGCACCGTTGGTGCCGCGCACCATGAGGAATCCGACCTTATGGGCACCGTAAATCAAGCTCACGGGAATCTGCGCGAGGTCGGTGGTATCGGCGTGATACACGAGTTCCGCGACATAAGTCCCCTCTTCGGGGAGTGTCAGGTCGACGGGGCGGTTACATGCGGGGGAAGTGAGGGTGGCGACCAAGGTCTTCCCTTCCAAGCTGACGGGCGCGGTCTTCACATAGGTCGAGCCATTCGCGAGGTAGCGCTCAAACGCGTGGGTGTGCATGAGGAACCGACAGAGGTTTGCGGCACATCTCGCGGCTTCTCCGCGCGTGAGTCTCCCGTCCTCCAAGGCGGCGACACCGTCGTCCTTGCGGGTCGCGGCATCGGGGGTCACCATGTAGACATCGTTCTGTGCGCGAATCATCAGGGAGAGGTATTCGATGCTGTAATCTTCACTCTCGTCGTTCATGCGTGCCCACCAGTCGGTCATCACATAACCGGCATAGCCCCACTCTCCGCGGAGAATGGTGGTATTCAGGTCGTAGTTCGAGGCGGCATGGATTCCGTTGACCGGATTATACGAGGTCATAATCGCCTGTGCGCCGCCCTCTTTGACGGCAATCTCGAACGGGCGGAGATAGATTTCCCGCGCCGCGCGCGCACTCATCACCGCGTCCACATCGTGGCGGTGCCACTCCTGGTTATTGCCCATAAAGTGCTTGATGGTGCAGTACACGCCGCACTCGTTCGTGGCGGTACACATGGCGGCAGCCATTCTGCCCGTGAGGAACGGGTCTTCCGAGAAATACTCGAAGTTCCGTCCGTTCAGGGGGTGGCGGTGAATATTGATGCCGGGTCCGAGCAGGCAGTCAATCGAATAGGCGGTCATCTCCACGCCTTCGAGGACGAAGAGACGGTAGACGAGCGGCAGGTTCCATGTGCAGGCGAGCAGGGTCCCGTTCGGGAGGCTGGTCGCCATCATGCCGCTGTCCATCCGCAAGCCCGAGGGACCGTCGGTCGTGCAGGCAATCGGGACACCGTGGCTCAAAAGCCCGTCGGTCACGCCCCCGAAGCAACTCCCCGTCCCGGGGGTGACTTTCGGCGAGTTCATGCCCTCGCCGCGGCAAATCTGAATGAGCTCTTCATTCGTGAACTGGGCGAGGAATGCGTCCATCTCGGCGCGCCCGTCGCGCACATCGACGAGTTTGATGCCGCGGTCGCCCGTGTAGGGGATGTCCTTCGGGCGGTTCTCACGGATTCTCGCTTGAAGGTCATAGGTGCGGGTAGGGACGCTCTCATAAGCGGGTTTCCCGTCCGCATCCGGACGGAGACGCTCGAAGGGTCTCACCGGCGTGAGGGCTTCAGTGACCTCTCTCACCACTTTCTCCTCGACCGAATAGGCGACGCACGCCTCGGCGGTATGCACATCGGTGCCGACATAGATAAGGTACTGCCCCGCTTCGAGCAGGTAGGCGTTCTTGTGTCCCGTCACGCCCGAATCGTCAAAAGACGCAAAATCTTCGAGCAGGAACGAGAGGGTCAGGGTCTCGCTCTTCCCGGGGGCGAGGGGTGCGGTTTTCGCAAAGGCGGCAAGGACTTTCTCGGGTTTCCCGAGTTTGCCCTGCGGTGCGCCGAGGTAGACCTCGACCACTTCTCTGCCCGTCACTTTCCCGGTGTTCTTCACCCGTGCGGTGACGGTGACGAGGGTATCTTCCCCGCGCTCCATCTCCACCCCCTTGACGGTCAGGTCAAAGGTGGTATAGGAGAGACCGTAGCCGAACGGATACAGAACTTTCTCGGGTGCGAAAGTCTCAAAATAGCGGTAGCCCACATAGATATCTTCGGTATAGAGGTTCACAGCGGGGTCGCCGAAATGCTCTGCCGCAGGATAGTCGGCGATGTCACGGGCGATGGTATCCGCGAGACGACCCGAGGGATTCACTCTCCCCGTCAGGACATCGACGGTCGCGCGTCCGCCTTCCATCCCGCCCTGCCATGCGTACAGGACGGCATCGACGCCGTATTTCTTCACCCACGACATATCCATGATGTTCCCGACATTGAGCACCACGCAGACGCGGTCGAACACCGCCGTGACTTTGGCAATCATATCTTCCTCGGTCTCGGTGAGGTACCAACTGCCGCGGGTCGCGGAATTGTCTTTATCTTCCCCCGCGGTGCGGCAGATGACCACAAGTGCTTTATCGGACACAGCGCGCGCTTCTTTCACGGTCTCTTCGGAGAGAGGCATCTCTTCCTGTGCCCACGGCTCCTGCGCCCACCCCTTCCCTTTATCGAACGGATGCTCCGCGATATACGCGGCGTAAATCCCCGTCAGGGTCTCGTTCACGCTGATGCCGGGGGTCTCGCGCAAACTGTCTAAAATATTCGTCACATAGGTGACATTCACAAGTCCGCCGGAGCCGGTACCGCTCTTGCAGTATTCCATCTGCCCGCGACCGAAGAGAGATACTCTGTCGCCCGAGGTCAAAGGGAGCGTCCCGCGGCTGTTTTCCAGCAGGACCATGCCTTCCGCCGCCGCTTCCCGCGCGACTTCCGCGAGTGCGGGAACGGGTGCTTCCGGCAGGGCGCCGAGGCGGTAGCCCGCCACTTCGTCTTTCATGTAAACCATACAATTCTCCTTATTCGGCGTATCCCGCCGATGATTCGTTTCAGTATACCATAACCAAAATTAGGATACAAGAAAAAAACGCCGAAAAATCGGCGTAATTTTCGTAGTTTTATATAAATTGTATAGTTATTGTTCGGCGGATTCGTCATCTTCCACATCCGCGGACTCGGAATCCTCTTCAGTCGGGTGGTATGCCGCGGCGACCCGTTCGAGCGCGGCGAGAAATTCCCCCTCGCACTCCACGCGGATGCTGACATTCTGCCCCTCGTTTCGGAAGAAAAGCAGATAACTCTCGGCGGGGTGGAATGTAACGCAATAGATATACCGCGTCATTTTATTCGCGTCCTTATCCCGCTCCTCATAGGGGCGGACGAGATAGAGGTCGGAGAGGTTCAGTCGGCAGAGACAGGTGATGCGTCTCCCCTGCTTCTGACTGACAAGAAACAGGTTATTCTCATAGTCGAGGGTGTAGGTATACGACGAGGTGAGGAACCGTGTGGAGACCCAGATGGCAACGACGGCCGCGACGAGGAAAAGGCACTCCCAGATAATCGCATGACCGAGTTTGAACATACGAAACAGCACGCAGGCGACAAGGATAACGGCGCACCCCGTCAGAATCCACTCGGGGATGCGATTCTTCCGTTTGGGGGTATAGCGCAACTCGGGCATCAGAAACGCTCCTTTCGGGAAAGAGAATACTCTTTGAAAGTGGCATAGGTTTCATGGTTCTCATAGACGCAGATGACGAGCACCGGATGCTCTGCGACCGTCATATCCGCGCCCGCGACCTCGATTTCGAGGCGCATCCAAGAGACCCCCTCAAAATCCACGCCGTCGAAGCAGAGTTTATAGTAGCGGTACCAAAGGGCGGAGTCCGTAGACACTACGCTCGGCCGATAGGTGCGTCCGAGATTATCGATGAGGGTAAAGCGGAATGCCGTCTCCGCGATGGCGAAGTCGGGTACCCCGTACTGCGCCGCAATCTCCTCGGCGGCATGGCTGTTCATGCGGAGCGAACATTGGAGCGCGCCCGCGTCGCGGACGAGCAACAGGTGGTCGGCATAGAACCATCCGTTCTGCGACTCGGCGAGGTGGGTGGTCTCCAAGCTCTCCGCCTCCAAATACTCGCTCTCAAACGGGACGCGAATCTCCTGCGTCTCGACATAGGGGTCTCCGCCAAGCGCGGCGGCGTACGCGGTGAGGGCATCCGTATGGGTCAGTTGCTTCATCTCGCGGGGAGAATACCCTGCGACAATCAGGCGGAATCCGATGACGGCAAATACCACGACAATGATGGCGATACACAGAATCGAGAGCGACTTCCCGAGCAGGTGAAAAAAGCGGTGAGGAGGTGGTCCCTCGGGCTCTTCATCTTCCCCGCGGTTATAGTCCCCGTACCGTTCGTAATCCGACAAACCCCTCACCTCTCTCCGTGGAGGCGCATCCGCGCCTCTTCCTTTTCACGCCATTTTAGCATACCCCTACCCGCTTGTCAATCCGAGGGTGGCGGGAAAGCGAATTTTACAAGACTTTTTGAATTTATTTCTTGACAAAAAAGGAGGAATTGAGTATAATGGTGTGCATGGTGCGGAAAAGCGGCTTTTTTGCACCTGCGATTGCCCAAACGGAGGGATATGCGTGAAACTGGATTTGCGAGAATTACTGGCGGAAAAATGTCGGGTTCTTCCCATTCACTACACGATTGACCCTGCCGCGTGGAGCACCGATGACCCCAAAAGCGCCCTGTGCGGCGTACGTTTTCCTTCTCCCATGGAGGTGAACGGAGAAATTGTCAACACTGCGGGTTATATGCGGATGTGCCTGAATCTGTCCCTTGATTATGTGGCACCCTGCGCCCGTTGTCTCGCCGAAACGGCGGGAAAGTTCTCCTTCTCTCTTGAGAAAACGGTCGCACCGAAAAATGTCCTCGAAGGGCTCGACGAAGACGCTCTCGACGACTACGCTGTGGTGGAAAACGGGTTCCTCGACATGGACGAGCCGCTCCTCGAACTCCTCGAAATCGAGTTCCCCCGCCGTATTCTCTGCCGAGAGGACTGTCGCGGTCTCTGCCCGAAGTGTGGGAAAGACCTAAACGAAGGTCCCTGCTCCTGCGGAGCCGATCCCGACCCGAGATGGGCGCCCTTACAGGCGATCCTCGACGAGATGGAAGCGGAGAAGAACGACAAGTAATCGTTTTCAAACAATAATTTTTAATAAAAATGAAGGGTCTACCCTTTTGACTGACAGGAGGATGAAATCATGGCAGTACCGAAGAAGAAGGTTTCCAAAGCGCGCAGAGACAAGAGACGCTCCGCCAACAGCAAGATGGAGGCGCCGGCGATGACCAAGTGCCCGCAGTGCGGCACTTACAATCTCAATCACCGCGTTTGCTCGAACTGCGGGTATTACAAAGGCGAAGAGATCGTCGCGAAGAAAGCCGACTGATCCCGTCCGTATCGTGTCGTTTGACACGCGGACAACCGCTTTGATTCCCGAAAAAACCGCCCGAAGAATCGGGCGGTTTTTCTATTTTTTGATTGGTTTCTGTCGTGCGTATGTTCTCTTTGTTCGCGTTTTCGGGCGCGGACAAGAATCACTTGGAGAGGACTTGCAAGATATAACATTTGAGATACCGCGTCTCCTCGGCGGAAAGGAGCGCGGGGTGGTCGGGCGCCTGAGAGCGAATCTCGACACAGCGGACGATTCTGCCGCTCGCGCGCGCGGCTTCGGCAAGCATCTTTTCAAACAGCACGGGGGTCATATAGTGCGAGCAGGAACAGGTGATGAGGAATCGGCCGTCGCGCACCAGCCGCATCCCCGCGAGGTTGATGTCCCGATACCCGCGGTAGGCATCTTTCACTTCGTCCGCCGACTTACAGAACGCGGGCGGGTCGAGAATCACGGTGTCGAAGGTGCGTTTCTCTTTACGGAAAGTCGAGAGCACCTCGAAGACATCACCCTGCAGGGTCGTAATGTTTTGAAAACCGTTCAGGGCGGCGTTATCCGAGACATTCTTGAGTGCGAGTGGCGAAATGTCGCAGGCGATGACCTGTTTTGCAACAGTCGCGGCATTTAAGGAAAAGCCGCCGCTGTTCGAGAAGCAGTCGAGCACTGTCTCGGCTCCGCGGGCATATCGGCGTACCGCGTAGCGGTTCTCTTTCTGGTCGAGGAAATAGCCGGTCTTCTGCCCGTTCTTGACATCGACAAGCATCTTGATTCCGTTCTCGACAATGGGGCAAGTGTCCGGCACCTCGCCGTACAGCAGGGCTTTCCGCTCTTCGAGCCCCTCTTTGCGCCGCACGGTCACATCGCTCCGCTCATAGATGCCCTTCGGATGAAAGAGTTCAACGAGGCAGTCGGTAATCATCTCCCGACGCTGATCGATTCCGAGCGAGAGGCACTGCACGACGAGGTAGTCCCCGTAGCGGTCGACAATCAGCGCGGGGAGGTCGTCCGCCTCGGCAAAGCACAGCCGATAGCAGTTGTCATACCCGAGTGTCTCCCGATACGCATTTGCGCGTTTCAGGCGCTCCATAAAAATCTCGCGCTCATCGGTGCGGTCATCGCGAATGAAAATCCGTACGAGAATCTTCGACAGGTGGTTGATATACCCCCGCCCGAGGAAACGACCGTCCGCCGCATAGACCGCGGCAAGCGACCCGTTCTTATCCTTCCCCTCAATTTTGGCGACTTCATTCGCGTAGACCCAACTGTGTCCCGCGAGAATGCGTTTTTCTTCGTTCTTTTTTAGATAAATACTGTAACTCATGGCTCTATTGTAGCAGGATTGCGCCCGCATTGTAAAGAAAAAAACAAAAAAACTACACGAAAAAGAGCGCCGAGGGGTGTCCTCGGCGATTTTACGGGGTCGGGCGCAAAGCGTGGCGACTGCATCGCGTATCAAAAACGAAACCGTCAGTCGCGAAAGGCATCGCGAGCACGGAAAGTACCGTTACGGAAAGAGAGTCAATAGTTCTTCGGGGGTCGACAAAATCTCGGCGGCACCGCTCGTCAAGAGTTCCTCGCGGTCGCCGTAGCCCCAGAGCACGCCGACGGCTTCCACACCCGTCTGCCCTGCCCCCTCCATATCGTGGTGGCGGTCTCCTACCATCACCGCGTCGGCGGGCGAGACCCCCATGTCGGCGAGCACGAGGCGAATGACATCCGCCTTACAGCTATGCTCCTCCATATCCGCGCCTTGGACGACCTCAAAATAGCGCGCGAGGTCAAAATGCGCGATAATCTCTTTCGCGAAGCGGTCGGGTTTAGAGGTCGCGACGGCGAGACGGTACCCGCGCGCGCAAAGGGCGGCGAGGGTCTCGGGAATCCCCGCGTACACGCGGTTCTCGAATTTCCCGACCGTGGCATACCGCGCCTGGAACCGTGCGACCGCCTGTTCGGTCTCTTCTTCGTTCAGTCCGAAATAGTGTGGGTATGACCATGTGAGCGGGGGTCCGATGAATCCCAAAAGGGACGCGGGGTCGGCGGTGATGCCGATGGGTTTCAAACTCTCGACGACGCATTTGACAATCCCCTCTTGCGAGTCGGTCAAAGTGCCGTCCAAATCAAAGAGAAGTGCGGTCTTTTTCATGAAATACTCCGAGCATAGGGTTTTGGGGTGGTGAAAAACGACAAAACGCGCGGGCTGCCTCGTTCGCGCACGGAGCCGTGGGAGACGACGCAGCCGACAAAAAGCGGCAAACGAAACATCTCCGACCGAAAAACGGTGGGCTCCTGTGCGAAAGTGCGGCAACTCGCGGGTCTCGGGCTTAGTGAATCAGGTTACGGCGAATCTTACGGGTCGTCGTCTTGGGGAACTCCTCACGCCGAATCTCGAGCGCGCGAATCTGCTTGAACGACGCGAGTTTCTTGTTCATCTCGTTGATGCGTGCGTGCAGAATGTCATAAATCTGCTCGTCGGTCGCGCCCTCCGGGAATTTCTCGAGATCGGGCACCACGATGGCGGTCAGGACGACTTCTTCGCTGTTCTCGGCTTTCCGTCCGACGGCGACGCTCTCGAGCACGCCCTCGATATTTGCGAGGTATTCCTCAATCTCCTCGGGGAAGACATTTTTCCCGTTTTCAAGCACGATGACCGACTTGCAACGACCGGTGATGTAGATATAGCCGTCTTTGTCCATGTAGCCCATGTCGCCCGTACGGAACCAGCCGTCCTCGGTGAAGACTTCCGCGGTCGCTTCTTCGTTATGATAGTACCCGAGCATGACATTGTCGCCCGTGAAGACGATCTCGCCGATCTCGCCCGCGGGGAGAATCTTCCCGTTGAGTTCGATGCGGGCTTTGCACCCCGGAATCGCGGGTCCGACCGAATAGTCTTTCGCCTTATAGAATAGGTTAACGGAAATCAGAGGCGAGCACTCGGTAATGCCGTAACCCTCGCAGAGGTGCACGCCGAATTCAAAGAATTCATCGCACATTTTGGGGTTCAGCGGCGCGCCGCCGCAGATAATCTTGGTCAGGCGTCCGCCGAACACCTCGCGGACTTCGCGGAACAATTTCTCACGGACATCGATCCCGATTTTCCTGAGGAACCGAGAGAGCTTAATCCCGAAGCGGAGTTTCTTGATTTTCCCGCTCTTGGTCGCCTCGTCCATGATCTTTCTGTAAAGGGTATTGACAAAGAGAGGTACAAGGGTCATACCGGTGGGACGGAACACCTTGAAGTTCTGGACGACATGGCGGAGCGAGTCGTTGATACAGACGGTCGCGCCGAAGTTCATCGCGGTCAGAATCCCGTGCGTGAGCTCATAGGTGTGGTGAATCGGGAGCACCGACATGAGCACATCGTCTTTCGAGAAGTTGACGTTCTCGGACGCCCCGTTGATGGCGGTCATCATGTTCTTTTCCGCGAGCATGACGCACTTCGAGGTGCCGGTCGTGCCGGAGGTGAAGAGCATGACCGTCATTCTGTTGAGGTCGCCCGCCTCGGGCAGAACATAGTCGGCGTTCTCTTCCCCGAGGGCGAGCACCTTCGAGAGCGGAATCAGTTTCTCGTTTTCGGTCTCGTCCGCAGCGGGGTCCATTGGGATGAAGTATTTGAGGGACGGATGCTCTTCCATCGCATGGTCGAACTTATGGCTGAAATGCTTGCTGTAAACGATCGCATCGACTTCAGCACTCGCGAGCAGTCCCTCGATCTCGGGGATGGCGAGCTCCTTATCCATCGGGATGGCGACACCGCCGCCCGCGGTCGCCGCGAGGAAGGTCGAAACCCAAACGGGCGAGGTCTCGCCGATGATGGCGATCCGCTTCCCTGCGAGTCCGAGTTTCTCGAACCCTGCCGCCTCGCGGCGAACGAGAGCGGCGAGCTCGGCAAAGGTCATATCCGAGATGGTTTTGGGGTCTGCATAATATCTGAACGCCACTTTGTCGCCGAAGCCGGCAAAATGGTCCACTATATCTTTGAAACAATGTACCGGCTCATAAATCCGGGGGGTCTTTTTTACGCTGTACATATCCTACTCCTTTGACGATTTTATTCGTTATTGGTACAAAATCCGAAGATATTGTACCGCGTTTTGCCCCTGTTGTCAATAGAAAGTGTGTATTTTTTGTAAATGCAACACTTCTCTCAAAAGTGAGGTATAAAACAAAACCGTCGGGGCAAAAAGCGTCCGACGGTTTTCATAAGCTGGGATTCGGTTAAGCGAGACCGGGGATTACGGTCTTCGCGATGGTGAAATAAACGAGGAGTGAAATCGCGTCCACGATGGTGGTGATGAACGGGCTCGCGACCACCGCGGGGTCGAGCCCGATGCGGCGGGCGAGAATCGGGAGAAGGCATCCGATGAGTTTCGCAATCAAAATGGTCAGACACAGGGTCGCGGCGACCGTCCATGCGACCGAGATGGTGACCGCGGGGTTGTGCATAATCAAGTGATCGACGAGCATCACTTTTCCGAAAGCGAGCGCGCCGAGGGAAATCCCGCACATGATGGCGACCCGAATCTCTTTCCAAGCCACGCGCCACCAGTCGGAAAGGGTCACTTCCCCGAGAGAGAGATTACGAATGACGGTGACCGAAGACTGCGAGCCGGAGTTCCCGCCCGTATCCATGAGCATGGGGATGAACGCGGTGAGCACCACGACCTGCGAGAGCGCGGTTTCAAACGAGGAGATGATCCACCCCGTAAAAGTGGCGGACACCATCAGAAGTGCGAGCCACGGGATACGGTTCAGCCAAATCCGCGCGACGGGAGTACGGAGATAGGGGGTCTCGGTCGGCGTGATAGCCGCCATCTTCGAGAAGTCCTCTTC
Source organism: Clostridia bacterium (assembly GCA_028720145.1). GTDB lineage: Bacteria > Bacillota > Clostridia > Oscillospirales > CAG-272 > UBA1740. The sequence continues at coordinate 54,983 of JAQYLJ010000037.1, forward strand.
GGTCTCTTCGTGGATGATGTCAATCGCGTCGTCGACCGTGATGATACCGACCAGCCGATGCTCGGTATCCACGACAGGGAGCGCCATGAGACTGTATTTTGTCATCAGTTGTGCGGCGGTCTCCTGGTCTTCGAGGGTGCCGATGGAGATGATGTTCTCCTCCATCAGGTCGCCGATACAGTCGTCCTCGGCGGAGAGCAGCAAATCCTTCGCGCTGACGATGCCGAGCAGATGCCGCATATTGTCGGTGACATAACAGGTATAGATGGTTTCCTTATTGACGCCGACCCGTCGGATGACCGCGAGCGCTTCCGCAACGGTCAGGGTTTTATTAAGTCGCACAAACTCGGTCGTCATGATACCGCCCGCGCTGTCCGGGGGGTATTTCAGCAGTTCGTTGATGGCGCGTCTGTCCTCGGGAGTGCTGTTCGCGATGATTCTCTGCACCACATTGGCGGGCATCTCCTCGACAAGGTCGACCGTATCGTCGAGGAACATCTCATCGAGAATGTTTTTCAGTTCTGCATCGGTGAACGACGCAATCAGGGATTCGCGGAAATCCGCATCCATTTCGGTAAAGACTTCCGCCGCTTTCTCTTTGTGCAAGAGACGAAAGAAACGGGGGTGATATTCTTCCGGCAGTTCTCGGAACAGTTCGGCGATATCCTCGACGCGCATTTCGTCTGCGCGTGCGCGTAGCTCGCTGAGACGGCGGGCATCCATGAGCTCCATGACATCGGATGCCGTGAGCATTTTTTCTTCTTCCATAGGGGTTCCCTCCTTTGCTCATAGGGTGGGAGAGTGACACAGGCAAAGGCACAAAAAAAGCAACGCCGAAATCCGGCGTTGCTCATTCTATGAGAGAAGAGCGTCCCCGGCGGCAATCTGCATTTTCATAAGCGTGCATCGATGACCTTGACAACTGTCCGCGTCCATAGTATTCGCAAATTGCCTCCTTCTTTGAGAAATTTTGAACAGGGGTATTATAAATCGAAAAATCGCGTCCGTCAAGTGGTTTTTTCGGGGAAAAACGAGAAATATTCACGCGTCTCCCGCTTGGGGACATGGTGCACCTGCTGCGCGTCGCGCGTGTAGCGGATGTTCCCGTCTTTGACGGGGTCGATGACAACGGTCTCCACAGGTTTCCCGAGCGCGATGACGACCTCAATCCGCGTCCCCTCCGTAAGATGCAGTGAGGACGCGAGCCGCGTTCTGTCGATGGCACCCAAGATACACCCGCCGAGCCCGAGGGTGCGCGCGCCGAGGAGAATCGCCTCCGAGACGAGACCCGCGTCAAAGGACGGCGCGGGAATGTCGGCGTTTGACAAGAGAATCAAATAGGCGGTGGGACGTTCATTTTCCGCGGGTCCGTCCCAGTCGGTGAGATACCCCGCCCATTTGAGCGCGGGGAAAATCTCGGCTCTCACGGCCGGGTCTGTTACCCCGACCAGTTTCAGCGGTTGCAGATTGGCGGCAGAGGGCGTCAGGCGTACAAGGGACGCGAGATATTCGACTTCCTCTTCCCCGACCTCTCTCGCCGCATCGAACCGACGGTACGAGCGGCACCCCTCCAAAAGCGCGTGGAAGTCTTCCGATTCTATTATCATAGTAAGCGCCTCCCTCCGAAAACGAACCGAGTTTTTTCTCGATTTCGCAAAAATCAATCTGTCAAACGATTGTACACCCGTCCGAAAAACGGATAGCCTGTTTTTTCTTTATTTTACACGAAACTCGGATTCCCCGCAAGGGAAAAGATCACCGAAAAATCGAAAAAGCAGATTTTTTCATTTTAGAGTTTACTTTTTTGAAAAACTGTGATACAATACACAGCGTATCTACCCGTGGCACAGCTGGATAGCGCGTCAGACTCCGACTCTGAAGGTCGCAGGTTCGAATCCTGTCGGGTAGGCCACAAAGACACACGCAAAAGGAGCGTATAAAACTCCGACGCGTGTGTCTTTTTCTATGCAAAACAGGGGTAAATTGCCGTTTTTGCAGCAGTTTACCCTTTTTGTTGTTTCTTCACGCATCGCCGTGGGGATTTGTTCTTCACTCGCTTTGGAAAATCTCAAACCTTTAACGATTGCACAAAAAGGATTTTTGCACGATAAGGCGCGTATGATTTCTTCTGTCTTAATCAACGAAAAAATGACCGACCGCGTTCGTAAGAGAGCAGTCGGTCAATTTATTTTTAACGATTTCTTTTCCCTGTATTTTCTGTCCCTCGGATTTCCTCATGATAGAAATAATCCACGATCACCGGATGTCCCTGCGGGACTCTGCCATAAGGCATTTCATTATCCACAAAGGGACA
>JAQYLJ010000038.1 GCA_028720145.1 Clostridia bacterium
CTTCAACGCGGCGGAGACCCCCGTGAAGATGGGTACCTTCTCGCAGTACGACCACCCGCACACCCTCGCCCGCTATGCGGAGGTGGCGGACTATCTCGGACTCGGCGGAAAGACCGACGAAGAGAAGCTCGCTGCACTCATTGGCGCGGTGAACACCCTGAAAAAGCGGGTCGGCATCAAAGACACCATCCGCGACTACGGCATTGACGAAGCCGACTTCCTCGCGCGGCTCGACGAGATGGTCGAACAGGCGTTCGATGACCAATGCACGGGCGCGAACCCGAGATACCCCCTGATGAGCGAAATCAAGCAGATGTATCTCAACGCCTACTACGGAAAACACTTTGTAGAGCCCGAGATGCCGAAAGTGCCGCAGGGCAAGTAAGGCATCGCATGACAACCATATGCTAACCACCCCGGGAGAGCCGGATATGATAGAATCACAAATTCGAGGAGGATCTGAAATGCTACCGGATAAGAGCCAAATCATTGCCGAGAGACCCCACAAAACCGTATACCGCGACGGGAACCGCACGATTAAGGTGTTCGGCGCGGACTATGCCAAAGCAGATATTCTAAACGAAGCCATGAACCAAGCGCGCATCGAGGAGACGGGGATTCTGCTCCCGAAACTCGAAGCGGTCACGATGGTGGACGGAAAATGGGCGATCATCTCCGAGTATATTCCCGGAAAGACCTTGGATACCCTCATGCGGGAACACCCCGAGAGAAAAAGAGAGTATCTCGAACTGTTCGTCTCGGTACAGATGGACATTCATCGGCACACCTGCCCGCAGCTCACCAAACTCAAAGACAAGATGAACCGCAAAATAAGTCAGGCGAAACTCGATGCCACCACCCGCTATGACCTCCACACCCGCCTTGAAGCCATGCCCAAGCATACCAAGGTCTGCCACGGCGACTTCGACCCCTCGAACGTCATCATTGCCGAGGACGGCACGCCGTATATCATCGACTGGTCGCATGTCACGCAAGGCAACGCCTCGGCGGATGTCGCGCGCACCTATCTGCTCTTCTGGCTCGCGGGCGATATTGAAGGCGCGAACACCTATCTCGACCTCTTCTGCAGAAAGAGCGACACCGCGCGGCAGTATGTCGAAAAATGGATGCCCATCGTCGCCGCCTCGCAGTCGGTCAAAGGCAATGAAAAAGAGAGAGAGTTCCTCCTCTCTTGGGTGGATGTCGTCGATTACGACTAAGTGCGCAAACCGTTACACGGGAGAATAGGAATATGAAAATCACGGTATGTATCGGCAGTTCCTGCCATCTGAAAGGCGCGCGGCAAGTGCTCGAAGAACTGCAATATCTGATTGCCGAAAACCATCTTCAGGAGCAAGTCGAGCTACGCGCGACTTTCTGCATGGGCAAATGCCAAGAGGGCGTGTGCGTCACCGTGGGAGATACCGTCCACTCGGTCTCCCCCGAGGGAGTCAAGGACTTTTTCGAGAACGAGATTCTCGCCGCCGCAAAACGGTAACATTCCCCCGCATCGCGGGCATTCCCTCATTCGTCGCCCGGCGTCTTTGCGATGGGCGAATGATTCACGAAATAACCGGAGGATACGCATGAGAAAATTCGACACCAAAGTACAGTACCTCAAATACCAAGTGCTTCGCGAGGTGGCGAGGCAGGCATGGGAGGGGCGGCTCGCCGACGAGGCGATCGACATTCCGAAGACCATCGTCCCCGGGAAGAAACCCACCATGCGGTGCTGTGTCTACAAAGAGCGCGCCATCCTCGCCGAGCGCGTCAAAATAGCCATGGGCGGATATCGGAACAACCCGAATGTCATCGAAATCATCGACATCGCCTGTGACGAGTGTCCGGTCGGCGGCTACGAGGTGACGAACGCCTGCCGCGGCTGTCTCGCACACCGCTGTGAAGATGTCTGTCGGTTCGGCGCACTCTACTTTGACGAGAACCATGTCGCGCATATCGACAAATCCAAATGCAAAGAATGCGGTGCCTGCTCCAAGGTCTGCCCCTATACCGCCATCGTCAATCGGAAACGCCCCTGCGAGAACGCCTGTAAAGTCAAGGCGATCTCCATGAACCCCGAGAAAGCCGCGACCATCGATGCCATGAAGTGTATCGCCTGCGGCGCGTGCGTCTATCAGTGCCCCTTCGGCGCCATCACCGACAAATCGTTTATTCTGAATGTCATCGACATTCTGCAGGCGGGACAAGCGGGCGGGAGCTGTCACGCCTACGCCGTCGTAGCGCCCTCCATTTCCAGTCAATTCACCTATGCGAAGCTCGGACAGGTCGTCACGGGTCTCAAAGAGCTCGGATTCCACACGGTCATCGAAGCAGCACTCGGTGCGGATATGGTGGCGCAGGCGGAGTCAAAGGAACTCGCGGAAAAAGGGTTCCTGCTCAGTTCCTGCTGCCCCGCATTCGTGGATTACATACACAAGTCGTTCCCCGAACTCGAGCCCTTTATCTCGAATAACCTCTCGCCGATGGCGACCATCGCCCGCTATATCAAGGAGACCGACCCGAGTGCCAAAGTGGTCTTTATCGGTCCCTGTACCGCCAAAAAGGCGGAGGTACTCAAAGACAGCGTGAAACCCTATGTGGACGCGGCGATGACCTTCGAGGAATTGCAGGCACTCTATGACAGCCGCGATATCGATATCACGACCCTCTCCGAGAGCGTACTCGATAACGCCTCGTACTTTGGGCGCATCTTCGCACGCTGCGGCGGCCTTTCCGACGCGGTGGCGGAGGGACTCAAAGAACAGGGACTGGATTTCCCCCTCAAAGCGTGTTCCTGTGACGGCATCGAAGCGTGCCGGGTCGCGCTCATGCGAAAGGTCAAGAATCTGCTCGACGCGAACTTCGTCGAGGGCATGGCTTGCGTCGGCGGCTGTATCGGCGGCGCGGGATGCCTGACCCACGAGGAAAAGAGCCGCGCGGATGTCGACCGCTACGGGCGTGAAGCCATGGAAAAGACCATCGCGGATGCCCTCTCACTCATCAAATAATTCCGACCGCACGCGGTCGTCACACAAAGGAGGCCCCATGAAATTTTCCGAAATGCCCTATGAACGTCCCGACGCGGAGCAGTTGAAAGCCGACCTCTCGCGTCTGACCGAGGAGCTGAAAAACGCAGACACCTTTGAACGGGCGAAAGAGGTTTTCCTCCGTTATGAGACTCTTTACCGTCATATCGATACCCTTTACAGTCTGGCGTATGTCCGCAACACGATTGATACGCGCGATGCGTTCTATGACGGCGAGGTAAAATACTGGAACCGGGCGTTCCCCGAGTTGCAGGAATACATGCAGGCGTGGAACCAAGCCATGCTCGACAGCCGTTATCGCCCCGACTTCACGCGTGAGTGGGGGAATGTCCCGTTTCTGAACGCCGAAATCGCGCTCAAAACCTTCTCGCCTGAGATTATCCCGGAACTCCAAGAGGAAAACGACCTCACGCAGGAATATGAGAAACTGCTCGCCTCCGCGGCGATCCCCTTTGAGGGCGGGGTCTACACCCTCGCACAGCTCGGGCCCTACAAGCGGGACCCCGACGATGCCCGCCGTCTCGCGGCGTGGAAAGCCGAGGGACAGTGGTATAAAGACCATCAGGACGCGCTCGACTCCATCTATGACCGTCTGGTGCATCTCCGCGACCAAATGGGGAAGAAGCTCGGCTACGAGGGATATACCACCCTCGGCTATTACCGCATGGGCAGAAACTGCTACACCAAAGAGGATGTCGAGAAATTCCGCGCGGCGGTGCGGAAATACCTCGTCCCCGTCGCGGACAGCATCTATCGGGAGCAGGCGACGCGTCTCGGAAAGAGCTATCCCATGAGCTTCGCCGACAACGCCCTCATGTTCCGCTCCGGGAACCCGAAACCCGCGAAAGACGCGGACGGCATCGTGGCGCACGCGCGCGTATTCTATGACGAACTCTCGCCCGAGACGAGCGAGTTTTTCCGCACCATGACCGAGAATCAGCTCATGGATTTGCTCTCGACAGAGGGCAAGGCGGGCGGCGGCTACTGCACGCGGCTCCCCGATTATGAGGTACCTTTCATCTTCGCCAACTTCAACGGCACGAAGGACGATGTCGAGACCATGACCCACGAGGCAGGGCACGCCTTCGCCGACTGGTTGAACCGCAAGCGGATTCCCTCAGACACCGTGACTCCCGGTATGGAGGGGTGTGAAGTCCATTCCATGTCGATGGAATTTCTCGCGTGGAACTGGGCGGAAGGATTCTTCGGGGACGACACGCGGAAATTCCGTTACAGCCATTTGGCGGACGCCCTGACCTTCATTCCCTACGGCACGATGGTCGACCATTTCCAGCACATTGTCTACGAGCAGCCCGACCTCACCCCCGCGGAGCGGCATAAGGTCTGGCACGACCTCTCGGAGGTCTATATGCCGTGGGCGAAACTCGACGGAGAGATTCCGTTCTACAGCGAGGGCGAGGGGTGGCAGAGACAGCACCATATCTATTCCAGTCCGTTCTACTATATCGACTACTGTCTCGCCCAGACCGTCGCGCTCGAAATCTGGGCGAAGATGCAGAAAGACCCGCACGACGCATGGGAGACCTACATGGCGTACACCATGCAGGGCGGGAGCCGCGTGTTCACCGAACTGTTGGAGAACGCGGGTCTTATCAGCCCGTTTGACGAGACCTGTCTCAAAACAGTCTGTGAGACCGCCCATACATGGCTCGCGAACTACGACCTCACGGGAATCGTATAACACATACAAACAGAAAAGAACACGGTTGTGCGACCGTGTTCTTTTTTGGATTTGACGGGGTTCCCCCTGTATTTTCGGCTCCGCGCCGTTTTGTTTTCGGTTCTGTGCCACGCGTTTTCGGCTCCGCGCCGTCTCGGGTGGGAGAGGTGCCGCCTGTGAAATACGCCGTTATTCTCCCTCTTTGTTCTTTTTACGAGAAAGAATTTTTTTCGCCTTTCGGAGGGCGGACATCAGGTATTCCTCGCGCAGAATGAGCAGCATGACGAGATAGATGCCGATCCCGATGCCGACGAGCAGCAGCGTATGAGCAACCGAGGGAGACAGACGCTCTCCAAGGAAAAAGCAGACGGGGAACATGACGGCTCCCCCGACATAGTATTTCCACGAAGAGAGCACGGTCTTAAGAAAATCAATGTCACGGCGAATGAAGAGGTACATGATCAGCGTCACGACTGCTTCTGCGATCAGCGTGGCTACCGCCGCGCCGTAACTCGCGAAGAAATAGATCATCACACAGTTGAGCGCGAGGTTGGTAAAAGCCCCTGCCGTGATAGCGATGGTGAATCTTTTGTCCTGCCCGCTCGGGACGAGATATTGCAGTCCGAAGACATTGCTGAGCCCGATGATGAGAATGAGCGGCGCGAGCAGCTTCATCAGATTCGCCGCCTTGTCGTATCCGCCTCCGAGGAACCACGGAATCAGATTGTCCGCGACGGCGACAATGCCGAGCGTCATGGGAATCCCGAGGCAGAGGACGAACCGCGTCGAGCGGTTGATATTGTCACGTACCCCCGCGAGGTCTCTCTCCTCGAACTTCCTCGCGTTGCGCGGGATCATGACGACCCCGAGAGAGGTCACCGCCATCATCGCCATCTTGACGAGTTTCTCGGCGTATTCGTAGTTGCCGTTCTCGCTGTCGGAATGGGTGATCAGCCCGATGAAGGTCTTATCGAGCGAGGTGTATACCGAGGTGGCAATGGTGGGCAAAAACAAGAAAAACGCGGGTTTTAAGTGCGCCATCGGATGGAGATCCGAGAGTGATACACGGGTCAGGGCACGCGGCAGGTACAGCCAGAGTGAGATGTTCGCGAAAAAGACGGTCAGCGCCTGAATCAGCGCGTAGACCCACAGGTCGCCCGCATCCCGCACAAAGAGGAAGATCGCCGCGATGCCGAGCGACTTGACGATGACATTTCGGAGCACCGTCTTTCCGAACTCTTCATTTCCCTGAAAGAAAAACGCGATATTGAAAAATACAGATACCACTTCGATTGTAAGAATGATCATCAGCAGTTTGTATTTTTCTTCGTATACGCCGAGGAAAATCAGGAGCAGATAGACGGCGAGGGTGGCGACCACGGGGACCGCGCGGGCAATCATGACCTCCCAGAAGTCGATCGACTGCTGTCGTTTATCCCCCTGATGCTTCGCCACCAGTCTCTGCGCGTAATAGCCGAACCCCAAGGCGGCGAACAGGGTGAAATAGGTGAGCAGCGAATAGGTAAAACTGTACTGTCCGCTCCCCTCGTCGCCGAGCACCCGCGCGACATACGGCGTGACGACCGTCGGGACAACCACGAGGAACAGCTGATAGACGAGGTTATAAAAATAGTTCTTTTTGATGCTCTTTCCGCCTGCGGGCGGGGTCGACGCGGGCGGGGTCGATGCGTCCTGCGCGGAAGCGGTCTCCGCCCCCGCGGGCGCGGAGACTTCGATTTCCTCGGTCGGTGCCTCCCGCGGGGAGAGCGGCTCTTGCTTATTATCTTCCACGGTTACAGCCCTCTGACGAGTTCACGCGCCGCTGAAATCACGCGGTCCATGTCATAGTATTTGTAAAGTCCCAGTCTGCCGCCGAAGAGCACTTTCGGGTCATTCTCCGCGAGGCGGCGGTACTTTTCGTAGAGGGAATTGTTCTCATCGTTGTTGACCGGATAATAGGGTTCATCCCCCACTTTCCACGCAGAGGGGTACTCCCGCGAGATGACGGTCTTGGGCGAGGTGGAATCGAACACGAAATGCTTGTGTTCGATAATGCGGGTATACGGCACTTCCGCCTCGGTGTAGTTGACCACCGCATTCCCCTGATAGTTCGGGATGTCGAGAATCTCGTCCTCGAAGCGCACGCTCCGATATTCGAGCGGTCCGAAGCAGTAGTCATAGTATCTGTCGATCTGCCCGGTGTAGATGATTTGTTTCGCCATCTTCTCGAGCGTCTCTTTCTCGGCGAGATAGTCGCACCCGAGCCGCACTTCGACCCCGTCGAGCAACCGCTCGACCATCTTGGTGTACCCCTCGTGAGGGATGCCTTGGTACGGGTCGGAGAAGTAGTTGTTGTCATAGACAAACCGCACGGGCAGCCGCTTGATGATAAACGCGGGGAGTTCGGTGCAGGGTCTTCCCCACTGTTTGGCGGTATACCCTTTCACCAGTTTCTCGTAGATGGTGACCCCCACAAGGTTGATCGCCTGTTCTTCGAGGTTCTGCGGGTTCTCGACATAGTACGCCCGCCGCTCCTCCTCGATTTTCGCCTGTGCCTCCGCCGGCGTCTTCACCCCCCAGAGTTTGGAGAAGGTGTTCATGTTGAACGGCAGATTGTAGAGTTCGTCCCGATAGACGGCGATGGGGGAGTTCACATAGTGGTTAAAGGTCGCGAAGCGGTTGACATACTCCCATGTCTCTTTGTCTTTGGTATGGAAGATATGCGCACCGTACCGATGCACCTGAATCCCCTCGACCTCTTCGGTATAGATATTCCCGCCGATGTGAGGGCGCGCCTCCACCACGAGACAGCTCTTGCCCGCGTCGGTCAGTTCCCGCGCGCACACCGCGCCGAAAAGTCCGCTCCCCACAATGAGATAATCGTACATGACAGTCTCCTTTGACTTGTTATCTGCGCCAAAACGCCACGGTTTTCCCGACTTTTTTGGCAAACGCGCGGAATGGTTTTTCCTCGGTGCCACAGATCGGCAGATACTTCACGCGCAGATTTTTCTGCTCCGCGAGCCATACATTGAACAGCCGTTCGGACAAAAATCCGAAGAGCCGCGTCTGTTGGGTATCGTACCCGCTGATGTCCACCCGCTTCTCCACCTCGAACAGAATGTCGAACAGCCATGCGGCATATGCGTCAATCACCGACTTGTTCGCGGCAAAAATATTGAAGAGTGAGAGGGTCTTCCCCGCCATCACGCGGTCAAATGCGTCGAGATAGGCGGGGGCGCGCTCGGAGACTACCTGACGGGTGATCTCCAAGTCTCCCGCATGGTGATACAGCGCAAAGTGTTCTCCGACCGTGCGGGCGAGCACGCCGTCTTTTTTCATTTTCATATAGCTCTTTTCCGGCACGACAATATCGTACTTTGTGAGCAGGTGCGCGAGCTCCTCTTTGGTGTAGAACCGATAGCGGAACACGCTGCGGAATTTATGATAGAAGTAGCGGCGATAGTGTTCGAGCCCGACCGCGTCCGAGGTGTCATTCTTCCAAATCCAATAGAGAACGGTCAGCTCGCAGAAAGAGGGGTTGCGGCTCGAAATATTCTCCCCCGCGTCATCGTAGAGCGTCACACCGGGGATCGCCCGATTGCGACCGACACCGATATAGGTGCGGTCGGGCAGACGGCAGAACCCGTCTTTGTGTGTGACGGCATAGAGTGTCAGATTTTTCAAAACGCATATCCTCCCGTTAAATCATCACCGAAGTGTCCACTCCGAAAATATATTGGTACGGAAGTACCCCCTGCCCGCCGTGCAGGACCACCGTATAGACGGTATACAAGCCGAGCATGACCGCCGTCCCGATCGTCAGTCCCCACCTGAGCCATGCGCGCTTCTCCCGTCGGAACGCGACCGTGCAGAACAGCATGGGGATGCAGGAGACGAGACGGATGGTACGCACCCACAGTTCCTCGTTCGGAATCATGACCGACAGAACCGTAAACACGGCGGCGACGAACTGGAAGACAGCCGCGCCCCGCAACACGGGATCCTCGGGGTCATAGTAGTAGAAATACAAAGCGAAGAAGAACAGATTGATAAGGACGGTCAGCCAAGAGACCGACGGGGTCTCGATGTTTAGGAAATACGCATATTTTGTTCGCGCAATAACGGCTTTTGCGAGGATGGTCAAAAGCGGCGATACCGCGAGCGCAGCGACCGTCAGAATCCGATACACCTTTTTCGGGAGCTTGATCTGTATGGCGAGATAAAGCGGCAGATACAGAAACGCCGCATAATGGAACAGTCCCCCGATTACAATCAGCAAAACCGAGCGAATCGGGTGCTTTCTGTCGAGAATCGCAACGAGTGCGATCGCCATCGCCACATATTGACGTACATTGTTGAGCGAGTGGAAGAACATCCCCGACGCGAAGAAGATCATCAGACTGTACGCGGGGGTATCGGACTGCCGATAAATAAGGATCGGGAACAATACGGTAATCACCGTCCCCGTGGTGATAAAGACCGCCTGATAATTACAGCCGAGCCACCCGAGCAACAGATTCAGTCCGTTCATACCCGGCTCGGAGAAGCAGAATACACCCTCATTGTTCGCCGCCAGAAAATTGAAGACATAAGGAATCGCGTAGTCGGTACCAACTGAGTAGCGCATGGCGGTAATCCACCATATGGGGAGCACCGACAGGACAAGACACGAGAGAATCAGAGTGTCCCGTCCGCTAAACGGACGGTATTCCGTCCTGCGCAGGTCGGGCGCGTCAAACACCGGCTGCACTCTTCTCGGGGAGAAACGGGTCTCGTAAACCCACGCGAAGAAAACCGATGTAAAAAACACCGTTATATAGATAGCCATTCAGCGCCCTTTCAAAATCCGTTTTTTTGGAAGAATCCCGATTTCAGTATTGATTTCAATACCGTTTTCTAAACAAGAGTATACCGCACCGCGCGCCCAAAGTCAACCTCTCACGCGCGCCCGCGCGTGCGACACAAAAAGCGCGCGGCAAAAGCCGCAGTTCCGATAGGGATATTATTACAAAATAAAAGTGTAGCACACTATACTTCGCAGTCTCGAAGCGTAGTGTGCTTTTCTTATCTACAAAAGATTTTGAGTTAAGTTATATTTTTAGCCCTACGGCTAAAAGTGATATGCAAGTATCTTGCGTTATATTTCGGCTT
>JAQYLJ010000039.1 GCA_028720145.1 Clostridia bacterium
AAATTGGAATTTGACTTATAAAGCTCTTTGTAAATATACCATATCCACCAACTGTACTCCGCCCTCAAATATTGGATGGTCATAATTATCCGTAAAGAAATTCCGAACAATATGCGAACGGACAAAACCGCACTTCTCATAAAATGGTATTGTTAGTGGACTATCGCCCGTCCCCACTTGAAGAACGGTATATTGATTACTGTACTTCTTAACTACAAAATCAATCAAGACTTTTGCATAACCTTTACCTTGGTATTCTGGAACTGTCGCAATGTTCTTGATTTCAAGCATACCATTTCCTTCATCGGTTATGACACACTCGCTTTTAACACCATTATCATCAAGTACATACATCCTGCCTTTATCAAGATAACGGTCTATCATATCTTCCTGCTCATCTGCTAATAGCAACAAATCAAGATATTGCTTTTTGTTTTCTGTAACCTCAATAATTGCCATCACTCACACCTACAAATTCTTGTTTATCGCTCTGTTTTTGCCAGTTTTGCCTTTGTATTACAAAAGCATCGAGCTATGCTCATACCCCTATTCTTGTTTTGCTTTAATCGTATTCAACGATGTTATTAACATACGACGTATGGCTCCACAATCGTTTTGAATAGTTTTGTACGTTTTGTCTTCCATACAACCTGTTTCAAACAAAAGCTCAAGCCAATATTCGGTTTCATAGCATTCCTTTTGCGCTATTTCAAGTTTTGATATGAAATCCTTCGTGCCTTGAGCATATTGTGCCTCATGAATATTTGCTCCAATAGAAGTGCCGGAACGTAATAATTGATTGATCAGAACAGTTTCTTTGTGTTCTGATTTCATATTACGGCAGAGAAAAACAATATTTTTAGCAAAATCCTTTGCTTTATCTCTCAAAATGCTGTTTGACATAATATCATCGCCTCTGCAATTATTATACATCTAACCCAGCAATAAATCCAGTTATATTCCGATGTCATCGGAGTGATATTATTGCTGTCGCAATAGTGGTATTGAAGCCTTGCGGCTTCAGTGATATTCTATTCGCCATAAAACTTGCGAAGCAAATATCACTCGGTGCAAGCCGAATATAACTGCGAAGCAATAGAACTCGCCGCAAGGCGAATAGAACTGGCGTGATACTCCGATAAGAGTATCACGCCAAATGCGGCTCCGCTTTGTGTATGGGGACAATGTATTTGTTTTGCGTGGACTTGCAAACGCGGGGCGTGGAGAGCAGACCGATGCCGCAGGATACAGTGAGTCCGATGCGCTCGTGCGGGCAGGTCAAATCTTTTTGAGTTTCGCGTAGGTCGCCATGAGTTTCTTCTTCACGCCCGAGTCGAACTGCACTTCGTAGAGGAAGTCGCCGCCCATGTCGCGTACCGATAGGATGGTGCCCGCGCCGAAGACCGCGTGGGAGACGCGCGTCCCCTCGGGGTAGCGGACGACACCGAACGAGGAGGCGGTGCGGGAGGTGCCTGTCGGGACCTCCACTTTCCGCGAGAGTTCACTCGGCGCGCCGTAGGAGCGACTGCCTGTCGGGGTGGTGGAACCCGCGGGGTTGGCGTAAGTTCCCGTGCGATAACCGCTGCCGTAACCGCCGCGGGCATAGCCGCCCGAACGGGGCGGCGCAAAGCGTTCGACCGAGGTCTCGTCCATGAGTTCTTTCGGAATCTCCGAGACGAACCGCGAGACGGGGTTCGCCATCGTGCGCCCATAGAGCATACGCTCACGCGCACAGAGCAGATAGACCTCTTGCTTGGCGCGGGTGACCGCGACATACGCCAGTCGCCGTTCCTCGGACAGCTCAGACGGTGAGTAGGCAGACTGCCCTGCGGGGAAGATATTCTCCTCCATCCCGGGCAAAAAGACCACGGGAAATTCCAGACCTTTCGCCGAGTGCATGGTCATGAGCACCACGCTGTTCGCGTCTCTATCGTATTGGTCGACATCCGAGACGAGCGCGACCTCTTCCATAAAGCCCGCGAGCGTGGGTTCCTCCTCCTCGCGTTCCGCCCGCGCCTCATACTCTTTGGCGGCGGTGATGAACTCTTCCACCGCATCGAGACGGGGTCTCTCGACCTCGCCCGCCTCTTTCAGCATGGCACGGTATCCCGAGCGCGAGAAGAGCGCGTCCAAAAGGTCGCTCGGCGTAAGTTGTTCTTCACGGATTTCAGTCATCAGGGAGGTGAACGCCGTGAGTTTAGCGGCGACCCGCCCGAGCGCGGGGTACTCCGCCGCGTGCTCCATGATTTCATACATGGATTTTCCCTCATTCGCGGCGATGAGTTCGACCGTCTCGATCGAGGTGTCTCCGATGCCGCGTTTCGGCTCGTTGATGATGCGTTTCAGGCGGAGATTGTCGGTCGGGTTCATGATGACATACAGGTAGGCGACCATGTCCCGAATCTCCTTGCGGTCATAGAACCGCTGCCCGCCGAGGATGCGGTAGGGAATCCCGCTCTTGGCGAATGCGCCCTCAAGCGCGCGGGACGCTTCGTTGATGCGGTAGAGGACGGCGAAATCCTTATACTGCCGCTGCTTTTTCACCATCTGTGCGGTGATGGTGTCGACGATGGTCTTCGCCTCATCGTTTTGATCCTGCGTTTTGATGAAATGTATCTTCTCGCCCTCTGCCGCGTCACACCAGAGTTTCTTCGCGTGGCGTTCGCTGTTGTGGGAGATGATGGCGTTCGCCGCCGCGAGGATGCACTTGGTCGAGCGGTAGTTTTGTTCGAGTTTGACGACATGGCAGTCCGGGTAGACGCGGTCGAACGAGAGGATGTTCTCGATGGTCGCCCCGCGGAAACGGTAGATGGACTGGTCGTCGTCTCCCACCACCATGATATTTCTGTATTTCCCCGAGAGCAGTTCGGTCAGGCGGAACTGCGCGGGGTTGGTGTCCTGATACTCGTCGACGAGGACATAGCGGTACTTGTTTTGGTAGTATTCGAGCGCTTCGGGACAGGTTTCGAGCAGTTCCACGGTCAGGGCAATCAGGTCGTCGAAGTCCATGGCGTTACAGGCACGGAGTTTCTCCTGATAGGCGACGAAGAGGCGCCGTATTTCTTGGGCACACGGGTTTTTCGCATCCCCGACGCTCTCGGGTCCTTCGAGTCGGTCCTTCGCCCGCGAGATTGCCTCGCAGACGGTCTTTGGGGGCAGGGTCTTGTCGCTGATGCCCATTTCCTTCATCAGGGCGACGATCACCCGTTTCTTATCGTCGGTGTCGTAGATGGTGAACGAGGGGTCGAACCCGATGCGGTCGGCAAAACGGCGGAGGAACCGCACGCAGACCGAGTGGAAAGTCCCGGCGGTGATTTGCGAAGAGATGTCGGGGTCGCCGAGTTCGGTATTGAGACGCTCTTTCATCTCGTTCGCCGCTTTGTTCGTAAAGGTAATGGCGAGGATCGCCCACGGCGGACAGGGACTCTCGATAAAGCAGGGGAGAATCTCATCCCGAATCTGCTCGGGTGGCATGAGCGCGAGCGCCGTTTCGAGCGCGGAGACCTCTTCTTCGGTCACCCCCCGTTCGGGCACCGGCGCGTGGTAGGCGTTCCCGTACCGCAGAATATAGGCGATGCGGCGCACGAGAACCGTGGTCTTCCCGCTCCCCGCACCCGCGAGGACGAGCAGAGGACCCTCGGTCTGAAAGACTGCGTCGCATTGCGGCGGGTTCAGACGGGCACCGTAGACTTTTCTAAACAGTTGTTGCTTTGCGGTCAGATACCGCTCGTTGAGAGTTGGCATAGCGACTTCCTTTGTGAGATTACTCATTCTATTCTAACAGATTTCCCGTCCCCCCGCAAGAGCGGAAACGGGAAAAACAAAAGAAAAGCGCCCGTCATGCGCCCCGCCGCGACGGGCGGCATGAAAGCACTTGAAGAATCCGCGATTTTGTGGAATAATAGGGGTAACCGTCAAAGAAATTCTTGTTCGCAGGTGCTTACCATGAAAACAATCGCAGTCATTGATGATGATATACATATCGGGAATCTGCTCGAAGAGGTCCTGACCCAAGCGGGCTACAGCGTCGTCCGCGCGTATTCGGGGACCGAAGCCCTGATGCTCCTCTCGAAAAAGACCCCCGACCTGATTCTGCTCGACCTGATGCTCCCGGGGCTGTCGGGCGAGGAAATCCTGCCGAAAATCAAAGAGATTCCCGTCATTGTGGTCAGCGCAAAAGCAGACATTGATAGCAAGGTGGACTTGCTTTTGGGCGGGGCGGTGGACTATGTGACAAAACCGTTCCGGACCAAAGAGCTGCTCGCGAGAATCGCCGTCGCCCTGCGGGATAAGACGGCACACCCCGCGCTTCTGCGGCACGACCGAATCACTTTGAACACGGCGAATTACGCCGTCACGGTCGAGGAGGAAGAACTGAAACTGACAAGGACGGAATATGCCATTCTGAAATACCTGATGCAGAACAGCGGACAGGCGGTCTCCAAATCGCAGTTGCTCGACCATATCGGCGCGGACACGCCCGATTGCACCGAGAGTTCCCTAAAAATCCATGTAAGCAACTTGCGGAAGAAACTCCGCGACGCGACCGGCAAGGATTATATCGAGGCGGTGTGGGGTATCGGTTTCAGGTTGGCATAACCGATCTTTACGGAATCTTTACGCTTTTCTTTACCGCCCTCTTTACGCTTTTGTGGGAAAATGACAGCACCAACGATTCGGGAGGTTTGAAATGGAATATGTACTGACCACCTCGGCGCTGTCAAAGAAATATAAGAAGTTTGACGCGCTGAGGGACTTCACCATGCACATTCCCAAAGGCGCGATTTACGGCTTTGTGGGAAGGAACGGTGCGGGGAAAACCACATTGATTCGCGTCATCTGCGGGTTGCAGGAGCCGACGGCGGGCGAATACGCGCTGTACGGGGTCTCGAATCGGGACGGCAAAATCGCGAAATCCCGCCGCAGAATGGGCGCGGTGGTGGAGACCCCCGCAATCTACCCCGACATGACGGCCGAGGACAACCTAAAACAGCAGGCGCTCGTACTCGGTCTGCCGTCCTATGACAGCATCCCCGAAATCTTAAAGCTCGTAGGCCTTGAAAACACGGGGAAAAAGAAGGCGCGGCATTTCTCCCTCGGGATGAAGCAACGGCTCGGCATCGCCGTCGCGCTGATCGGAAATCCCGACTTCATCGTGCTCGACGAGCCGATCAACGGGCTCGACCCACAGGGAATCGTCGAGGTGCGGGAACTGATTCTGAAACTCAATCACGAACACGGGATCACCGTGCTGATTTCCAGCCATATCCTCGGGGAGCTCGCGAAACTCGCGACCCACTACGGGTTCATCGAGAAAGGACATATCGTGAGGGAAATCAGCGCGTCGGAGCTGGACGAGGTGTGCAGGAAACGCATCCGCGTCGAGGTCGGTGACACGAAGGCGCTCGTGCGCGTACTCGATCGACTGAAAAAAGAATACGAAATCCTTTCGGACACCGAGGCATACATTTACGGCGATATTGTCCTCTCCGAGTTGGTCTTGGAACTCGCGAAAGAAAACTGCCCCCTTGTCTCGTCACACGAACAGGACGAAAATCTCGAAACCTATTTCATCAATCTGGTCGGAGGTGGAGAGAATGCGTAAACTGTTTTTTGCGGGTGCCGTGACCCACGCGCACCGAGACCCGATGGGAGGTGACGCGGTATGATGAAACTGTTACGAGCGGGATTCCGCCGCGTATGCAAAAGCAAACTCCCGTGGATAGGACTTGCTGCTGCTTTTCTGAACGGCGTGATAATGGCATTGAACACACGGGTGATTTGCGACTACTTGGACGACATTTATTTACTCTCGTTTTTCGTGATTCTCTCGGTCGTCATCTCGCTGATGATCGGGGCAGAACACAGCAGTGGTGCTCTGCGAAACATGGTGACATCGGGGCATTCCAAAGCGACGATCTACTTCTCGCAGTTGACCGTCTACCTGGCGTTTACCCTGGCGGCGGGGCTGCTCTATCTCGGTGTTTTCGCCGTCTCCATGATTGGGTATGACGGCACACTTCCCAAAGGAGTGCTGCTCATCTCCGCGGTCGGCTTTTTACTGGTGGCGCTCTCCTATACCGTCATCTTGGTGACGGTCGCCCTCCTAATCTCGCAAAAGGCAATCAATGCCGTCGCCTGCCTGCTCGTCGTCATGGCGACCGTCTTCTCCGCCTATGCGCTCATTGACGCGCTCGGTCAGCCGAAAATGATCCGGATTGTATATGACGAGACCGACGGCGTGACGACCGATTTCGGAACGGGTGCGATCGAGATTGGGAAGGATGAAACGGGCGATGGGGTGACGACCGTTTACGAGCCGAACCCCCGCTATATCGGCGGTGCCGCACGGAAGATTGTCGAAGGGGTTGTCTATGCGATTCCTTACGGCGCGATGCTGCAATATATGGACATCATCAATCCCTGTTTCGCGTCTGACGAGATGCCGTTCACGCTGAGCGCTGAAGAGACGACACAGTTGAAGATTCTGCCGTTCGTCTCGCTTGCGGTCTGTCTTTTCGTCGGCGGGGTCGGCTGGCTCTGCTTCCGCAAAAAGGAACTCAAATAATCGCCCCATAGATGGCTTTGCTTCCGTAAAAAGGAACTATATATTTCCCCGAAAAGGTGGTGAGAAAGATGCTCCCATGGCTTCTCTCGGGTGCGCTCGCGCTGGTCGCGGCGGCACTCGGTATCAAAATACTACTGATGCACAAGAGCATGAACGAGATTTGCGACGGGCTGGCGGAGCATCTCACCACGGACACCAATCAGTTGATTACCGTCTCCTCGGGTGACCGCACCGTGCGCCGTCTCGCGAAAGAGATAGCGCGGCAACTCGCCGAACTGCGAAAACAGCGGCGACAATACCTCGAAGGGGATCGGGAACTCAAAGAGGCGGTCACGAACATTTCTCACGACCTGCGGACCCCTCTGACCGCCATCTGCGGCTATCTGGAACTTTTGGAAACCGAAGAGAAATCCGAAAAGGTCGCACACTATCTCGCACAGATTGCCAATCGCACCGAAGCACTCAAATCGCTGACCGAAGAACTCTTTCGCTACTCGGTCATTTCCTCTGTTTCGGACTTCCGCTATGAAAGAGTGAATGTCGGTCGGGTGCTGGAAGACTGCCTGATTTCGTTTTACGGGGCATTCGAGCAAAAGGGGATTGTCCCGCAAATTCAGGTCCCCGCGGATGCCGTTTGGAGAACGCTCGACAAGTCCGCGCTCTCCCGCATTTTCGGGAACATCATCGGGAATGCGGTGAAATACAGCGACGGGGACTTTTCGGTTTCGATGACAAACGCGGGGGAACTCTCGTTTTCAAATACCGCGTCGGAACTCTCAAAGGTGGAGGTCGGGAAACTGTTTGACCGCTTCTATACCGTGGATTCCGCGCGCAAGTCGACCGGGCTCGGCCTTTCGATTGCCAAACTGCTGACCGAGCGCATGAACGGGCAGATTGCGGCGGCGTACAAAAACGGGGTGCTCACCATCACGGTCTCTTTTCGGGAGCATACCGAAGAAAACGGGGACTGATGAACGCCCGACAAAAACGCGGTGCGACCGATGGTCGCACCGCGTTTCCTAATTCTGTTGTTTTGCCCCGCACGGGGGCGTGGGATGCTTTTACACGGGCAGGGAGCGCGGATCGACCGCGCGGGGAGGGGTCAGTCCGATTCTCGCTTCCCGAGCAGGTGCAGAATGTTCTCGTACGAGAGCCCGTACTTGTCCGCGATATCGCGGGCATAGGACTTGCCGTCGGGCTTCGCCCGCTTGATGAGGAAGGAGCGCTTCCCCTCTTCGATTCCCGCGACGAGGGTGTCGATGGGGACACCGCCCGCCTCTTTGGAGCGGGCATTGATCTCGGGCACCGCGGACGCCAGCCCGTGGAGGTGGGTCGAGAAGATGCCGCGGCAACGCGCGACGGCGAAGCCGGTCAGAATCTCCGCGGCGATGAACGATGCTTCATAAGCGCCCGTCGAAGAGAGGGACTCATCGAGCAGAATCATGGAGTTCTCGGTCACGCGCTCGAAAATCTCGCGCAGACGCGCGCATTCCTCGCCGAGCCGCCCTTTGTCGATGGTATCCTCTGCTCCCTCGGGGAAGTGGGTGAAGATGCCGTCCGCAGGGGAGAGGGTGAGGGAGTCCGCCGCGACCTGCATCCCGAGTTGCGCCATGGCTTGCGCGAGTCCGACCGCACAGGTGATGACCGACTTCCCGCCGCGGTTGGGTCCCGTCAGGACATAGATGCGGGCATTTTCGTCAAAGGCAAAATCGTTCTTCACCACGGGCTCCGAAATGCGGAGCGCGACATCGGGGTTATAGAGTCCCTTCGCGTCAAACGCCTTTTCGGACATGGGCGCGAGGACGGGGGTGGTGAGGGGATTCCCCGAGGCGGTGATCCGCTCTTCGAGCGCGGATGCCTTGGTGGCAAATTCGATCTCGGGGAGGAGCATCAGGAGGAAGTCGGTGTTATCGAGCACATAGTCCTCGACGATTCCGCGCCACGCTTTGACCGACGAGCGGAAAATCTCTTCGAGCGCGCCTTTGAACGCGCCCGTCATGGCTTCCTGCTGATTCTCGGAGTATTTCGCCGTCGCGGGTGTGAGCGGGGCGATACAGGTCATGGCATCGTTTTTGAAACTGAATCGCAGAATCTTATCGAGCAGTTTCCCGCTCTTAAAGGTGTCGGCGTTGATGCTGACGACCCCCGCCTCGACCGGACGGAACGCGGAATCGAGGTTGACCCCGATGGTCACGCTCTTGACCTCGTGCACATGGCGGGAGAGTTCTTTGAGGTGTTCATTGAGTTCGCGGTAATAGTCGCTCTCCGAGAGTTCCCGCGTGAAGTCCGCGAGTGCGCGGAAGGCAGGGGACTTGATTTCCGCGTCAATCTCTTTGAGACCCTTTGAGAGGGTGTCGATGCAACTGACATAGAGTTCGATTTCGGTGATGGAATAGAGGTAGGAGTCTCCCGTCGAGGGGGAAGTATCTCCGTTCAGTCGTCGGAGTTCCCGAATGTCGCAGAGGATGGGGACGACCCGAGAGAGGGTCTCGCGCAGGGCGGGGATATTTCTCAAATCCGCGAGGGTCTTCTGCCGATAGAGAATCACCTCGGGGTCGGAGGTCATATATGTCGAGATGCCACCCGAGAGGGAGAGCAGGTCGGTAAGTCCCAACTGTTCGAGCACCTCGTCCGAGATGCGCGGGGTCCCCACGCCCTCCGCGTGCCGTGCGCGGCTCTCCTCGTCCTGCCACAGGAGACTGATGAATTTCTGCTTCACGGAGTGTCCTCCTTTGCCCGATTTTCGGGGCGAATCTTTCTTATATTCAGTCTATCATATTTTTTTTTACGGTGCAAGAGCAAAATACCCGTGCCCTTTCGGGTCTCCCACCGCATCTCCCCTTTGACAAGCGCGCGCGGGACTTGTATAATACTCTCGAAAAGGAGATGCAAAATGGAGCAAACGAGATTGATTGACAGCGCGGGTGAAAGCGTTCTTATCGCCATGAGCGGCGGGGTGGACTCGTCGGTCACCGCCTGCCTCGCGCTTGATAGCGGCTACTCCGGTGTCGGCTGTATGATGCTGCTTCCCGCGGAGTCGTCCGAGACCGATACCCTCGACGCCCGTCTCGTGTGCGAGAAACTGGGGATGCCGTTCCATGTCCTCGACTACCGTGCGGAGTTCCGCCGAGAGGTCATCGGCAGGTTCGTCGGGCAGTACCTCGCGGGGAAGACCCCGAACCCCTGCATCGACTGCAACCG